>SBBG01000054.1 GCA_005240065.1 Gammaproteobacteria bacterium | reverse complement strand
GGGGAAGTGACGGGTGATCAGGTTCGCGGCTTGCGCCGTGCCGTCGGCGTTGCGTTCCATGGGTCGTCCGGCCATGGGTGCTTGGGGTAGCGGCCCTTCAATTCCTTTTTGACTTCGGTGTAGGTGCGTTCCCAGAAGCCGCGCAGATCTTGCGTGACCTGAATGGGGCGCTGGGCGGGGGAGAGCAGGTGGAGGGTGACGGGGATGCGTCCCCCGGCGATACGAGGGGTGTCGCCCAGGCCGAACATCTCTTGCAGTTTCACCGCCAGCGCCGGCGGTTCGCCCGGAGTATATTGCAGGCGCAGGCGCGAGCCGCTGGGCACGGTGAGGTGGATGGGGGCGCCTTCGTCGAGGCGGGTGCGTTGCGGCCAGTCGAGCATGTTTGACAATATCGAAGTCAGATCGAGCCGCGTGAGGTGATCGCGGCGGGTGATGCCATCCAGATAAGGCTCCAGCCAATCCTCCATGGTGGTTTCAAGATACGCATCGCTGACATCCGGCCAACCGTCCTCGGGGCACCAATGACGCATCGACAACACTCGCGCCTGCCATTCGCGCGCCTCGCGTGTCCACGGTAGCGCCTCCAGTCCTAGTTGGCGCACGCCTTCCAGCATGGCCTTGCGCAACGTGCCGGGGGCGGCGTTTTGCAAAGGTTGACTGGCGAGTACCAGCTCACCGAGCCGTTCCTCGCGCCGCGCGATGATCGCCTGCTGCTGATTGTGCCAGCGCACCACATCCCACGTTTCCATCCGTCCTGCCAGGTGTTCGCGCAATGCCTGCGCGATGACGGGGGCGGCGAGGTGGATTATGCCTTCGGTCTTGCCCGCGTCGATTTGCGCGGCGACCAGGTAAGGATGTTTGATGAGGTGATCCGTATGCGCCAGGCGTGCACCACGACCATTGGCGAGCAGATAGCGTCCGCTGTTGGGCTCGCGCTGGGCGGCGATGCGATCCGGGTAGGCCAGCGCCAGTAGCAGACCGATATCTTCGTCATTCGCGCTTGTTGCAGGTTGTTTGATGTTCAGTAGCTGCCGCCACTGGCGGGTGATCTGTTCGATGTGTTCGCAGGCATGAGGATCCGCTCCGTGCGATTGCGCGCCCGCCCTGCCGCGTGTGCGAAACGCCGTCAGTGCTTCGACGCGCTCCAGCATGTCGCAACTGCATGTGCCTTTATCACGGGAGAGAATGTCGCGCTCGCTGAGCAGGGCCGCGACATCACAGGCCAGCGCGCCCATGCCCAGCCGACATCCTTCCAGCAAGAGATGAGCGAGGCGTGGATGGACGGGCAGCGCGGCCATCGTCTGGCCGAGAGAGGTGATCACGCCTTTGCCGTCCAGTGCGCCGAGTTTGGCGAGCAACTGCCGTGCCTGGGCCAATGCACTGGACGGCGGCGGGTCGAGCCAGGCGAGGCTGTCCGCATTATGTACGCCCCATTGCGCCAGTTCCAGCGCCAGCGGGGTGAGATCGGCGGCGATGATTTCCGGTATGGTTTGGGCTTGCAGGCCGCGCTGCGTGGTTTCGCTCCACAACCGGTAGCAACACCCCGGTCCCAGACGCCCGGCGCGTCCAGTACGTTGTTCGGCGGAGGCGCGCGAGATGCGCACCGTGTCCAGGCGAGTCAGTCCGCTGTTGGGGTCGAAGTGCGGTGCACGGGCGAAACCACAGTCGACTACGGTGTCGATGCCTTCGATGGTCAGGCTGGTCTCGGCGATAGGGGTGGCGAGCACCACTTTGCGCTGGCCATGGCGATCGGGTTGGATGGCGCGGTCCTGCGCCTCCTTGGGCAAGTCGCCATAGAGCGGATGGATGGCGATTTCCGCGCAGGCAGGGTCTGCCTCCAGCAGGCGCTGTGTACGCCGGATCTCGCCGCCGCCGGGCAGGAAGGCGAGCACATCGCCTTGCCGTTCAGCGAGAGCGCGGTGAATCGTGGCGGCCACCGCTTCTGGCAGTTTGTTGATATCGGGGTCACGGGTGGCATAGCTGACGGTCACCGGAAAACTGCGCCCCGAACTGGTGACGACAGGCGCATTGTCGAGTAGCACGGCAACCTTCTCTGTATCCAGAGTCGCTGACATCACCAGTATTTTCAAGTCGTCGCGCAACCCGCGCTGGCTGTCGATACACAGCGCCAGAGCGAGATCGGTGTTGAGGTTACGCTCGTGGAATTCGTCGAAGATCACCAGCCCTACTCCCTCCAGGGCCGGATCGCCTTGTAGGCGACGGGTCAGGATGCCCTCGGTCAGGACTTCGATGCGCGTCTGGCGCGACACCTGGCTGTCGAAACGGACGCGATAGCCCACCGTTTGCCCGGCCTTCTCGCCCAGCAGATCGGCCATGCGCGCGCACGCCGCGCGTGCCGCCAGGCGGCGCGGTTCCAGCATCACGATCGACCGGCCTTGCAGCCACGGCTCGTCGAGCATGGCCAGCGGCACCCGCGTGGTCTTGCCTGCGCCGGGCGGCGCCTGCAACACCACAGCCGGATGGGCGGCGAGGGTGCGGAGCAGCTCGGGGAGGGTATCTTCGATGGGGAGGGGTGCCATGATGTCAAGAACTATGCAGGTAAAGCCTCATGCCGGGGCGGCAGCATCCCTGCTGCTTCATCTTATCTTCCAGTTTTTTCCCCAGGAGTAGGGTGCGTCTCACGCACCATCCGTGCGGTGCGTGAGACGCACCCTACGAAACGCTACGATTTTTGTCGTCATGCATAAGCGGTTCACCATTTCACCACATGCACATTATAGAGCGTCCGCCCCAGGAATCGTTCACCGATGGTCTGGAAACGCAGTGGTACATCCGTGACGTGGAAATGATATTCAGGCGCTGAACGTTGCGGGTTGGCGAGGTTCATGCTTTCCAGCAGCGCGGCGGCTTGTTCGGCCATGCTTTCGGCGGAGTCCACCAAGCGGATGTGCGTGCCGGTGACCTCCTGCAGCAGAGGTTTGAGCAAGGGGTAGTGGGTGCAGCCCAGTACCATGGTGTCGATCTGTTGCGCCAGCAACGGTTTCAGGTATTCCTGCGCGGTCAGGCGAGTAACCTGATGATCGAGCCAGCCTTCTTCCACCAGCGGCACGAACAGCGGACAGGCTTGCGAAAATACCCGCACATCTGCGGCATGCTGGTGGATGGCGCGGGTATAGGCGTTGCTGTTAATGGTAGTGGGTGTGCCGATCACGCCGACGTATTTGCGTTGTGTGGTGGCGATGGCGCCCAGTGCGCCAGCGTCGATGACATCCAGTACCGGCACGGGCGACAGATCGCGTACCACCTGCGAGGCCACGGCGGCCATGGTGTTGCAGGCGATAATCAACAGTTTGACCTGGCGCTGAAGCAGAAATTCGGTGATCTGGGTCGTGAAATGACTGATTGTTTCGACCGATTTTACGCCATAGGGCACGCGTGCCGTGTCGCCGAAATAGATGATGTTCTCGAACGGCAGGCGTTCCATCAAGGAGCGCACCACGGTCAGACCGCCGACGCCGGAGTCGAATACGCCGATGGGGTTGTCAGGATTGGATTGCATAAGGTAATGGGGGCGGGTGCGGCTACGCGGCCTGCAACAAGAACTCGACTTTTACGGACTCGTAAGGGAATTCGATCAAGCCTTCTTCAGTGCGAACGAGCAGGCCGACGGCGAGCAGTGCCACAACGTCGCCGTGAACACCTTTGACATCTCGCCCCACCCGCCGTGCCGTCTCTCGAATCGAGACCGGGCCGGCGCCGCAGAGCACCTTCAACATCTCCCACCGCTTTGCCGTCAGAACCTTCCACAATAGCTCAGGCGAAGCGAAACTGATTCGCGCCGACTTCTCTTGCTTGTTCGTGTTCCATGCCTGGGCGAACCCCGCCATGGCCTCGTTCGGAGGTCGAACCTCAAGAACCACTGTTTTCATCGTTCCACTTCTCGATGTCATCCTGGAAATCCGCTAACAACTTCTCCGGGGTGGAGAAGTGATACCGGTCTTCCTCCGCTTCCCAATGCCGGTGATCGCCTTTCCCGGCTTCGTTGTCATAGCGGAGGACGCATACCTCATCAACGACGTATGCCAGACGGTACTTGTAGGGATGCCTGGATCTCGCCAACGGCTGGCGAAGCCGCCAAAGTACGAGTTTCGCGAACTTGTTCTCGGCATAGACAATGCGTTGACGATACAGTTCCGCGGCTTTCATGTTGGCCATGATGCCAACATTAACCACCTGTTGTCAATTATGACAACAGTGACCCAAAGTGAATCAATGCCTCATCTTTGACTTCAAAAATCCCTCTTCCCGCCGATAAAGAAGATGGGAAAACGGGATTGTCCAACAGGTATGTGGGCCCCATATCCATAGTTGAGGCTCACGGATGAAAAACAACGACGAGGTGAGCATGGCAGGCTGGGTACATGACAGGTTTACCCGATGGCTCGCGCAAGAGATGCAAGCTGTTGGGAAAACGCAATGCGATTTCAATCGGTTGCGTGATGCGATCCGGCCGGCCGATGTATTGCTGGTGGAGGGACACACCCGCCTCAGCCAGTTCATCAAAAATATCACCCAGAGCCGGTGGACCCATTCCGCGCTCTATATCGGACATCTGCATGAGATCGGGGATGATCACGTCCGGCGGCGTATCCAGAACGCTTACCATGGCGATCCTCATGAGCCGTTGCTGATCGAGGGCTTGATCGGCGAAGGCATCATCGCCGTCCCTTTGAGCAAATACCGCGATGCCACTCTGCGATTGTGTCAGCCGCGCGGCTTGGCTCGGGAGGATGCCGCGAAGATCGTTTCTTTCGCCGCGCATCACTTGGGTATCGGCTATGACACGCGGCAATTGTTCGATCTGGCGCGGTTCGTTTCGCCTTATGGCGTATTGCCGCGACGCTGGCGATCTACGCTGTTCGATGGCACGGCGGGCATTGCCGATCGCACGATTTGTTCCACGTTGATCGCGGCGGCTTTCCAATCGGTGAATTTTCCGGTGCTGCCGGTGATGGATCGCCAGGGAGGCGGCGAAATGCGCTTGTATCAGCGCAATCCGCGCTTGTGCTTGCCCCGCGACTTTGATTATTCTCCCTATTTCGACAGTATCAAATTTCCACCTCTGGCACTGGATGAGGCAGGGGGATATCGCGACCTTCCTTGGGACGGGCGTGGCGTGGTGTGCAACGGTGAAGATGATTGTCCGCCCGCAGCGCTCGTCGAGAATGCAACGCCGGAAGAAGCGGTTGAGCGGCATGAGGTGCGCGGGCGCGGGTTTGGGCGTGGCCGGCGCGCAGGGAAGCATCGGGTGATATTGGGGGCGAGCAAGACATGACCTTCTTTTTCGTGATAGCCGTCCTCCTGGCCGCGCTGGTTGCGTTGCTTGTGTTCCCTCCGCTGCGGCGGCCCTTGATCAGCGACCGGCTGTTGCCATGGTTCCGCGCCGCACTTCCCACCATGTCGCAAACGGAGCGCGATGCCCTGGAGGCGGGCACGGTATGGTGGGAAGGCGAGCTGTTCAGCGGTCGTCCCGACTGGAACAAATTGCTGGCGATACCCGCGCCGAAGCTCAGCGCCGAGGAGCGGGCCTTTCTCGACGGGCCGGTCGAAGATCTATGCCGCATGCTCGACGACTGGCAAATCACCGAAGAGCTGCACGACCTGCCTCCGCAGGTCTGGCAATTCATCAAGGAACAACGCTTTTTCGGTATGATCATTCCGAAGAAGTATGGCGGCCTGGAGTTTTCCGCGCTGGCACACTCTGAAGTGGTGATGAAACTTTCCAGCCGCAGCGTGACGGCGGGAGTGACGGTGATGGTGCCTAACTCCCTCGGACCGGCGGAGCTGTTGCTCAGTTATGGCACGGAAGAGCAGAAAAATTATTATCTGCCGCGCTTGGCACGGGGCGAGGAGGTGCCGTGTTTCGCGCTCACGGGTCCCGAGGCGGGTTCCGATGCCAGTTCGATCCCGGACAAGGGTGTGGTGTGCCGGGACCGGTTCGAAGGCAAGGAGATCGTCGGCATCCGCCTCAACTGGGACAAGCGCTATATCACGCTCGGCCCGGTTGCCACCGTGCTGGGACTGGCCTTCAAGCTTTACGACCCCGACGGCCTGCTCGGCGATAAAAAAGAACTCGGTATTACCGCTGCGTTGATTCCCACCAACACGCCGGGCATCACCATCGGCAATCGCCATTTCCCTCTCGGCATTCCCTTTCAGAACGGCCCGAACAGCGGCAAGGATGTATTCATCCCGCTGGATTGGCTTATCGGCGGCGTGGCCGGTGCGGGGCAAGGCTGGCGCATGCTCATGGAATGTCTGGCGGCGGGACGCTCGATCTCGTTGCCGGCGCAGAGTGTGGGGGCGGGCAAGATGGCGTGCCGCGCCACAGGCGCCTATGCGCGCATCCGCAAACAGTTCAAGATGCCAATCGGCCGTTTCGAGGGCGTGGAAGAAGTGCTGGCGCGTATCGCCGGTTACACCTACATGATGGACGCCGCGCGCGTCATGACGGCAGGCGCGGTGGACTTGGGCGAACGGCCTTCGGTGGCGTCGGCGATCGTCAAGTACAACCTCACCGAACGCATGCGCAAGGTCGTTAACGATGCGATGGATGTGCAAGGCGGCAGCGGCATCTGCCTGGGGCCGCGCAACCTGCTGGGGCGCGTCTACCAATCCATTCCCATCGGCGTCACGGTGGAGGGCGCGAACATTCTGACGCGCAGTCTGATCATCTTCGGGCAGGGCGCGGTGCGCTGCCATCCGTATGTGTTGAAAGAAATGCAGGCGGCGGCCGAGCGCGATGCGCAACGCGCCTCGGTGTTGTTCGATCAGGCATTCTTCGGCCATATCGGTTTTACCGTGGGCAACGCCGTGCGCGCCTTGCTGCACGGCGTGAGCGGGGCGCGTCTGGCGCAGGCGCCATCGCAGGCGGGCGCGGAGCGCGGTTACTACCGGCAATTGACACGCATGAGCGCCGTATTCGCGCTGGTGGCCGATGCCGCCATGCTGGCGCTGGGCGGTTCGCTCAAACGCAAGGAGAAACTCTCCGGGCGGCTGGCCGACGTGTTGAGCCAGTTGTATCTTTGCTCCGCCGCGCTCAAGCGTTTTGCCGATCAGGGCCGGCCCGAGGCCGATCTGCCGCTCCTGCGCTGGTCGTGCGACGATGCGCTGCATCAGGCGCAAGAAGCGCTGGACGCACTGCTGCGTAATTTCCCCAACCGCGTTGCCGCTGCCGTGTTGCGCGCGCTGGTATTTCCCTTCGGCAAACCGTATGCTGCTCCCGGTGATGCGCTGGGGCACAAGGCCGCCAGCGTGTTGCTGGAACCGTCCGCTAGCCGTGACCGGCTGACTGCCGGAGTCTATGCCCCGGCCGATCTGGCCGAACCGCTGGGCAGGTTGGACGATGCCTTGAAAAAGGTCATCGCTGCCGAGGCGGTGGAGAAAAAGCTGCGCGCCG
>SBBG01000007.1 GCA_005240065.1 Gammaproteobacteria bacterium | reverse complement strand
CGGAAATAGCTGCTGACACGGTTCTTGAGATTGGCCGCCTTGCCGACGTAAATCACCTCCCCTTTGGTGCCGAGCATACGGTACACACCCGGCCGGGTGGTCAGGGTCTTGAGAAAAGCTGCCGGATCGAAGGGGGTATCCATGGTATCGCAAATACGCGGATCAAGCGCTCATCCGCCGCCGCGCCTGCGCGAATACGGCGCGGAACATTTCCTCTGTCAAGCGGCGCGTCTGGGTGTTGTAGCGGCTGCAATGATAGGAGTCGATCAGCCAGCGCCCGTCCGGTAACGCGTATTCCTTGCCGTGACCGAACGGGTGAGCCGACGCCTTCAAACCGAGGGCTCGCAGCACCGCGGCATGGGCGATATTGCCCAGTGCCAGAATTACCGCCCCTGGCTTGAGACCCGCGATCTCGTTCTTCAGATAAGGGTTGCAGGTAGTGATTTCAACCGGCAGCGGCTTGTTTTGCGGCGGCAGGCACTTTACCGCATTGCTGATGCGACAGCCGTGCAGCGTCAGCCCATCGGTAGCGGAAAGCGATTCCGGCCTGTCGCTAAAACCAAACTCATGCAATGTCTTATAAAGCAAAATTCCAGCAAAGTCTCCGGTAAATGGCCGGCCGCTGGCATTCGCCCCGTGCATCCCCGGCGCCAAACCGACGATCAATAGATCAGGATCGGACGCACCAAACGGCGCCACCGGCCGGGCATGGTAACCGGGATATTCCGCGCGGACTTCATCGAGGAATCCCGCCAGGCGCGGGCAGCGGCGGCAATCGGGGTTGAAGGAGAGGTTCGTCATGACTTGGAGCCCGTTTACTATCTTCTACCTACAGCAGGCGCCAATTCTCAAGGCACTTCAAGGTCACGCCGCATAGCGCAGAATCTCGAGCTCCGCCTCTTTGTCCGTTCGCTCCATTATTTGTTCAACACGGAGCATAACCGCATCCTCAAGCAAGTATTCCCCGCAATCGTTACATTGCAGAACGGGCAAATCCTTGAAGATCACAATCCGCTTCAAATCAACCTTGAATGGCAAATCGGTTTTCACCGGGACAAGCCCCGCTCCACAAACATGGCATTTATGGCATTTCATGACTGCCTCCGCGTTTTCAAATCGTCGCTCCAGCACTCCGGATCAGGTTGATAGGCCGTTACCACACGGACATTGCCATCTCTTACATCGGCGGCAAAAAGAATATGAAACACAACCTGCCTATGCCGCGCCCAAACCAGGTAGCTCGGAAGGTATTTGTCCTCTGGATAGGCTTCGATGATCTCATAATCTGGCGTAGATTCAAGAATCATTTGGCGTCCGATGGCGCGCTTCGTCATACGCATATTCACATGATAGGTCTAATAAACAAGACCTTCCCGAACGCATCGGCGAATAAATTCCAAGGGGTTTTCAAAGAGAGGTCGATTATCCACCATATTCCTATCCCCCTTCAAATCGCCTTTTTTAGATTTCCCTTTGCGGTCACACAACCGCCGCCACCACCTTGCGCGCTGCATCATCCAACCCTTCCGCAGCAATGATACTCAACCCGCTATTGCGCAACATCTCCCTCCCCTGACTGGCATTGGTGCCTTCCAGACGCACCACCACCGGAATGGTGACGCCCACCTCCTGCACCGCCTTGATAATACCTTCGGCGATCAGGTCGCAGCGGACGATGCCGCCGAAGATATTGACCAGCACCGCTTTCACCTTAGCGTCGGAGAGAATGAGCTTGAAGGCTTCGGCGACCTTGGCCGCCGTGGTACCGCCGCCGACATCGAGAAAATTGGCGGGGTCGCCGCCATGGAGTTTGATGAGATCCATGGTCGCCATGGCCAAGCCGGCGCCGTTGACCATGCAGGCGATGTTGCCGTCGAGGGTGATATAGTTGAGGTCGTACTCGCGGGCGATGGTTTCTTTTTCATCTTCCTGCGAAACGTCGCGCAGTGCGGCCAGCGCCGGATGACGATAGAGGGCGTTGTCGTCGATGTTGAGCTTGGCGTCAATCGCCAGCAGGTTTCCCTGCGCGGTCACCACCAGCGGATTGATCTCCACCAAGCTGGCATCTTTTTCGGTGAACAGGCGATATAAACCCGTCATGATCTGGGAGAGACTGGCGATCTGCGGCAGCGCAAGACCGAGGCCAAAGCCGATTTGCCGGCATTGATAGGGTTGCAGACCGGCGATGGGATCGACGGTGACCGTGAGCAGTTTTTCGGGATGACTGGCGGCGACCTCTTCGATGTCCATGCCGCCCGCGCTGGAGGCCATCACCACCACGCGCTTGCGGGCGCGGTCGATCACCATGCCCAGGTACAGCTCGCTGGCCAGATCGGCCAGCGGCTCGATCAGCACCGCGTGCACCGGCAACCCGGCCGGACCGGTCTGCGGCGTCACCAGATGCGAACCCAGCAAGCGCCCCGCCACCGCCGCCATCTCCTCCGGGCTATAGGCGCGCTGTATCCCCCCCGCCTTGCCGCGCCCGCCGGCATGCACCTGCGATTTCACCACCCATCCCGCACCGCCCAGCTCGCGCGCCACGGCAACGGCCTCCTCGACACCGCGCGCCACGCGGCCGTTGGGAATGGGGATGCCGTATTCGGCGAAGAATTGTTTGGCTTGGTATTCGTGGAGGTTCATTGGTTTTTATCGCGTGCTGGTGATTTCAGTATAAAAACAAGGGCGCTTCTAAAAATTCGATCAAGACGCGAGGGCAAGGCGGAAATGCGCGAAAAAGCGGAGTGTATACGAAGTCTGCCGCTTCCCGGCCCCGCATTTTGAGCGCCCCCTGTTATATTAAGGGCAACGCCGCCATCGCGACTTCAGCGAATCTTTAGGAGTGCCCACAATAGCAAACCCGGCGCATCAGGTGAAGTGTGCATGTTAAAATGACCGACAATTCAACAAAGCATCAAGGGAAAAAATGCGACAACCAACCCTGCCCGTCAAGAAGATGACCCCGCTGGGAATGCTAACCTGGCTTGGCATTGCAATTCTCGGCGCGTCCGCCGTGGGCGGCATCGCCATCCATCGCGGCGAATCCATCAACAGTCTGTGGTTTATCGTCGCGGCCGTGTGCGTCTACGCCATCGGCTACCGTTTTTACAGCGCGTTCATCGCCGCCAAGGTGTTGATGCTGGATGCCACGCGCGCGACGCCGGCGGAACGGCTCAATGATGGCCGTGACTTTGTCCCGACCAACAAGTGGGTGGTGTTCGGCCATCACTTCGCAGCGATTGCAGGACCGGGGCCGTTGATCGGGCCGACGCTGGCGGCGCAGTTCGGCTATCTGCCCGGCACGCTGTGGATTCTGATCGGCGCGGTGCTGGGCGGTTGCGTGCAGGACTTTGTGACTTTATTCTTTTCCACTCGTCGTAACGGCCGCTCGCTGGGCCAGATGGCGCGCGACGAACTCGGTCCCATCGGTGGGGTGGCGGCGCTGGTGGGCGTGATGATGATCATGATCATCCTCATCGCCGTGCTGGGTCTGGTGGTGGTCAACGCCATGAAGCACAGTCCGTGGGCCACGTCCACGGTGGCGGCGACGATTCCCATCGCGGTGCTGATCGGCCTGTATATGCGCAATATCCGCCCTGGCCGCGTGCTGGAGGCCACGTTGATCGGTGTGGCCCTGCTGCTGATCGCGGTGGCCGGCGGCGGCTGGCTGGACCAGCAGCCGGATCTGCGCCAGTGGTTCGACTACGATGGACCACAGCTTGCGCTGATGATCATCGCCTACGGCTTTGCCGCGGCAGTCGTGCCGGTATGGCTGCTGCTTGCGCCGCGCGATTATCTCTCCACTTTCATGAAAATCGGCACCGTGCTGGCCTTGGCGGTCGCCATTGTCATCCTCAACCCCACGGTGAAGATGCCGGCGGTGACGCAGTTCATCGACGGCACCGGCCCGATCTTCGGCGGCGAACTGTTTCCCTTCGTCTTCATCACCATCGCCTGCGGCGCGATCTCCGGCTTTCACTCGCTGATCTCGTCCGGCACCACGCCCAAGCTGCTCGCCAACGAAACCGATGCGCGCTTCATCGGCTACGGCGCGATGATGATGGAATCGTTCGTCGCCATCATGGCGATGATCGCCGCCACGGTGCTCGATCCCGGCGTCTATTTCGCCATCAACAGCCCGGCGGGCATCGTCGGCAAGGAGGCCGCCGAGGCCGTCGCCAAGATCAACAGTTGGGGCTTCCCGGTGACGGTGGCGCAGATGGAACAGCTCGCCGCCAACATGGGAGAGGCCAGTCTGTTCGCCCGCACCGGCGGCGCGCCATCGTTCGCCGTGGGCATGGCGAGTATCTTCGCCAGCGCCTTCGGCGAAGCCTTCCTGTCGCTGTGGTACCACTTCGCCATCATGTTCGAGGCGCTGTTCATCCTCACCACACTGGATGCCGGCACGCGCGTCGGCCGCTTCATGCTCCAGGATCTGTTCGGCAATATCTATCCACCACTCGGCCGCACCAGTTGGTATCCCAGCGTGTTGCTGACCAGCGCGCTGGTGGTCGGGGCCTGGGGATACTTTCTCTATATGGGCACGCTCGACCCGCTCGGCGGCATCAACAGCCTGTGGCCGCTGTTTGGCATTGCCAACCAGATGCTGGCGGCAATCGCGTTGTGCGTCGGCACCACCATCCTCATCAAATCCGGCAAGCTGCGCTACGCCTGGGTCACCGCCCTGCCCCTCTCCTGGCTGGTGATCATTACCAGCACGGCGGCCTGGGAGAAGCTGTTCAGCCCCGAGTTGCGGGTGGGTTTTATCGCGCACGCCAAGGACCTGTCGGACAAGCTCGCCGCCGGCGTTCTACCGCCGGACAAGGCCGCCACCGCGCCGCAGTTGATCTTCAACGACTATGTCGACGCCGTGCTGACAGCCTTCTTTTTGGTCACTACCTGGGTGCTGGTGCTGGATACGTTGCGCGTGTCCTATCGCATCGCCACCGGCGGCGCCCATCCGCCGTCGTCCGAAGCGCCGCATGAACCGAGCCGGGTGGTGGAAGATTGGGTGCGGGATTGATGTAGGGTACGTCTTATTCCAATTTGCGTTAAAAACGACAATAATTTTGTAGGGTGCGTTCCACGCACCATTACCATTGGTGCGTGGAACGCACCCTACGATATTTCACTTTATTGTTGCGAAATGGAATTACGCACTGAATGAAAAGAAACGGTGCGTAAGACGCACCCTACAAATTTTGGTACGGTGAAAGAGCAACTTATGAAGAATACCTTGTATGGCTTATGGCGTGGCCTGCGCCGCGTCAGCGGCGATGATGCCTATGAGCGCTATCTCGCCCACTGGCGCAAGCATCATGCCGCCGAGGGCGGTCAGCCATTGGACCGCAAGGCATTCATCAAGGTAGAACAAGATCGCAAGTGGAATGGGGTGAGGCGGTGTTGTTGACAACCCTCACGCTTCCACGCTGATGCGATCCACTCGCTGAAACCCGCGTGGCAACAGGTTTCCGCGCCGACCGCGCTCACCCATGTGGTGCTCTATATCCGCAGATTTGAGAGTAAGGTGGCGCTGTCCCGAATGGATCACCAGGCTGGCGCCGCGCGGTACCGATGTAATGGCGACGACGAATTCCTCGCGCGCTTCGACCTTGGCTGAGGGAATGCCGATGATCTTGTTGCCCTTGCCTTTGGATAGCACCGGCAACTCGCTCAGTGGATGGATCAACAGATGGCCGGTGTTGGTGACGGCGGCGACCAGATCGCTGTCGGCCTGCTTCACCAACACCGGCGGCAACACCCGCGCGCCTTCGGGCAGGCTCAGCACCGCCTTGCCGTTCTTGTTCTTGGCGTACAGATCTTCCAGTTTCGCCACGAAACCATAACCGGCATCGCTGGCGATCAGGCATGACTCCTCGGGATTACCCAGCACCACGCCTGTGAATATCGCACCTGTGGGAGGACTGACACGCCCGGTGAGCGGTTCGCCCTGGCCGCGTGCGGAAGGCAGACTATGGGCGGGCAGCGAGTAGCTGCGGCCGGTGGAATCGAGGAATACCGCGAGTTGATTGCTGCGTCCCTGGGCACTGGCGAGGAAGCTGTCGCCCGCCTTGTAGCTGAGCGAGGTGGGATCGATGTCGTGCCCCTTGGCGGCGCGTACCCAACCCTTTTCCGACAGCACCACGGTGACCGGCTCGGTGGGGATGAGCGCGGTTTCGTCCATCGCCTGGGCGGCGGCGCGTGTAACGATAGCGGAACGGCGCGCATCGCCGTATTTTTGCGCATCCTCGTTCAACTCCTTGCGGATCAGCGTCCTGAGCCGCGCCTCGGAAGCCAGCGTCTTTTGCAGGCTGTCGCGCTCGGCGGCCAGTTCTTCCTGCTCACCGCGGATCTTCATCTCTTCGAGTTTGGCGAGGTGGCGCAGCTTCAACTCCAGGATCGCTTCGGCCTGTGTGTCGCTGAGCGCGAAGCGTTCCATCAATTTCGCCTTGGGCTCTTCTTCGTAGCGAATGATGGCAATCACTTCGTCGATGTTGAGAAAGGCGATCAGCAAACCGTCGAGAATGTGCAGCCGTTGCAGCACCTTGTCCAGGCGATATTGCAAACGGCGGCGCACCGTGCTGGTGCGGAACGACAGCCACTCGCCGAGGATGTCGCGCAGATTCTTGACCTGTGGCCGGCCGTCGATGCCGATCATATTGAGGTTGACGCGGTAGCTGCGCTCCAGATCAGTGGTGGCGAACAGATGCGCCATTAGGCCCTCGACATCGACACGATTCGAGCGCGGCACGATCACCAGCCGCGTGGGATTTTCGTGATCGGATTCGTCGCGCAGATCCTCCACCATCGGCAGCTTCTTGGCGTTCATCTGCTGCGCGATCTGCTCCAGGATCCTGGAACCGGAAACCTGGTACGGCAGCGCGGTGATGATGATGCCGCCCTCTTCCTGCTCGTAACGCGCGCGCATGCGGATGCTGCCGCCGCCCGTCCGATAGATGCGCATGATCTCGTCGCGCGGCGTGATGATCTCGGCCTCGGTGGGAAAATCCGGTCCCTGCACATGCTCGCACAACTGCTCGACCGTGGTGTCGGGCTCATCCAGCAGACGGATGCAAGCGCTCGTCACTTCGCGCACGTTGTGTGGTGGGATGTCGGTGGCCATGCCCACCGCGATGCCGGTCGCGCCGTTGAGCAGCACGTGCGGCAGGCGCGCGGGCAGCAGGGCAGGCTCGTCCAGCGTGCCATCGAAGTTGGGCACCCACTCCACCGTGCCTTGCCCCAACTCGGTCAGCAGCACTTCGGCGAACCGCGCCAAACGCGCTTCGGTATAGCGCATCGCCGCGAAGGATTTGGGATCGTCCGGCGAGCCCCAGTTGCCCTGGCCATCGACGAGCGGATAGCGATAGGAGAATGGCTGCGCCATCAACACCATCGCCTCGTAACAGGCGGTGTCGCCGTGCGGATGGAACTTGCCCAGCACATCGCCCACGGTGCGCGCCGACTTCTTGTGCTTGGCGACCGCCGACAGCCCCAGCTCCGACATCGCATACACGATGCGGCGCTGCACCGGCTTGAGGCCATCACCGATATGGGGCAACGCGCGATCGAGAATCACGTACATGGAATAATCCAGGTATGCTTTTTCGGTGAATACTTTTAACGGCTGGCGTTCGATGCCTTCGTAGTTTGTTTCAGTCGTGTTCGTCATGGTCTATCAAATAACCTCCGCCAGATCGCCCTTCTGTTCCAGCCACGCCTTGCGATCGGCGGCGCGTTTCTTGGCGAGCAGCATGTCGATCAGGCTGTTGGTATCGTCTTCCGCGTCGATGGTGAGTTGCACCAGGCGGCGGGTGTCGGGCGCGATGGTGGTTTCGCGCAATTGCAGGGGGTTCATCTCGCCCAGACCCTTGAAGCGCTGGATGCTGGCCTTGCCTTTGATCTTCTCCGCCGCGATGCGATCGAGCACACCCTGCTTCTCCGCATCGTCGAGAGCGTAGAACACCTGCTTGCCGATATCGATGCGGTACAGCGGCGGCATGGCGACATGAACGTGGCCCGCCGCCACCAGCGGCCGGAAATGACGCAGGAACAGCGCGCACAGCAGGGTGGCGATATGCGCGCCGTCGGAGTCGGCGTCGGCGAGAATGCAGACCTTGCCGTAACGCAAGCCATCGAGACTCGAAGAGCCCGGCGTAACGCCGATCGCCACCGAAATGTCATGCACCTCCTGCGAGGCCAGCACCTCCTCGGGTGCAACCTCCCAGGTGTTGAGGATCTTGCCGCGCAGCGGCATG
The DNA here is from genome assembly GCA_005240065.1 of Gammaproteobacteria bacterium. Classification (GTDB taxonomy): domain Bacteria; phylum Pseudomonadota; class Gammaproteobacteria; family Ga007554; genus SBBG01. The sequence goes on along the minus strand of SBBG01000007.1, from coordinate 11,317 downwards.
ATTGCCTGGAACTCGCGGTCGCGCGCCTGTTTGGCCGAACCGCCCGCCGAATCACCTTCCACCAGGAACAGCTCGGTACGCCGCATGTCCTGCGAAGTGCAATCAGCCAGCTTGCCCGGCAATGCCGGGCCGCTGGTAACCTTTTTGCGCACCACCGCCTTGCCAGCGCGCAACCTCGACTGCGCGTTGCCGATGGCATACTGCGCGATGCGCTCGCCCATCTCGGTGTGCTGGTTGAGCCATAAACTGAAAGCGTCCTTCACCACACCCGAGACGAACGCCGCGCACTCGCGCGACGACAGCCGCTCCTTGGTCTGGCCGCTGAACTGCGGATCCTGGAGCTTGGCTGAAAGAATGTAACTGCACCGTTCCCACACATCCTCGGGCGCGAGGCGCACGCCGCGCGGCAGCAGATTGCGGAACTCGCAAAACTCACGAATCGCCTCGGTCAGCCCGGTGCGCAGACCGTTGACGTGGGTGCCGCCCTGCGCGGTGGGGATCAGGTTGACATAACTCTCCGCCACCAGCTCGCCGCCCTCGGGCAACCACACCACGGCCCACTCGGCGGCTTCGCGGTTGCCCTCCATGCGCCCGACGAAGGGATCGTCGGGCAGCAACGCCACGTCTTTCAGTTCGTCGAGCAGGTAATCCTTGAGACCATCCTGGTACCGCCATTCGAGTTTCTCGCCGCTGTTCTCGTCGAAGAAACTTACGTGCAGACCGGGGCACAGCACCGCCTTGGCGCGCAACACATGCTGGAGTCTGGACGCCAGGAATTTCGGTGTATCGAAGTATTTGGCATCGGGCCAGAAGCGCACCGTGGTACCGCTGTTCTGCTTGCCTACTGTGCCAATGACGGCAAGATCCGATGCCTTCTCGCCTCCGGCGAAGGCCATGTGGTACTCCTTGCCGCCGCGCCGCACCCACACATCGAGCCGCTGCGACAGGGCATTCACCACCGACACACCGACGCCATGCAAGCCGCCGGAAAAGGAGTAATTCTTGTTGGAAAACTTGCCGCCCGCATGCAGCCGCGTCAGGATCACCTCCACCCCAGGCACGCCCTCGGCGGGATGAATGTCCACCGGCATACCGCGGCCATCGTCCTTGACCTCCAGCGAGCCGTCCTTGTAAAGCGTGACCTCGATGTTCTTCGCAAAACCCGCCAGCGCCTCGTCCACGGAGTTGTCTATCACCTCCTGGGCAAGGTGATTGGGGCGCGCGGTGTCGGTGTACATGCCGGGGCGCTTGCGCACCGGATCCAGGCCGCTCAAAACTTCAATCGCCGAGGCGTTATAGGCTGTGTTCATGTCTCGATTAAGCAAATGGCAATATCGGGCGGGAAAACTACTGAAAATACACCTGCAAGTCAAACCGGAAATGCAGTCTTTGCAATTTTTCTCAATGAATACAACGGCCTATGGAACCTTTCGTGCACACGCTCCGGTCTGTCCAGATGGCGCTATCCAACCGCGCGCCGGAAAGGTTCGCACCCGTCAGATCCGCGCCGGAAAAATCGGCATAGGAAAGATCCGCGCCGGAAAGATCGGCATTGTTCAAGTCGGCGCCGCGGAAATTGGCGCCGAGGATCGCCGCGCCATTGAGATGCGCATTCGCCAGATTTGCGGAAATCAGATTGGCGAACGAAAGATCGCTGTCCTTCAATCTGCTCTCGCGCAACGAGGCTCCTTGCAGATTGGTATTGCGCAGCGTGGCGCCGGTCAGATCGGCCTTGTCGAGCCGGGCATTCGGCATCTGGCAATCGTTCCAGTTCACGCCAGGCTGAACGGGGGCGGTACAGTCCCATTTCCCGGTATCGGACGCAGGCTCGGAGAACAGCATCAAGGCGGCGACGAAAACGGGGATACCGCCGGCCACCGCAAGACCCCATTTCGCCGGTGGGGAAAAACCGCCACGCGTGCGGCCGCTCTTGGCGGTGCGATGATGAAGCACCTCGCTCGATTCCGCCTGCCGCCGGTCACTGGCGCGCCGCCAGCTGCCTTCTGCGGGCGGCGCCTCTCCCCGTTCGCCACGCCGATCCTTCAGCCGTTCATCCGCCCAGCGCCGCGCCGCCTTGAGCCGCTCCTGCGCGTGAGAATCAGCGGCGTCGGCCTTCAGCACGTCAGGGACCAGTTCCTCGATCTCGCCGGCCGGGCGCCAGGTTTCACGATCCACACTCAGCTCATCGTCAAGCCGAAGCCTTCCCAGTAGGATATAGCGTGAAATCAGACCGGCGGGAAACGGTCCTTTTATCTGATCGCCACGACGGGTATACCAGTTTTGTTGATTCCGCATATCGCACTTAAAATACTTTCTGAGCCCGCCACCGCCCGGTTAAAATTCAAGAAGGAATATTATAATCCGCAAACTGCCCTCGGAGATGAAATCATTCTGACCAGCATCGAACGTTCCTCCACCGTCGCAGTCGCCGCCGAGACTCCAGCATTGCGTGCAGAGGCGAAAGAAATCGCCGCGCGGCTGGAACTGCCGTTCGTCGCAGCGCCATCGCCTGACCTCACGTTCCTGCTGACACTCACCCCAACCCGGCTGGAACTGCGGCAGACGGGAAGCGGCGCGGCAGGGCCGGTATACGTTGACTTTACCGGAGGCGCGGCGAGCCACCGGCGCCGTTACGGCGGCGGAAAAAACCAGCCCATCGCACGCGCCGTGGGACTCAAGGGCGGCGCCGCCCCCAGCGTGCTCGACGCCACGGCGGGATTGGGGCGCGATGCCTTCGTCCTGGCGAGCCTGGGCTGCACCGTGCGGATGATCGAGCGCTCGCCCATCGTCGCCACCCTGTTGCAGGACGGCTTGCGACGCGCGCGTCAGGATCCCGGCATCGGCGCAATGGTAAACGAACGGATGACGCTGATCACAGGCAATGCCGTTGAGCACATGCGCCAGCTCACCCATGAGCAACGCCCGGACGTGGTATATCTCGACCCCATGTATCCGCCGCGCGACAAGAGCGCATTGGTGAAAAAAGAGATGCGCGCCTTGCAGAAACTGCTCGGCCATGACCCCGACATAGCGGAACTGCTCGATACCGCCCTGCACTGCGCCCGCAAGCGCATCGTCGTCAAACGCCCGCGCCACGCGCCGCCGATCGAAGGCCGGGCACCAAGCATGGCGATCGAAAGCGAGAATACGCGGTTTGATGTTTATTTGATATTCTGAAAACTTCCCGCAACTTACACGCTTTGGCTTGAGCAGCCGGCAGGCATCTTGTTCAATGCTTCAAGAATCTGGCCACGCGTTCTCACCGCCAGGGCACGGCGATCCCCGGTGGCCGTCACAGGCTCGCAGAACGTGAGACGGACATCGACGACGGGTTCCGCCAACACGCTCCACAGGTGATCCAGCAGCTTGACGTCATTGATATAGGGCGCGACCGGGTTGACGCCCGCAGGGTGGGGATACGCGATCGCCACCGCCTGCACGCGGGTCTGGGCCTGGATCGCCGCATGATAGAGACGGGGATGGAAAGTCCTGACCGTTTCACCGTCGGTCGATGTCCCTTCCGGGAAAAAAACGACGCTGAGCTTGCCTTGCAGGCTGCGCGCCATCTGATCCGCCACCCCGGTGGCGGTGTGCTCGCCGCGCCGGATGAACAGCGTGCCGGCATGTGCCGCAAGCGCCCCCACCACCGGCCAGGCTTGCACCTCGGACTTCGAGAGGCAGACGGCGTTGACCGTCGCAAGGAGGCAGGGAACATCCAGCCACGAAATGTGATTGGCGACGAGCAGCACCGGTTCGCCGCAAACCTCGCCTTCGGTACGGATACGCAGATTGAGGATGCGGCAGATGCCAGCCATCCACCATCGCACCAGCACGCGCTGAATGGGGCGCGCGGGATTACTTCCCATAGCGTTGGCGGGCGCCAATATCAGGTAAGTGATGGCCACCCCGACCGAGACATGCAATACCAGCCGCGTCAGGCGCTGCGCCCGCCGCGCATGACGTATCATCTGGCGTACCCGGATACGATCAGGCGGATGCCCGTGGCGCGTTCAACACGTCGATCAGGCGGTCTTCGAGCTCGATACGATCGGCCAAATCCTCGCCCAGGCGGGACAAGTCGTCGTCGAGGTGTCCGAGGTCTTCGCTGTGTTCCAGGGAATCGTATTTGCCGTTGAAGGCAAGAATGTTTTCCGTGGTGCCCAGAATTCGCGGATAGATCTGATCGGCGATCTTCAGCACGGACTGCCGGCGTTCCGTTCGCTCGGCGATATGGCGGTACAACTGGAAATGGCCGTCGGCGGTGTAATCAATGAGCGATGCGCAGAACTCCTGCAACAGCTCCGGCGCACCCGATCCCATGTCAAAGGGCTTCTTGTTAGCCAATTTACTGTAGAGCACCAACGTCTCGGTGCGCAAATCCACCAACTGCTTGATCATTCTGACCGACTGCGCCCGGCGATCCTGAACAACGCTATGACTGGACTGCATGCTGCCCCCCTTTCGAACTGTTTTTGACGGAAAATTGGCGTTTTTTGCCGTAACCGGCAAAAAGCAAAAGCCATGCCCCGAACCCTATATTGCCCCGAAATACTTCGCTTTCAAATAAGGCAACAACCACGGCCGCAATTGCTCCTGCCCGGTGGCAGGCAGATGACGGAACGAAACCACCCGTTCACGGCACGCCGGCGCACCGCAACCGCAGGGAAAGCCCTCGAAATCGGCCTCGTCGATGGCCGTACTGTAATCCCAGGTAATCTCTTCTCCCGGCAGGATGTCCCGCAAGGCGACAAGATCGAGGCCGTCCTTGAATCCACTGTTGGGCTGACAGCAGTGGTTCACATAATCGTCCAGACCGGACGACGGCCCAAGGTACAGATCTTCGCCAATCTGCAAGTGGTAGGTCGTGAAATCCGCCTCGGAGCGATGCCAAACCGGGCCACTAAAAGTCAAAATCTTTTCCCCGGCGGCGATGGACTCGCTGGCGAAAACGCCCCTGCCGTGCGCGGCGCTGGTACTGAGGACGATTTTCGACACGTTTCAGACTCCTTCTGGGATTTTTACCGTCCAGATAATAACATACCCTGCCAAGTTTAAATTTTGTTGGCTATTTCCAACAGAATTGTGTATAGTGCGCCCCGTGCCGTAATCGAACAGGCACACAGTCGTCTCTGACCCTCTCTCTCGCTGCATTTGCAGCTTCCATGTTGGTTGGCGGCGTTTCAGCAACAGGCGGTCGCCACCAGCCACAGCGGTTTCCGCCCCCAAAAATTTCAATTTCATACAGCTCCGCCTGTGGCGGCGGAAGAGGATATTATTTTGTCTTTTCAAGAACTCAATTTGAACGATAACCTGCTGCGCGCCATCGAGGCGAGCGGTTACACCAATCCTACCGACATTCAGCGTCAAGCCATTCCCGTGGCCGTTTCGGGCCGCGACATCATGGCATCGGCGCAGACCGGCACCGGCAAGACGGCGGCCTTCGTGCTGCCCGCCCTGGAGAAGTTGCAGCAGCCTTCCCAGGTGCAGGGTCGCGGCCCGCGCGTGCTGATTCTCACCCCAACCCGTGAATTGGCGACGCAGATTCAGGATTCGATCAAGCGTTATGCCCGTTTCACCAAGCTGCGCTCGGGCTCCATCGTTGGCGGCGCGCCCTATCCGGTCCAGGAACGTCTGCTGCGCTCGCCGCTCGACCTGCTGGTGGCAACACCCGGACGGCTGATCGACCACATGGAGCGCGGCCGCGTCGATTTCTCGCGCCTGGAAATGCTGGTGCTTGATGAGGCGGATCGCATGCTGGACATGGGCTTCATCGAGCCCGTGGAACAGATCAGCGCCGCCACGCCCGACAGCCGCCAGACGCTGCTGTTTTCCGCGACCTTCGAAGGCAATGTGGAAAAACTGGCGCGGCGGCTGCTTAAGGATCCGATGCGCATCCAGGTGGCGGGAGCCAAGGAGAAACACACCCAGATCGAACAGCGCGTGCACCAGGCCGACGACTACGACCACAAGCACCGGCTGCTGAGCCATGTACTGAACTCCGAGGAACTCAGCCAGGCGATCATCTTCACCGCCACCAAGCGCGGCGCCGACGATCTGGCCGAGGAACTCACCGAGCAGGGCTATGCCTGCGCGGCGCTGCACGGCGACATGAAGCAGGGTGCGCGCAATCGCACCGTGCAGCGCATGCGTCGCGGCGACGTGAAAGTGCTGGTCGCCACCGACGTGGCGGCGCGCGGTCTGGACATCACCGGCATCACGCACGTCATCAATTTCGACTTGCCGATGGTGGCGGAGGACTACGTCCATCGCATTGGCCGTACCGGCCGAGGCGGCGCCTTCGGTGTGGCGGTTTCCCTGATCGGACCGCAGGACTGGGGCAAGCTGTCGCAGATCGAGCGCTTTACCGGACACCGTCTGGAACGCAGCGTGGTGGTGGGCTTGGAGCCGACCCGTTCGGAACCCCGGGGTGGCGGCGGCGACAAGCATCGCGGCCGTCCGAATTTCAGCCGCAAAGGCAACGCGCCGCGTCCCCGTTCGCAATCGGCTTCGCCTCGCGGCAACTACCGTGGGCAAGACGACGCTTTCGGCCAATCACCCTACTCACAACAACCGAGACAGCCGAGAGGAAGAGAGCAGCAGGGAAATAGCTACGGCAACGCCCGCTTCAGCGACAACGGCGCGCCACGTCACAGCAAGCCCTCGGGCGAACGCCCGAAAATCTCCTATGCACGGCCGCAGAGAAAAACCGGGCAGCGTGGGGATTATAGATAAGCAGTAAACCAGGATACGCAGGGGCGGCCTTGAATCCGCCCCTGCGTATTTCTTTTACCTGTGCCGCATCACAACACCCTTCACCTTCGTCTCCTGTTCGATCTTTTGCTGCAAGGCATCCGCCTTGGAGCGCAGTGTTTCAGGCCCGATCCGCACGCGAATGGCCGTAGCGCCACCCTCGGAGACACGCTCGACAAAAGCCGGGTAACCCTTGGCGCGCAGGCGGTCGCGCAGCGCCAGCGCATTCTGCTCGCTGGCGAAACTGCCGAGTTGCACCACCCACGCCACGGGTTCACCAGATGAAGGCACGGCTGGCTTCGGCTTCGGCGCGGCTTCTGAAACCTTTGCCGTTTTTGGTTCCGCCTTCTTTGGGGGTTCGGCGGGCTTGACCTCCGCCGGTTGCGCTGGCGCGGCAGGCGGCGTAAGCTCGGGAGCTGGCGGAGGCGTCAGCGCATCCACCACCGTATCGGGTGTCACTTGCGCATCCGCCGGCATCCCGCCCGCATCAGGATCGCCCTGGCCGGGAAAGGTCTGCGTGGCAAGCTCCGGGGCCGTCACGGAAGGCGGCGGCGGTATCGCGGCGACCGGGCCGGGCGACCGGTCTTCCTGATCGCCGATCAAAAAAGGGATGACGATAGCAACCAGCGACACCAGCACCAGCGCACCGATCAAGCGTTGTTTCAATTGATTCTTTTCCATCTGTTAGCGACCATCACAAAGTAACTGCAATCCCGCCCCATCAATCAACACCACATTGACCGTGGAAGCGTATATCCTTCCCATCCGGCGCAGTTGCGCCACCGCTTCCGCATCGACCCGCTCATCCACGCAGAAAAAGTGCTCACCCTCGCGCAAATGCCCTTGCGCCTGCTTGAAAAGACGAAACGCCGCGCCTTTCGGCTGCTTGAGCATTTCGTCGATTTCCTTGAAGGTTTTGAAGCGCTGATCCTTGATGAGAGCGGAACTGTCAGGCATGGAAAGGTTTACGGACATCTCCGGGCATAAATGAAATTATACCTCCTGCCTCATCGCCTCCGCCACGGTATAGAAGGAACCAAACACCACGATCCGATCCGCCGGCTGAGCGCTGGCCACCACCTGGGCATAGGCAGTGGCCACGTCGTTATATGCGTGAATCGGCGCCGGCACGCCCGCCGCCTGCAAGGTCTCGACAACCCGCGCCGCGGAAGCGCCCCGCCCCACGCTGAGACCGGCGGCATGCCACACATCCACCATCTCGCGCATCGCGGCCACCACACCGGCGATATCCTTGTCCGCCAGCATCGCCATCACTGCGTGGGTTTTACCCGCGCAGGGCTGACTGCCCAGCGTCTGCGCCAGCACCTGCGCGCCGTGCGGGTTGTGCGCCACATCGAAAATGCGCAGCGGCAAGCCCGGCAATACCTGGAAACGCCCCGGCAGACTGACGGTGGTCAGACCCTCGCGAACATCCTGCTGACTGAGGGGCAGGAAGTCGTCCAGCAGCTCCAGCACCATCAGCACGGCCGCCGCATTCTGCAATTGAAAAGCGCCACGCAGCGCTGGGTGGGGCAATGCCGTGCGGCGGCGGGCCTGGCTCCACCATGACCAGGACGAACCTTCGACCTGATAGCCGAATTCATGGCCCAACCGGTACAACGGCGCGCCGATGGCAGCGGCATGGTCGATCAGGGTCTGCGGCGGATCAGGATCACCGCAAATCGCCGGACGGGCGGGACGGAATATCCCCGCCTTCTCGAAAGCGATCTTCTCCCGGGTATCGCCCAGCCATTCCGCATGATCGATACCGATGGAGGTGACCAGCGCGATATCGGCATCGAGCAGATTGACCGCATCCAGCCGCCCCCCCATGCCCACCTCCATGATGGCGACATCCAGCCGCGAACCAGCGAAGATATCTATCGCCGCCAGGGTGCCAAACTCGAAATAGGTCAGCGATGTCTCGCCGCGCGCTTGATCGACGCGCTCGAAGGCGCTGCACAGATTTCCCGCGTCGATCTCTTCGGTATAGATACGAATCCGTTCGGTATAGCGCAACAGATGCGGTGAGGTATAGACCCCCGTGCGGTAACCGGCGGAACGCAGAATGGTCTCCAGCATCGCCACGCTGGAACCCTTGCCATTGGTGCCGGCGACCGTCACGACAGGAAAGGGGGGATGCTCCAGACCCATGCGCTGCAACACTGATCGCGCGCGATCCAGCCCCAGCTCGATCGCCGAGGGATGCAGCGTCTCCTGCCAGGCCAGCCATTCGTTGAGTGAATTGAAACGCATGCGCGACAAAAACCTTTCAGTTAGTAAGACAATGCAAGGTGAATTATGCCATCAATCGCGCCGCCAATGTTATCATTCCAAAGGCAAAGTAAGGTCTCCAAGTTCCATCATGTCCAGCGCCCTGCAAACACTCCGCTCCGTTTTCGGTTACAACGAATTCCGCGGCCACCAGGCCGCCGTTATCGAACACCTTATCGGCGGCGGCGATGCCCTGGTGCTGATGCCGACCGGCGGTGGCAAGTCGCTGTGCTATCAGATCCCGGCACTGCTGCGGCGCGGCACGGGCATCGTGATATCGCCGCTGATCGCGCTGATGCAGGATCAAGTCGACGCCCTGCTCCAGCTCGGGGTAAAGGCTGCGTTCCTCAACTCCAGTCTGGACGGACAAGCCGCTTGGCAAGTCGAACAGCAATTGTTGCGCGGCAAGCTGGATCTGCTCTATGTCGCCCCCGAACGGCTCATGACGCCGCGTTTTCTGGAACTGTTGGGACGCGCCGAACTGGCGCTGTTCGCCATCGACGAGGCGCACTGCGTTTCGCAATGGGGGCATGACTTTCGCGCCGAATACCTGCAACTCTCCGTGTTGCATGAGCGTTTTCCCGACGTGCCGCGCATCGCCCTCACTGCCACTGCCGACGCACCCACCCGGCGCGAAATCGCGGAGCGGCTGGGACTCACCGAAGCGCGGCAGTTCGCCTCCAGCTTCGACCGCCCCAACATCCGCTACCGCATCGTGCAAAAACGCAGCCCGCGCCAGCAAATGCTGAATTTTCTGGAAACGGAACATCGTGGCGACGCCGGCATCGTCTATTGCCTGTCGCGCAAGCGTGTCGAAGAAACCGCTGCCTGGCTGAAGGAACAGGGCTGGGATGCCCTGCCCTACCATGCCGGCATGGACAGCGACACGCGGCAACGAAATCAGCAGCGCTTTCTGCGCGAGGAAGGCGTAGTCATAGTCGCCACCGTCGCTTTCGGCATGGGCATCGACAAACCCAATGTCCGCTTCGTCGCGCATCTCGACCTGCCCAAAAGCATGGAAGGCTATTATCAGGAAACCGGCCGCGCCGGGCGCGACGGCCTGCCCAGCGACGCCTGGCTGGCCTATGGCCTGGGCGATGTCGTCACCTTGCGTCAACTGCTGGACAATGGCGAAGCCAACGAGCAACGCAAACGGCTGGAACGGCGCAAGCTTGATGCCCTGCTCGGCTTCTGTGAAACCACCGTCTGCCGCCGCCAGTCGCTGCTGAATTATTTCGGCGAAACCTATTCCGCGCCGTGCGGCAATTGCGACAACTGCCTGGAACCCGTGCAGACCTGGGATGGCACGGTGGCCGCGCAAATGGCGTTGTCCTGCGTCTATCGCACCGGCCAGCGCTTCGGCGTCGGGCATCTGACCGATGTGCTGCTGGGCAAAACCACCGACCAGGTGCGGCGTTTTGGCCATGGCAGTCTCAGCACCTTCGGCATCGGCAAGGAATTCAGCCAGACCCAATGGAGCAGTATTTTCCGCCAACTGGTGGCCGCCGGCATGCTGGAAGTGGATATGGAAGGCTACGGCGGATTGCGCCTGACTCCCGACAGCCGCCCGCTGCTGCGCGGCGAACAAAAAATCGCCCTGCGCAAAGACCCGGAATCGGGTGCGAAGCAGCCAAAAGGACAAAAAACCCCTTCCCGCTCTGCCGCGACAGGCTCAGGAGCGCCCGCCTCGTCAAAGGAGGGCTTTCAGATCGACTCGCCCGAGGCCGAAGCGCTATGGCAAGCACTCAAGGCGAAGCGCCTGGAACTGGCGCGCGAACAAGGCGTGCCACCCTATGTCATTTTCCACGACAGCACCCTGCTGGCGATGACGGCGCAACGCCCCCGGGAACTGGAGCAGCTCGCCGCCCTTCCCGGCGTCGGCAAGCAGAAACTGGAACGTTATGGGGTGGCGTTTCTTGGCGTGATCGAGGCGCATTAGCGGCTGCTGCATGATCGCCATTCGGCGCTAACCCAAATAGCAGGCGGTTGCCGATCAATGCTTCAAGCCGGTTGCCGGGCGGTGACCGCAAATCCTCCACCGCGCTGGCGGCGTCGAGCATTTCCAGTTTTCGTGATGCAAGCCGTTGCACTGATTGTGGCAACTTAGCCGAAAATCGGTGATTGAACACCTTTTCCGTTTCTTTGCATTTGAAGGATTGGGTCATGCGTTTGGAATATTAACGCCGCTCGATATTAATCGGGATAGGGCGACGCCTCACAGCGCCGCTCCCCCCACACCACCGGGCATACGGATCACGTACCACGGCGGTTCGATGAATATATTCCTACCTCG
>SBBG01000100.1 GCA_005240065.1 Gammaproteobacteria bacterium | reverse complement strand
GTGACGGAGCGGGTGCGGTGGTGCTTGCGGCCAGCGACACGCCGGGCATTCTTTCGACGCATCTGCATGCCGATGGCCGTTATGAGAATCTCCTGACCGTTCCCTTTGGAATCTCCCAGGGCTATGAGCAGGTGCTGGAAGGGAATGCCTTTGTCAAGATGCAAGGCAACGAGGTTTTCAAGGTCGCCGTGAATACTCTCGGTCGTATCGTCGATGAAACCCTGGAGGCCAACCGCCTGGAAAAATCCGACGTGGACTGGCTGGTGCCGCATCAGGCGAACATCCGCATCATCGAGGCCACCGCCCGGAAGCTGAAAATGCCGATGGAGCGTGTCGTCGTCACCGTCGACGAGCACGGCAACACTTCGGCGGCGTCGGTGCCGCTGGCGCTGGATGTGGCGGTGCGCGACGGGCGCATCAAGCGTGGCGATACCCTGTTGCTCGAAGCCTTTGGCGGCGGGTTCACTTGGGGTTCGGTGTTGCTGAGGTATTAGTTCTTAAAATCAATATCTAACCGCAAAAACCTCGAAACATCCCAGGATGAAATCACAATGACACTTGCTTTCGTTTTTCCCGGTCAGGGGTCGCAGTCCGTGGGTATGCTGTCGGCGTTGGCTGAGGTTTGCCCCGAGGTCCGCAAAACCTTTGCTGAGGGTTCGGAAGCGCTGGGCTACGATCTGTGGAATCTGGTTCAGAACGGGCCGGAATCGGAGCTGAATCAAACCGGTAAGACCCAACCCGCGATGCTCGCCGCCGGTGTGGCGGTGTGGCGTGTTTGGCTGGCGCGGCAGGGCAAGATACCGGCGGTGATGGCGGGTCATAGTCTGGGGGAATATACCGCGCTGGTGTGCGCCGGTGCGCTGGATTTTGCCGACGCCGTGCGCCTGGTCGCCGAGCGGGGGCGCTACATGCAGGAGGCCGTGCCCGCCGGTGCGGGCGCCATGGCAGCGATTCTCGGGCTGGAGGATGCGCAAGTGGTACAGGTATGCGCGGAGGCGGCGCAAGGCGAGGTGGTCGCGGCGGTCAATTTCAATTCTCCGGGCCAGGTAGTGGTCGCCGGGACCGCTACTGCGGTAGCGCGTGCCGTGGAGCTGTCCAAGCAGGCCGGGGCCAAGCGCTCGCTCATCCTGCCTGTGAGCGTGCCGTCGCACTGTGTTCTGATGAAGCCCGCCGCCGAGCGTCTTGCCGCGCTGTTGCGGACGATCCCCATGAATATTCCCCGGATTCCTGTCGTCAATAACGTCGATGTGGCGATTTATGGCGAAGTGGAAAAGATTCGCGACGCGCTGATCCGGCAGCTCTACAATCCAGTGCGGTGGGTGGAGACAATCCGCACCATGAACGGCGCGGGGGTGAAAATTTTGGTAGAATGTGGCCCCGGCAAAGTGCTGACCGGCCTCAATAAGCGTATTAACAAGGATATGGCGGCGTTGTCGGCGTTTGACACGGTGAAGCTGGATGAGGCGCTTCGGGCCGTATAGAGGCAAGTAGTGGGGTAAGAGATGTCTTTGAATAATGAAATTGCCTTGGTGACAGGTGCCAGCCGCGGCATCGGGCGGGCGATTGCCCTGGAATTGGGGCGTCAGGGTGCCGTGGTGATCGGTACTGCAACTTCGGGTGATGCAGCAGAAAAGATCACCAAGTATCTGACAGAAAACGATATAAAAGGTGTTGGGATGGTGCTGAATGTCGCCGATCAGACGTCCATCGACACGGCGCTGGAAAAGATCGAGCAGGATTTCGGCGCCCCCGGCATTCTAGTCAACAACGCCGGCATCACGAGGGATAATTTGTTGATTCGGATGAAAGACGATGAGTGGAACGAGATTCTCGACACCAATCTCACCTCGGTATATCGCCTTTCCAAGGCCTGCTTGCGCGCCATGATGAAGGCCCGCAAGGGACGTATCATCAATATCGCCTCCGTGGTGGGGTGTGCCGGAAACGCCGGGCAGACCAATTACTCCGCCGCCAAGGCAGGCATGATTGGGTTCAGCAAGTCCCTGGCGCGCGAAGTGGCGGCGCGCAACATTACCGTCAACGTCGTGGCGCCCGGGTTCATCGATACCGACATGACGCGCGCCCTGCCCGAGGAACAGAAGCTGACACTGTTGCAGCAGATTCCGCTGACCCGGCTCGGACGCCCCGAGGATATCGCGGCGGCGGTGGCGTTTCTTGCATCGCCTGTGGCGTCGTATATTACTGGCGAGACATTGCATGTCAATGGCGGGATGTACATGAATTAGGTAAGATCATTGCCAAATAACTGGCATCTCTATCCGGTTTTCAATAAAATACCGTCCGGCAGTTTTGACTGCTAACTATTTCACTGGAGGATTTATCCGTCATGAGCACCGTCGAAGAACGCGTCAAGAAAATTGTTGTAGAACAGCTTGGGGTTAAAGAAGAAGAAGTACAAAATCAATCTTCGTTTGTCGATGATCTTGGCGCAGACTCGCTTGACACCGTGGAACTGGTGATGGCGCTCGAGGAAGAATTCGAGTGTGAGATTCCCGATGAGGAAGCCGAAAAGATCACTACCGTGCAGCAGGCGATAGACTATGTCAACACGCATTTGAAGCACTAGGATTCACCGAAACCTCCGGATTTTTCCAGAGGGTTTTTTTAAAATGAGAGGGGGCCGCGTACCACTGCTGTGGTGGCGGCCTTTTCGCTATGCAGGGATTTGGTAAGGATAAGCTGTGAGCACGAAAAGACGCGTCGTCATCACTGGTCTTGGCATGGTTGGCCCGGTCGGGCTGACGGTCAAGGAGTCGTGGGAAAACATTCTGGCGGGCAAGAGCGGCATCGGTCCGCTTACGCACTTCGATGTCGCGGCTTTTCCGACACGGTTTGGCGGGTCGGTGTGGAATTTCGATCCCGCCAATTACATTCCCGCCAAGGATGTGAAGAAAATGGATCCCTTCATTCACTACGGTATCGCCGCCGCGAAAGAGGCGATCGCCGATGCCGGACTGGAGGTCACCGAGGAGAATGCCGAGCGCATCGGTGTGGCGATCGGCTCGGGGATCGGCGGATTGCCGGGAATCGAAAAGGGATACCAGAATTTCCTGGACGGCGGGCCGCGCAAGATTTCTCCCTTCTTCGTGCCGAGCAATATCATCAACATGATCTCGGGCAATGTCTCTATCATGTATGGCATGAAAGGGCCGAATATCGCGCTGGTGTCCGCCTGCGCCACCGGCGCGCACAACATTGGTGAGGCCGCGCGCACCATCATGTATGGCGATGCCGATGTCATGGTGGCGGGTGGCGCGGAGATGGCGACTTCGCCATCTGGTCTGGGCGGATTCTGCGCGGCACGGGCGTTGTCCTCGCGCAACGATGATCCGCAAACCGCCAGCCGTCCGTGGGACAAGGATCGTGACGGTTTCGTGCTCAGCGACGGCGCCGGGGTAGTGGTGCTGGAGGAATACGAATTCGCGCGCCGGCGCGGCGCCAGGATCTATGCCGAGTTGACCGGCTTTGGCATGAGTGGCGACGCCTATCACATGACCCTGCCTTCGGAGGGCGGCGATGGTGCGCGGCGCTGCATGGTCAATGCCGTGCGCGACGCCGGTCTCAATCCCGATCAGATTGATTACGTCAATGCTCACGGCACCTCCACGCCAGCGGGTGACAAGGTCGAAACGCAAGCCATCAAAGCGGCTTTCGGCGGCCATGCGGGCCATCTCGCAGTGAGCTCCACCAAGTCCATGACCGGCCATTTGCTGGGCGCGGCGGGCGGCATCGAGGCGATTTTCAGCGTGCTGGCGATCCGCGACCAGATCGCCCCGCCGACCATCAATATCTTCACTCCCGATCCCGAGTGCGACCTGGATTACGTGCCCAACACGGCGCGAGAGATGAAGATTGAGCATGTGCTGTCGAACTCGTTCGGCTTTGGCGGGACGAATGCGGCGCTGGTGGTGAGTAGGTTGCGTTGAAAAGTAGCGAGTTATGAGTTACGAGTATAAAGGGTTGAATTTCCTGGCCCTCGCTACTCT
>SBBG01000036.1 GCA_005240065.1 Gammaproteobacteria bacterium | reverse complement strand
GTGGCGGGGTTGGTGGTGGCGATGCGCACCATGATCAGCCGCAAGGGCGATCGCATGGCCTTCATCACCCTTGACGATCGCAGCGGACGCATCGAGCTGGCGGTATTTTCCGAAATTTTCCAGAGGTCGCGCCACCTTCTCATCAAGGACAAACTGCTGGTGGTGGAGGGCGTGGTAAGCGTGGATGAATACTCCGGCGGCTTCAAGATGAGCGCGAACAAGATCCACGATATCGACCAGGCGCGCGAAACTTATGCCAAACGGCTGGTGATTGATGTCGATGAACGCCGCGCGGGCAATGGTTTTACCGGCGAGCTGGCGCAGTTGCTCGGCCCTTTCCGCGAGGGCGTCTGCCCCATCTGGATCGACTACCGCACGCCAAACGCCCGCGCCCAGCTCGCCTTGGGCCAGGAGTGGTGCGTGCATCCCACCGACGAGCTGCTGCATCGTTTGAAAGATTTCGCGGGGGAAACACGGGTGAGGATTGTTTATTGAGACCTCCTGTAGGGCGCGTCCCACGCACCGCGATGAAAAGGACGGGTGCGCACGGCGCACCCTATGATTTGATATACTGATAGTTAATTTCTCTTTTTTCTGTCTCTTCATGAACCTGAACTTCCTTGAATTCGAACGTCCCATCGCCGAGCTGGAGGCGAAGATCGAAGAGTTGCGTTATGTCGGCAACGACAACGAGATCAACATCAGCAATGAAATCGCGCGCCTCGAGGCGCGCAGCAAGGTGCTGACCAAGACGATCTTTTCCTCCTTGACCGCCTGGCAGACCGCGCAGCTGGCGCGCCATCCGCAACGGCCCTACACGCTGGATTACGTGAGCCGCATTTTCACCGGCTTCGAAGAGTTGCATGGCGATCGCACCTGCGCCGATGATCTGTCGATCGTCGGCGGTGTCGCCCGCCTGGAAGGAAAGCCGGTGATGATCGTCGGCCAGCAGAAAGGACGCGACACCAAGGAGCGAGCGAAGCGTAATTTCGGCATGCCGCGTCCCGAAGGTTACCGCAAGGCATTGCGTCTGATGCGAATGGCCGAGCGCTTCAAGCTACCACTGTTGACCTTCATCGACACTCCCGGCGCCTATCCCGGCATCGATGCTGAGGAGCGCAACCAGAGCGAAGCCATCGCGAGCAACCTGTTCGTCATGTCCGAACTGCGCATTCCCATCATTTGCACCGTGATCGGTGAAGGGGGTTCCGGCGGTGCGTTGGCCATCGGCGTGGGCGATCATGTGCAGATGCTGCAATACAGCACCTACTCGGTAATTTCGCCGGAGGGCTGCGCCTCCATTCTGTGGAAGAGCGCGGAAAAAGCGCCGGAAGCCGCCGAGGCGCTGGGCATCACATCTGCCAAGCTCAAAGAGCTGGGCCTGGTCGATCATGTCATCGAAGAGCCGCTGGGTGGAAGTCACCGCGATCCGGATACGATGGCGGAAAGACTCAAGACCGTGCTGGTCAGCGAGCTGGACCGCCTGAGCCAGATGGATATCGACAAACTGCTGGAAGCGCGCTACGCGCGTCTGATGCGGCATGGGCATTTCGCCTCCGCGCGCAAGTGAGCCAGAGGCGCCCGCCGATTCCTTTCTTGAACGCCTTCTTGGCGCCTTGAACCACCTGCCGTCCGTGCGACGCTGGTGGATTGCCTATAGCGGCGGACGCGATTCCACCGTGCTGCTGCATTCGATCGCCAGTCTGCGCCCCCGTTTGCCTGATGGTCTGGAGCTGCGCGCGGTGCATGTCGATCATGGCCTGAGCCGCCATTCGCACGAATGGGCGCGTCATTGCGATGCGGTGTGCGCGATGCTGGACATTCCCTGCCAAACACGGCGCGTTGATGCCAAACCCCAACCCGGCGAAAGCCCCGAGGCAGCGGCGCGGCAGGCCCGTTACCAGGCCGTCGCCGCACTCATCGAAGCGGACGATGGCCTGCTTACCGCCCACCACCAGGACGATCAGGCCGAAACCGTGCTGCTGCAATTGCTGCGCGGCGCGGGGCCGCACGGTCTGGCCGCCATGCCCGCGCACGCACCTTTCGCCAAGGGTTTCATCGCCCGTCCGCTGCTCGGGTTTGCGCGCCATGAGCTGGCCGCTTATGCCGCGCGGCACGGCCTGTCCTGGGTGGAGGATCCGAGCAATTCCGATACCGGCTTCGAACGTAATTACCTGCGCCATGAGATTGTGCCGCGTCTCAAGCAGCGTGCGCCCGCCTGTGCCGCCACCTTGTCGCGCGCCGCGTCGCACATGGCCGAGGCGGCGGTCTTGCTGGACGAGTTGGCGGAGGGTGATTTGCAAACCGTGCGCGGCCCACAGCCGGATACGCTTTCGGTAGCCGGATTATTGAGGCTGAGCGAGGCGCGCCGCCGCAATGCGCTGCGCCGCTGGTTCAAAGTGCTGACATTACCCGTGCCGTGGGCGGCGCATCTGGCACGTATCGAGACGGACGTGCTCATCGCCGTTGAAGACAGCACGCCCTGCGTGCGCTGGCCCGGCGCGGAGGTGCGGCGTTATCGTGGCCTGATTCACGCCCTGCCGCCCCTGCCGCCTCATGATACTCGCGTCGTGCTGGCATGGGACATGGCTCAGCCTCTCGCGTTGCCGGATGGCAGCCTGCTGACCGCGCGTACCGTCATCGGTGACGGTCTCAAGGCATCGCTCTGTCATGCCCAACCCGTCACTGTGCGCTTCCGCCAAGGCGGTGAAAAATGCCGTCTCGCCGGGCGCGGCCATACCCATGAGTTGAAGAAACTCTTCCAGGAACGCGGCATTCCTCCC
>SBBG01000017.1 GCA_005240065.1 Gammaproteobacteria bacterium | reverse complement strand
TTGCTGTATGAGGCGATGAATCGCGAAGAGGATGCCATCAAGGAGTACAGATATATCATTCAGAACGGCGGAACGAGCAGTCTGGTTGTGACGGCGGAAAAGAAAATCCCCGGCTTGGAGAGCCGCATCGGCGGATTTACTTATAATATGGGTTATTCCATGACCTATGACAACAATACCAATTTTGCAGATAAGTTCGCGATCGACGATTTCTTGTCGAACCTATCGGTGAATATGGCGTACCGGCACAAGATTTCCAAGAATGTCAGGGCGGCGCTATCTTTCGCGCCGGGGTACCTGATTTATCACAATGTACAGTCGGATTTTACGCGGTTTGATACTGCGCCATCCATTACGTTGGGGCCTGGCGATAAAAACATCACCTTGGGGGCGAGTAGGCTTGAAGTATCGGACTTGTCCAGGGAGATCAATCTTTCCACTACCACCAGTTATTCCTCTGATGTCTTTTGGCGGTTCGAGACCCCGGCGCTCTTGCGCTGGCTTGCACAGGCGGGGGAAAAAGAGAAGGCGCCGACAATTCTGAGATTCACGCTTTCTTATCGTGACTTTTTTAGTCCTTCCAGCACTAGATTGCTCGATTCTCGTGCATATCTGGCCGGCTTGTCGTTTAGTCAGGGGCTGGGGTTGGGGCGCGCATTTACAATGAATTACGATTATGCGGATAGCATCAATCAGGTTGATAGTTCTATCGCCAAAGATTTCGCCTACCAGGGACACACTGTCATGTTTCGCTTCGAAAAGTCTTTTACCCCACAGTGGACGGCGAGCGCGGCATATACTTTCGCCATGAATTTCTACAAGAACCCTGATTTACGTCATCTGGTCGAAACGCTGGAGCAGCAGCGCCGGGTAAACATGATGAATTCCCTGGCATTGGGAATGAATTATCAAGTCAATGACAAGTTCAGGGTTTATGGCACCTTTTCATATCAGTTACAGGATTCCTCGTTGCCCCCGCCATTGATCAACCCGGGCGCGTTCGGCTCGATCAGTAACGTATTGAACCCCGGCATAGGCGATTACCACAAGCTCCAAGCCGGATTGGGTATGACATTGATCTTTTGATTCCCCGCTATTCATGTGTGGGGGTCAATCCCGTAACGAATTGAACGCGTTCACCGCCCACGCCAGCGTGCCGCCGGCGAAGACCAGCATGATCAGCAAGCCCTTTGTATAGGCACCGAAGTCGGGTGTGCCGACCAGTATCGCCCTCACCGCCTCCACGGCGTAGTTGATGGGGTTGATCATGGCGATGTAGTCGATCCATTCCGGCATCATTTCCTTGGGCATGAGTGCGGTGGAGAAGAACATCAGCGGCAGGGTCATCAGATTGCCGATCATGACCAGCGGCTCTTCGCGCTGCAGGGTGATGGCGAAGCCGTTGGATAGCGAGGCGAAGCCTACGCCGAGCAGGAAGACGATCAGCATCGCCATGGTGATGTGTATCGGATTGATGCTGGTGGCGGCGCCAGTGGCCAGTGCGACGGCGAGGATGATGAGCGTCTGGGCGAGGACTTGCACCGCCGAATGCAGTACGCGGCTGAGTACGATGGCGACGCGCGATACCGGCGCGACGAGCATCTTGTCCACCGTGCCGGCGGTGATCTCGCGCAACAGGCTGACGCCCGACCAGGATGAGCCGAACAGCACGGTCATGATCAGTACGCCGGGGACGAAAAAATCCACGTAGCTGTTGGCGGGAAAGCCGGGAAGTTGTGCGATGTTTTTAAAAAGCTGGCCGAAGATCAGCAGCCAGATCAGCGGTTGGACGAGCGTGAACAGCGACCACCAGGGCATTCTGATGGTGATGCGCATGTATTTGCCGAATAAATACCAGGTATCCGCGAGCACGTCTTTTTCTCCGCTGCTTTATTTGCCGGATTTCTGAGAGCTGTCATTCTGTTGGCCGTCGCCCGATGACCATGCGTCCGGCACTCCGCCCTTGTCGCGCCACCATGCCTCCATTTCTTCCTTGCTCCAGTTGCCCCAAGGAGCGGCTGCGGGTTCGGTTTGTGCCGGGGTGGTGGAGGGGGTCTCCTTGGTTTGATTCTCTTGTGGCTTTGCCTGGTCTTGTCCGCCGTCGTTTTGATTGGTGCTCACGCTGTTTTCCTCCGCTGTCGTTTCTTCCTGCCAATTGCCCCATTTTTTCTGCCAGTTGCCGCTGCCCTTGCCCGCCCACTGTTTCCACCATTCGTCGCCGCCTTCGTCCTTGCCGGTGCTTTCGATGCTGGCGCCGGTGTATTTCAGGAATACATCGTCCAGCGTGGGGCGGGAGAGCGACAGCGATTTGATCTGCACGCCCTGCTGCGAGGCCAGCAGCGCGATCCTGGGTATGATACCGGCGCCGTCTTCGATATAAAGGTGCAGATTGTTGCCTTGCCAGACGGTGTCGCGGATGGCGGGATCGCCTTTCAGGCTGTAAACGAAGCTGTTGATGGTGGCATCGTTCTGTTCGAAGGCCAGTACCACCGAGTCGCCATGAATGCTGGTTTTCAGTTCATCAGGCGTACCGGTGATGCGTATCTTGCCGGCGTTGATGATGGCGACGCGATGGGAGAGTTTGTCGGCCTCTTCCAGGTAATGAGTGGTCAACAATATTGTCAGGCCGAGTTCGCGGTTGACTTTTTCGATGTAGCTCCAGAGATTCTTCCGGCTCTTGATATCCAAACCCAAGGTGGGTTCGTCGAGGAAGACGATCTTGGGGCGGTGGATCAGTGCGGTGGCGATGTCCAGTTTGCGGCGCATGCCGCCTGAGTAGGTGGCGACCTGCCGGTCGAGCGCGTCTTCCAGCTCGAAATAGGCGGACAGCTCCTTGACGCGCGTCTCGATATCCTGCTTGTTCATCCGGTAAAGATGGCCCTGCAGGACGAGGTTTTCCCGCCCGGTTAGGAAGTAGTCGATGCCGGTCTGCTGCGCGACTACGCCGATGGATTCGCGGACTTTATCAGGATCGCGATCCACGTCGTATCCGGCGACCAGCACCTGTCCTTCGTCGAACCCCGAGAGCGTGGAGAGGATGCGTATGGTAGTGGTTTTGCCCGCGCCATTAGGGCCGAGCAGGGCCAGGATCTCGCCTTCCTCGACGTGAAGATCCAGGCCGTTCACAGCCTTGTTGCCGGAGGAGGGGAATATCTTGGTTAAACCAGTTACCTGTATCATAGTCGCTCTGGCTGCGGGCCGGGAATTTATCAGGAAGCTCTGAATAATTCCATCCTAGAATTCTCAGAGCGCGAAAAGTAAAAACGCGATTTTTGCTTTTCTCCATTTTTCAATCAGTTGCTGTGATTAAAAATGCTGGCACATCCATGTGCCGAGGAATCTCTGATTAAAATCAGGGGTTCCTCAGGGCGATAAATCGATCAATTATACTATGATTAAGACGGCTAGATGGCAAAAGATTGGCATGGAATCGACGGATGCGTGTAATCGGTATTGAAACCTCGTGCGACGAGACGGGCGTGGCGATTTACGATGCGCAACGTGGCCTGCTGGCGCATGCACTGCACAGTCAGGTGGCGCTGCACGCCGAGTACGGCGGGGTGGTGCCCGAACTGGCTTCGCGCGATCATGTGCGCAAGGTGCTGCCGCTGTTGCGCGAAGTGATGGCGCAGGCGCGGATCGGTGCGGCGGATATTCATGGCGTGGCCTATACCGCCGGACCGGGCCTGGCCGGCGCGCTGCTGGTGGGCGCCGCGATCGGGCGCAGCCTGGCCTGGGCGTGGGGTGTGCCGGCGGTGGCGGTGCATCACATGGAGGGGCATTTGCTGGCGCCGATGCTGGAACCCGATCCGCCCGATTTCCCGTTCATCGCCCTGCTGGTGTCCGGCGGGCACACGCAATTGGTGCGTGTGGATGGGGTGGGGCGCTACCACATCCTCGGTGAATCGCTCGACGATGCCGCCGGCGAGGCTTTCGACAAGACCGCCAAGCTGCTTGGGCTGGGCTATCCGGGCGGCCCGGCCTTGGCGCGGCTTGCCGGGCAGGGCGATCCGCGGCGCTTCCAGTTTCCTCGCCCGATGACGGACCGCCCCGGTTTGGACTTCAGCTTCAGCGGTCTCAAGACCAGCGCCGTCAACACCTGGCGGGCTCATGGTATGGTTGATGAAGTACGCGCCGACATCGCATGCGCTTTTCAGGAAGCGGTGGTGGATGCCCTGTCCATCAAGTGCCGCCGCGCGCTGGAACAGACCGGCGTGCGCCGCCTGGTGGTTTCGGGTGGTGTGAGCGCCAATACCGCATTGCGCGTCCGATTGGGCGAGATGGCCCGCGATGCCGGCGCGCAGGTCTATTATCCGCGTCTGGAGTTTTGCACCGACAACGGTGCGATGATCGCCTACGCCGGTTACCGGCGCTTGCAGGCCGGTCAGGCCGAACCGCTGGCGTTTTCCGCCATGGCGCGTTGGCCGATGGATGGTTTGTCGCCGCCGTAAAATTTCGTTTCGGGAGGTTATGTGATGGAGCACAAGAAGGCTTGGATGGTTTGGCTGGGCGCCGCGCTGCTTATGGGTTCATTTTTTCCCTCATATGCTGGCGCGGACGGGTTGTCTGCCGATGACATCGTAAAAAAATCCTTCGCGGTCGATGGCGGTGATGATTCGTTATCAAGGATCAGCTTCATCTTTCAGGAAAACGGCCAGCCGGAGAGGAGATTGACCTACTTCATGGCATGGAAGAAGTTCAAGGGTGCCGGCGACATCGACAGCAAGGTGATCATGTTCCGCGAGTTTCCGCCCGACGCCAAGGGCGTCTCGTACATGGGCTTCTTCTACCGGCCGGAGCTGAACAGGAACGATGACGAATGGCTGTATCTCCCCGAGCTGCGCTTGGTGCGCAAGTTGAGTCACAGCGGCCCGAAGCATGCCAAGGAAGAAGAATTCGCCAAATCCGAGTTGCGCCAGTATGACCTCATGCCACGCGATCCCGGCGCCGATAGCCATCAATTGCTGCGCAGTGAGGCGCTGGAGGGTGTCGACTGTTACGTGATAGAAAGCACGCCGAAAGGGCGCGCGGACTATTATCCCTACAGCAAGGCCGTCAAGTGGATCGCCAAGGACGGGTTCCTGCCGCTGCGTATCGATTACTACGATGAAAAAGGCAAACTCCTGAAACGGCAAACCTTTAAGTGGAGGCGGGCTGGCGATGCCTGGGTGTGGGAAGCGGTGACGGCGGAAAATGTGCAGACGGGCAATAAGACCGCCCTGCGCATCAGCGATATCCGGGTGAACGTGGGATTGACGGATGATGTGTTCACCAAACGGGTGATGCAGGTG
>SBBG01000221.1 GCA_005240065.1 Gammaproteobacteria bacterium | reverse complement strand
CCCTTACAATACGGCTATCCAAAACCGTATCGTGGGAGAGATCATGCAAAGCCTGTGGAATGATGAAGAAGCCGCCCAATATCCGGGGGATTTGGGTCTGCGTGTCTATACCTCACGTCTGCTGGGCCGCGACACCACGCTGGTGTTGCACGGTGGCGGCAATACCTCGGTAAAAATCACCGAAAAGAACATTCTCGGCCAGGACGAGACCCTGCTGTATGTGAAAGGCAGCGGCTGGGATCTGGAGACCATCGAGGCGGCGGGATTCTCGCCGGTGCGATTGAATCACATGCTGGCGCTGGTCGAGCTCGAAACCCTGTCCGATCCACAGATGGTCAACGAGTTGGTGACGCACATGACGCGCGCCTCCGCGCCCACGCCCTCAGTCGAAACCATCCTCCACGCCATTCTTCCCCACAAGTATGTGGATCATACCCATGCTGATGCCGTGGTGACCATCACCAACACCGAAGGCGGGCTGGAGCGCATCAAGGCGATTTACGGCGATAGCGTGGTCATCATCCCCTACATCATGCCGGGCTTCGACCTGGCGCGGTTATGCGCCATCGAGTTCGCGCGACAGGTACATGAGAACACCATCGGCATGGTATTGATGAACCACGGCATATTTTCCTTCGGCGAGACGGCGCGGGTTTGCTATGAGCGCATGATCGACCTCGTATCGCGCGCCGAGCGTTATCTCGCCGAGCAGGACGCGTGGGAACTGCCCGCGCCGGTCGCCGTGGCTTCACCCAAGCCGCAGCGCGAGGAGATCGCCCAGTTGCGCCGCGAGATTTCGGACGTTGCGGGATTTCCGGTGGTGTTGTCCGTCGATGCCAGTCCACAAAGCCTGGCCTTTGCCCGCCGTGACGATGTGGCGGTGATTTCGCAGCAAGGTCCGGCCACGCCCGATCATGTCATCCGCACCAAGCGCCTGCCGTTGCTCGGTCGCGATGTCGCCGCTTATGCGGCGGCCTACAAGCGTTATTTCGACGAACACGCACCCGCCGCGCGCGAAGCCAAGACCATGCTCGACCCCGCGCCGCGCGTGATTCTCGATCCCGAGCTGGGCCTGTGTTGCGCGGGGCGCACAGCCAAAGACGCCGCGATTGTCAAAGACATTTACCAGCACACCATCGAGGTCATCCTGCGCGCGACGGCGCTGGGCGGCTGGCAGGCGCTGTCCGCGCGGGACATCTTCGACATGGAATACTGGGATCTGGAGCAGGCCAAGCTGCGCAAGGGCGGCAAGCCGCCGCAGTTCACCGGCGAGATCGCCCTGGTCACCGGCGCCGCCTCCGGCATCGGCAAGGCTTGTGTCGATGCGCTGCTCGCACGCGGCGCGGCGGTGGTCGGGCTGGATATCAATCCCGCTGTCACGGCCTTGCACAAGCGCCCCGACTTTCTCGGCCAGGTATGCGATGTCACCGATGAGACGCAGATCACCGGCGCGCTGGAGACCTGCGCGCGCGCCTTCGGCGGACTGGACATGCTGATCCTCAACGCCGGCATTTTTCCGCCCGGCTGCCGCATCGAGTCTCTGCCAACGGAGGAATGGCGCAAGGTCATGAGCATCAACCTCGACGCCAACCTGATCCTGATGCGCGAGGCGCATCCGCTGCTCAAACGTTCCCCCAGGGGCGGGCGCGTCGTGGTGATGGGCTCCAAGAACGTCCCCGCGCCCGGGCCGGGGGCCGTGGCCTATTCGGCCGCCAAGGCCGCCCTGAATCAACTGGCGCGCGTCGCCGCCCTGGAGTGGGGCAAGGACGGCATCCGCATCAACTCCCTGCATCCCAACGCTGTGTTCGACACCGGCATCTGGACCGACGAAGTCCTCAAGGCGCGCGCCGCGCACTACGGCCTGAGCGTGGAGGAATACAAGCGCAACAATGTGCTGGGCGTGGAAGTCACCCGCCGCGACGTCGCCGAACTCGCCGCCGAAATGTGCGGTTCCTTGTTCGCCAAAACCACAGCGGCGCAGGTGCCGGTGGATGGGGGGAATGAGCGGGTGATTTGATGGCGCACTGGTTTTGGTTTGCATTGCTCGTTGTTAGATCATACAATCATATAATATATTAATCTTATTTTTGTGTTCGACATGGCTATCTCGAAATCAATCAATGCGACCGAAGCTGCCCGGAATTTTTCCGACGTGCTCAATCAGGTCAAATACCAGGACACCAGCTTTGAGATAATGCGCGGCCGCGATGTGATCGCCAGGATTGTCCCGATTGGGCCTGTGCGTGGACTGCGGGTATCCGAGCTTAACGCGCTGTTTGCGAAACTGCCCAGATTGGCCGAGGATGACGTCGATGTTTTCGAGCGTGATATCGAGGAAAGCGTCATGCGGCTCGCAGGCAAGGAACACGAATGGGATTAATCATTGATACAAACGTCCTCATCCGCGCTGAACGCGATCGCTCCGCCGTCAACTTCGAACAATGGGCGGAATATGGCGACGTTTTCATCAGTGCCATCACCTGCTCGGAGCTGCTGGTTGGCGTTCACAAGGCCAATACAGCCGAGCGCCGCATCAAGCGCGCCGCGTTCGTCGAAGGCTTGCTGGAAGTGTTGCCGGTGCTTGCTTTCGATAAGGATGTGGCGCGTGTGCACGCGGAATTGATGGCGGCGCTGCCGAAAGAAGTTACTGTCGGCGCCCATGATCTGATCATCGGGGCAACGGCGGTCAGGCATGGATTTCCGGTGCTGACGGCCGATGGGGAGGAATTCTCACGGATGCCGGGGCTGGCTGTGCT
>SBBG01000177.1 GCA_005240065.1 Gammaproteobacteria bacterium | reverse complement strand
GTAGTGCAGGGTGCAGGCGTTGGCGCCGCCGCCGACGATGGAATTATAGGCGGGAAAGCGGCATCCGTGACGCATGAATTCGTGCAGCAGTTCGGCCTCGATCTGATATTCCATCATGCCGGGGCGACAGGTTTGCATGGCCCGTCGATGGGCGGACGCCGAAACCTTGGCGGCGTAACGCATGGCATCGAGTTCCGCCTTGCTTTTGAACAGCCGCATCTCGTGCAGCGGCTGCTCCAGCGCGGCGAATTCTGCCGGGGCATGCACGCCGCTGCGCGTCTTGCTCCGCACCTGATTCAGCGCCTCGATGAGCGTGCGGTCGAATTGCGGGCGCAGCCCTGGGGAATAGAAAATGCGTTTTTTGTTCTCGATCAGACCGGGCAATATCTTCTGAAGATCGCCGATGGCAAAAGATTCATCGGCGCCATGAAGGGTGCGTGCGCCCGCAAGGCCGGCGCGCGGGCCGTTCCAGATTTCCATCTTCGGATCGCGCTCGCGGCAGAACAGAATGTATGCGCCTTCCTTGCGCCCCGGCGCCAACACGGCCACCGCTTCCGGCTCGGCAAAGCCAGTCAGGTAATAAAAGTCGCTGTCGGGGCGGTAGGGATATTCGCTATCGCGGTTGCGCAGCGCATGCGGCGCGGCAGGCAGGATGGCGATGGAACCCGGACCCATGGTGCGCATCAGCCGCATCCGGCGTTTGGCGAACTCTTGCCTATTCATGTCAATGTACCACTGCGTCGCTGGGACGAGGCCGCCGGACGGCGCGAATCTCTTCGCGGATCAGCAGGACGCCCATGCGGATGTACTCGACGATCTCGGCAAAGGCGTGTTCGTCTTCCTCCGAGCCATTCTCGGCACCAATTTCGGCACGGGTGATTTCCATCATGTCATGGATGATCTCGCGGCTGCCGTCGGGAAATTGCGCGACATCCTGTATGCTGCCCATGCTCAATCCGAGCAAAAAGCTTTGGCACCATTCGGCCAGCGCAGTGGTGCGCTCCGCAAGCGAAGACCCGTCGTCGGGCAGCATCAGCTCGAAACCGTACTCGGGGTCGTTCAACTGATCGAGCACCCGCCCCAATAAGGCGCTGAAGACGGCATGAGCCTCCTCCGTCAGGCTGTCTTCCCTGTCCTCCACATTCGCCAGGATATAGGAAATCCAGGCGGCGCTGTCTACCACCTCCTGGGCGCATAACAGGCCGGTCAGCAGACCGTGGCATTCCGCTGTTTCCACGGAAGTGCCGATGCGCTGCAACAGATCATTGATGTGATGGTATTCGGATGGTTGAACGGTGGTCATGATATTGCTCCAAAACGTATACGCTATGCTATCATCCTCACAGGTTCCACCGAAACAGTTATAACCTCGTTCCATCAAGACGAAACCCATGAAATCCGACCATACATCCCGCGCCATCGAACAAGAACTGCGCAGCCTGGAATTTCAGCTCGAAGAGCTGATCCAGGTGTGCGATCGTCTGCGAGAAGAAAATGCCCAGTTGCGCGGCCAGAATGCCAAGCTTGCCGCCGAACGGGCGGATCTCGCCAAAAAGACCGAATTGGCCAGCTCGCGAGTGGAATCGATGGTCATGCGCTTCAAGTCGATGGAGTATGACGCATGAGCGGCGAAACAGTGCCTGTCGCGGTGCGCGTGCTGGACAAGGAGTATCTGGTGGCGTGCCCGGAAGAGGAGCGGAGTGAGCTTTTGGCATCGGCGCGTTATCTGAACGACAAAATGAAAGAGATCCGCGACACCGGCAAGGTGATCGGCTCGGATCGCATCGCCGTGATGGCGGCCCTGAACATCGCCCACGAACTATTGCAGCAAAAATCGCGCAAGGACAACGAGACGCAGTCGATCGATCATCGCATCAAGATCCTGCGCGGCAAGATCGAGATCGCCCTCAACAAAGGGCGGCAGATGGAGCTGTAGAATACCTTGTGGCATGGCAATCCGGCCGCAGATTGATTAAAATGGACATGGACATTCTCTGCGGTGCCCGTCTCAGGTTGGGTTATTTCTTGAGCCTGATTCTTAACCCAGGGAATCTGATTGCCTGATGTTGTTGTGCATGTCCGCCATGCGGAAAGCCTGATACATCGCACAGGTACCCACTTGAACCTTTGGTTCAAGAACGAAGACCTGTTAACGTCACAGGCGGAGGATGTCCTCCTTATCTTGTCGAGTCCGTCAATCATTGTGGATTCCATCGCTTCCTCCCATTCGCCCGCCGTTTCCCGATCCGAATTGCGCAAGCTGATGCGCGCCCGGCGCGCCGCTCTGAGCGAGACGGAACGTGATGAGGCGGCGCTGAGTGTTGCCGAACGGATTGCTGCGACGAACTGGTTCCGCCGCAGCCGGCATATCGCCTGTTATCTGCCGCAGAACGGCGAACTCGATCCCACGCCTTTGATGCAGCGCGCCTGGGCGATGGGCAAGATCTGCTATCTGCCAGTGCTCAATACCCTGCACGCCAATCGCATGTGGTTTGTCCCTTACAGCGCAGGCGACAAGCTGATCCCCAACCGCTACGGCATCCCCGAGCCTATCACTTCGCGCCACCGCCTGTCCGCCCACAAGCTGGATTTGGTACTGACCCCGCTGGTCGCCTTCGACGCGCAAGGCAACCGTCTCGGCCAGGGCGGCGGCTTCTATGACCAAACGTTTGCCTTTCTCCGCCATCGCCGCCACTGGCGTAAACCGCGCCTGATAGGCATTGCCTACGAGTTCCAGCGTGTCGCACGGTTGCAGAACCACGATTGGGACGTGCCACTGTATGCTGTGGCTACCGAGACTACGCTTTACTTTCCGGGCAAGGAAACACCATGAACTACTGGCTGATGAAATCCGAGCCCGATGCGTTCAGCATCGACGACCTGAAGCGGCGGCCGGGCCAAACCGAGCATTGGGACGGCGTGCGCAACTATCAGGCGCGCAACATGCTGCGCGATCAGATGAAGGCCGGCGATCTGGCGTTCTTCTATCATTCCAGTTGCGATACGCCTGGTATCGCGGGCATCGTCGAGATTGTCAGAGAAGGTTATCCCGATTTCACCGCGTTTGATCCGGCGCATGAGCACTATGATCCGAAGAGCGATCCGGCGCGGCCGCAATGGTATATGGTGGATGTGCGCCATGTGCGTTCATTCGCGCATGTGATCGCTCTTGCGGAGTTGAAAACGCACGCCGCGCTGCATTCGATGCGGCTGCTTCAGCGCGGCAACAGGCTCTCCATCATGCCGATGAGCGAGGATGAATGGAGCTATATTTTGAAAATCGAGTCGGCTTTCGCATAAAAAACTAAAGTCATTTGCATCACAGAACGATATAAATAGCGTTAACACTACTAGAAGTCTGTGTAAACTTGGTTATACTTAGCGTCGTACAGCGAATGTACATTTACCATGGAGGAAAAATAATGGCCGTTAAAAAAGCCGCAGTGAAGAAAGCAGCGCCCGCCAAGAAAAAGGCAGCGCCCGCCAAGAAGGCCGCAGTAAAGAAGGCGGCAGTAAAGAAGGCAGTGAAAAAGGCAGCCCCCAAGAAGGCGGCGGTAAAGAAGGCGTCGCCTGCCAAGAAGGCAGCTCCCAAGAAGAAAGCCGCACCTAAGAAAAAAGCTGGTTGATTAGGTTTGGCTGGCAGTAAGCATAAGGCCCGCGCAAGCGGGCCTTATGCTTTTCGGCAACACCTTGAGACGCCCGAGCTAACTCAGGAACAACTTATAAGCAGGGTTCTCTGTCTCGACACGATACTCGTAACCCAGCTCCGTCAGGAACGATTGGAAATTTACCCGATCTTCCGGTGGAACTTGCACGCCCACCAGCACCCGCCCATAAGCCGCGCCGTGATTTCGGTAATGAAACATGCTGATGTTCCAGCGCTGCCCCATCTTGCTCAAAAAGCACAGAAGCGCGCCCGGACGTTCCGGGAACTCAAAGTGATACACCGCTTCATTGGTGACGCGCGGCGAATGGCCACCCACCATGTATCGCACATGCAGCTTGGCCGTTTCATCGTCCGTCATGTCGACGACCGGATATCCCCGCGTTTGAAGGTGCGCGATGATCCCGGCCTTCTCCGTCTCGCCGTGCGTCAGCTTGATGCCGGCGAACACATGCGCCTGGCTCGGGTCGGAATAGCGGTAATTGAATTCGGTGATACTGCGCTCGCCGATCGCTTCGCAGAATTGACGAAAGCTGCCGGGCCGCTCGGGGATCGTCACCGCCAGGATCGCCTCATGCCGCTCGCCTACCTCGGCGCGCTCGGCGACATGGCGTAGCCGGTCGAAGTTCATGTTCGCCCCGCTGTCGATGGCGATCAGATTCGTTCCCTGTAATCCTTCGCGCTGGACATATTTCTTGAGTCCCGCCACCGCCAGCGCCCCGGCGGGTTCGGCGATGGAGCGGGTGTCATCGAAGATATCCTTGATCGCCGCGCAGATCTCGTCGGTGCCGACCAGGATGATTTCATCGACGCACTGCTGGGCGACACGGAAATTCTCTTCTCCCGCCTGACGCACCGCAACGCCATCGGCGAAGATGCCAACGTGGTCGAGCGTCACGCGTTCGCCACTGCGCAGCGCATGGTACATGCTTGCCGCATCCTCCGGTTCGACACCGATGACTCTGATCTCCGGCCACAGGTATTTCACATATACCGACACCCCTGCCAGCAGTCCACCGCCGCCCACCGGGATGAAAATCGCGTGCAGCGGATCGGTATGCTGGCGCAAAATTTCCACGGCGATGGTGCCCTGACCGGCGATGACATCCGGGTCGTCGTAGGGATGGATGAACATCATGCCGTTGTCTTGCGCGAGGCGGGCAGCATGCTGGTAAGCCTCGTCGTAGGTATCGCCATGCAGCGCGATGGTGGCGCCAAGGATGCGCACCGAGGCGACTTTGATGTCCGGAGTGGTGCGCGGCATCACGATCAGCGCCGGAATGCCAAGGCGGTGCGCCGCCAGCGCCACGCCCTGGGCGTGATTGCCCGCCGACGCGGTGATCACGCCGTTTTGCGCCGCGCCGGGCGGCAGGTTGACCATCTTGTTGTATGCGCCGCGTAGCTTGAAGGAAAACACCGGCTGAAGATCCTCGCGCTTGAGCATCACCCGATTGCCCACCCGCTGCGACAGGGTGCGCATCAAGTCCAGCGGCGTTTCCTGGGCCACGTCGTAAACGCGCGCCTTGAGTATTTTTTCGATGTAATGTTTCATAGCCATAAATTATCACATGACATGACTTCTTGTCCGGGCGGATGTATATTCTTGGAATAAGGAACGTTAACTCGATATTAAGGTGGTATAACCATGACGAAAGACGAAATGAAAAAGGCCGTCGCGCTAGCCGCGCTGAACTATGTTGAGGCGGGGACGGTAGTGGGCGTCGGCACGGGATCGACCGCCAACTTCTTCATCGACGCCCTGGCGGGCATCAAACACAAGATTGAGGGCACGGTCGCCAGCTCCGTCGCCACGGCCGAGCGCCTGAAGGGACATGGTATTCCGGTGTTCGATCTCAATGCCGTGAACGAGATCGCGGTCTACGTCGACGGCGCCGACGAGTCCAACCGCTACCTGCAACTCATCAAGGGCGGCGGCGGGGCATTGACGCGGGAAAAGATCGTTGCCGCCGCCAGCCGGAAATTCGTCTGCATTGCCGACGAGTCCAAGCTGGTCGATGTACTGGGGGCGTTTCCTCTGCCGATCGAAGTAATTCCGATGGCGCGCAGCTATGTGGCGCGCGAGCTCGTCAAGCGCGGCGGCAAGCCGGTGTTGCGCGAGGGCTTCGTCACCGACAATGGCAACATCATCATCGACGTGCACAATCTGCGCATCATGGAGGCCTCCAAGCTGGAGGCGGATCTGAACAACATCGCCGGTGTGGTCACCAATGGCCTGTTCGCCTTGCGTCCCGCCGATGTGCTGTTGCTGGGTTCGGCCGAAGGAGTGAAAACGCTGACGTGACAAGTTATTTCCATGAACTTCCTTTTTGACAATTCTTTACATTTTGATTGATGTGGATCAAGGCTATCCGCAGGGGGTTCATGATAGGATGCGTACCCTGAAGGTTGTACAAGACGTTTATTCAGTTCAGGGGCACGAAATTCGTACCCTTTTCCCTCACAATACACGGGAGCATACGTATGAATAATTCCAGGGATAAGAGCATGGGCCGCTTGATGGCGGCGGGGTTGGCCATCGGTACGCTGGGAGTGGCGGTTTCCACCTCGGTCGCGGGCGATCTGGATAACCGCTGGTACATCGCCCCGGCGGTAAGCTATGTCAAGCCGGACGATGATCGCAAGGCGGATAATGGTTGGGGTGGCCAGCTCGGTATCGGCAAACCCATCAGCGAATCGTGGAATATCGAGGGCAATATCGTCGGCGACAACCTCGATATCAAGAACAGCACGAGTCAGTTCAGGCAGCGCGGCCTGGGTATCGATGCCCTGTACTTCTTCAATCGTGATTCCGCTTTCGCTCCTTATGCGCTGATCGGCGCGGGCGCGCTGCGCACCAAAGTGCCGGGCGAGAAAAACACCAATGCCATGGGCAATGTTGGCCTGGGCTTCATGAGCATGTTTGGCGATGCGCTGGGAGTGCGCGCCGACGTGCGTTACCGTCTCGACAAGGACGACTCCAGCGTTTCTGGCCAGAACCGTTTCGGCGACTGGCTGGTGAACCTCGGTCTGCACATTCCGCTCGGCGCAAAAGCCGTGGCCGCCGCCCCCGTCGTTGCAGCACCGTCCAAGCCGGCTGATAGCGATGGCGACGGCGTGACGGACGACAAGGATCGCTGCCCCGGCACTCCGGCGGGCGCCAAGGTCAACGCCGATGGTTGCGAACTGGATAGCGACGGCGACGGCGTGGTCGACAGCAAGGACCGTTGCCCCAACACCCCGGCGGGCGCCAAGGTCAATGCCGACGGTTGCGAACTGGACAGCGACGGCGACGGCGTGGTCGATAGCCTGGACCGCTGTCCCGACACCAAAGCCGGCGTCAAGGTGGACGACAAGGGTTGCGAGATCCCTGCGGTCATCGTGCTCAAGGGTGTGAACTTCGCCACCAGCTCCGCCAAGCTCATCCCCGAATCGCTGGCGATTCTGGACGAAGCCGCGGCTACCCTGGCCAAGAGCAGCGACATCAAGGCGGAAGTGGCTGGTCATACCGACAACCGTGGCGCGCCCGCCAAGAACAAGAAGCTGTCGCAGCAGCGCGCCGAGGCGGTGATGAACTACCTGGTGTCGAAGGGCGTGGATGCGTCCAGGCTGACCGCCAAGGGTTATGGGCAGGAGAATCCGATCGCCGACAACGGCACGGAAGACGGCCGCGCCCAGAACCGCCGCGTCGAACTGCGCATCATGAAGTAATCGCCTGAGTTGCGGGCATCTCACAACCCCGGCCGGCGGTAACCCGGCCGGGGTTTTTTATTGGCGCCAAGGGATATTCCTTTGATAATGTTTGTCTCAATTGTTGGGACGGTTTCGTTATAGATTAAGCTACAGCTAAAACAGCTTCAGGACGATAGCGAGGATGCAAGATAACGATTTCGTTGTACCGGAGAGGTAATGCCCATGCCGTTCCGCAATACAAGGTGGACGATCGTCATGGCGGGTATGTTTTGGTCCGCCATGGTCTGGTCTGGCACGCCGGATTTCACACAACAGCGCGCGGCATTCGAGGCGGCCGAACGCGCGTTTAAATCGGGCGATCAGATCCGGTTTCAGGGACTGCTCAAGACCCTCGGCGATTACCCGCTCTACCCCTACCTTATATATGAAGATCTCCAGTCACGCCTGAACAAGGCCGGCGCCGCCGAGATCCAGGCATTCCTGGCGACTTACCCCGACACTCCGCTCGCCCCCCGCCTGCGCGTTGCGTGGTTGAAACTGCTCGCGCAGCAGGGCCGTTGGCAGGAGCTTCTTGCCGCTTACCTTCCCACCGGCGATGCGCAGGCGCAATGTCTTTACCGCAGGGCGTTGCTGGAAACGGGGGATGCCGCCAAGGCCGTGCAGGGTCTGGAACCGTTGTGGCTGACGGGGCGTTTGCAGCCGGAAGCCTGTGACCGCCTGTTCGATGCCTGGCGCTTCGGCGCCGGCATGGGCGATGCTTTGATATGGCAGCGCATGGCCTTGGCGCTGGACGCCGGGCAGCTTGATGTGGCGCGCTCGCTGGATCGTTTCCTGGCGCCGGATGATCGCCGCTGGGCCGATGTGTGGTTGCAGGTTCATCAAAAGCCGGAGTTGATCTTCGATTCCGCCCGATTCGAGGGGGATCATCCCGTCATCCCCGTGATTCTCGCTCATGGCATCAAGCGTCTGGCGCGCAGCGATGCGGCCAAGGCCGCCGCGGTATGGGATGACATTGGTAATCGCCATACCTTCGCCGCCACGGAGCGCGACACGCTTGCCCGTGTTCTGGCGCTGGCCTTCGCGGCGCAGAAACTGCCCGAGGCGCGCGCGCGCCTGGAAGCGCTGACTCCCGCCCAGGAAGATCAGCAGGTGCGGGAAAAGCGCGTCGTGCTGGCGCTCGCCGAAGGCGATTGGGCTGCGGCACAGCACTGGATAGCTCGCTTGAACGACGAAGAGCGCGCCACACCGCGCTGGCGCTACTGGCAGTCCCGCGCCCTGGAGAAAACAGGTTCGGCCAAGGATGCCGAAGCGATTTACACGGAACTGGCCTCCGGCCGCGATTATTATGGGCTCCTTGCCGCCGACCGCCTTGAAAAACCCTACGCGCTGACGCATCGCCCGCTCTCCTTTTCAAGCGAAGAACTGTCCGCCTTGGAGCGGGCGCCGGGCATACTCCGCGCCCGCGAATTTTATCTGCTGAACCGCCCGGCCGACGCGCGCCGCGAGTGGGGCCATGCCACCCGCGACATGAACGATGCGCAGTTGCTGCGCGCCGCCAAGCTGGCCCACGACTGGGGTTGGCACGACCGCGCCATCGCCACCGTCGCGCGGGCGCCGCGGCAAGACGATCTTGAGATGATCTTTCCCCTCGCCCACCGCGAGCGGATCGAGTCCCACGCCCAAAGCAACGGCATCGATCCGGCCTGGGTATTTGGCATTCTGCGCCAGGAGAGCGCCTTCGTATCCGATGCGCGTTCTCCTGTGGGCGCGCTGGGGCTGATGCAGATCATGCCTGCCACGGGTGAAATGATCGCAAAATCCCTCAAGACGCGCCTGAATAGCCCCAATGACCTGCTCGCACCCGATACCAGCATCCGCTTTGGCGCCGCTTATCTGCGCAGCCGTCTTGCTACCTTCGATAACAACCCGGTGCTCGCCACCGCCGCCTATAACGCCGGCGCCGGCCGGATACGCCAGTGGTTGGCGCCGGATCGCATCATCGAAGCAGATTTATGGGTGGAAAACATTCCCTTCAAGGAAACGCGCGATTATGTCCGTCGCGTGCTTACCTATACCGTCATTTACCGCCAGCGGCTGGGCAATCCACCCATCCTCCTGTCGAAGCTCATGCCGCCGGTTGGCAGCATCGCCGCCGCCAGCCGCGAATGACCGGACTCTTTCGGGTTGGTATGGTGGTGTACCAGATATTGAGATGCTCATGATACAATGGGCACACGTTTAATAAGCACATTCGCCACAAAGGATATTCCATGAAAGTAGCCAACGGCATGGTCGTGTCAATGTATTACCTGCTGACCGACGAAAACAACGATACGCTTGACACCACCGAAGGCGGCGATGCCTTCGACTATCTGCATGGCTACGGGAATATCATTCCCGGTCTGGAGCAGGGGCTGGAAGGTCTGGAAGTCGGCAACAAAGCCCATGTCGTCGTGCTGCCAGCCCAAGGCTATGGCCCTCGCAACCCCGAAGCGATAATCCAAGTGCCCTTGTCGGAATTTCCCGAAGACATGGAATTGACACCCGGCGGCCGGGTGATGATGGAAGGGCCGGAAGGAGACGTCGTTCTCACCATCGCCGCCATCGACGATGGCATGGTGACTTTGGACGCCAACCACCCTCTGGCGGGCATGATCCTGCATTTCGACATTCAGATCGTCGGTCTCCGCCCGGCGACGGAAGAAGAAATCGAGCATGGCCATGTGCATGTCGAAGGGCATCACCACCATCATCATTAATGATCGCATAAAAAACTATGAACCAGTCATCGTCTCCTTTCGATTTCGATGAATGGATGACGCTGGCGAAGACCGATCCCGAGGGCTTCGCCAGACGACGCAGGGAGGCGATCGAAAAACTCATCGCCAGCGCGCCACAAACACGCCAGCAGCGCTTGCGCGGCTTGCAATGGAGCATCGACGCGGAGCTGCGAACCTGTCGTACCCCCTTGCAGGCCTGTATGCACATATTCAACCGGATGTGGGACTCGGTGTACGGTGCAAACGGCCTGTTGGATGCCCTGAAGGCATTGGGTAACCCGCCGCCTTTCCATGTTTCGGCACATCAATCCGCTAAACCCGCCGTATCGGCCAAGGTGCTACCCTTCAAGCGAACAGATTCGGTGATATAGGGCACCTCGAAAAATTCGATCAAGGCGCGAGGGCAAGGCGGAAATGCGCGAAAAAGCGGGGTGTACACGCAGTCTGCCGCTTCCCGGCCCCGCATTTTGAGCACATTTCCAATGCTGCCATCGTGGCTTCAGCGGATTTTTAGAAGCGCCCTATAGAGCGAAGGGCGCGGGAATTGAGCGCCGCCACTATATCAACCCAAAGAATAAGCAAACAAGAATTTATTGGTTCCAGGTAATAAAGACGGCCGGTACAGTAGTGGCTGTTCATTACAGGCTGGAAATTCACCGATGAAATACCTTCGCAGATTCACCATCGCGGCACTCCTGACCATCACGGCAGCGGGCTATGCGCTGGCCGATGTGACGCTGCTCAACGCCTCCTACGATCCGACGCGCGAACTGTATCAGGAGTTCAACGGTGCCTTCGCCAGATACTGGCAATCCAGGACGGGGGAGGCGGTGACGATCCGGCAGTCCCATGCCGGTTCGGGAAAACAGGCCAGAGCGGTCATCGACGGT
Organism: Gammaproteobacteria bacterium; assembly: GCA_005240065.1. Lineage (GTDB taxonomy): Bacteria > Pseudomonadota > Gammaproteobacteria > Ga007554 > SBBG01. The sequence goes on along the minus strand of SBBG01000177.1, from coordinate 4,613 downwards.
CTGAGTGCGGATGTCGTGACCCTCGCGCTTGCCTATGATATCGACGCGATTGCCGCGCGAGGCCGCTTGCTCGCCAACTGGCAAACGCGGCTGCCTCACAATGCCTCACCCTATACGTCCACCATCGTGTTCCTGGTGCGCAAGGGCAATCCAAAGCAGATCCGCGACTGGTCCGACCTCGTCAAACCGGGCGTGGAGATCATCACCCCCAATCCCAAGACCTCGGGAGGCGCGCGCTGGAACTATCTCGCGGCCTGGGGATATGCGCTGAAACAGCCCGGCGCGACCGATGCCAAGGCGCGCGACTTCGTCGGCAAGCTCTATCGCAATGTGAAGGTGCTCGATTCCGGCGCGCGGGCGGCAACAACGACCTTTGCCGAAAGAGGTATCGGCGATGTCCTAATCACATGGGAAAACGAGGCTTGGCTCGCGGCAAAAGAACTCGATCCAAACAAATTCCAGATTGTGACACCCTCGGTTTCGATTCTCGCCGAGCCGCCGGTCAGCGTTGTCGACAAGGTCGTCGACAAGCGCGGTACGCGCAAGGTGGCGACCGCCTATCTCGAATACCTGTATTCTCCCGCCGGCCAGGAGATCATCGCCCGGCATTATTACCGGCCGGTCGATCAAGCCGTCCTTGCCAAGCATGCCGGGCAATTCACCACGCTCAAGTTGTTCACGGTCGGTGAACTGTTTGGCGGCTGGCAGAAGGTGCAAAAGACACACTTCAGCGACGGTGCAATTTTCGATCAGATTTACCAGTCCAATTTATGAGAAGAAGTGCGCTGTCGAAAAACAAGGTTTTGCCGGGGTTCACCCCAACGCTGGGCTATACGCTGACCTATCTCAGTCTGGTTGTGCTGATCCCCATCGCTGCGATATTTATTAAGACGACCGCGCTGACATGGGATGCGTTCTGGGAAATTGTCACCGCGCCGCGTGTCGTCGCATCCTACAAGCTGAGCTTTGGCGCTTCGCTGATCGCGGCAATGATCAATGCCGTGTTTGGCCTGGTCCTGGCGTGGGTACTGGTGCGCTATTCCTTTCCGGGGAAGCGGCTCGTCGATGCCTTGATCGATCTGCCGTTCGCTCTGCCGACCGCGGTTGCTGGCATTTCTCTGGCGGCGATCTATTCCAGCAACGGCTGGCTGGGAGCATGGCTGGAGCCGCTCGGTCTCAAGGTGGCATTCACACCGCTCGGTATACTGGTGGCGCTTACCTTCATCGGTTTGCCCTTTGTCGTGCGTACGGTGCAACCCATTCTGGAAGATCTCGAAACCGAACTTGAGGAAGCCGCCGCCAGCCTGGGCGCGAACCGCTGGCAAACGATACGCCTGATCATCTGGCCGGTACTCCTGCCGGCGATATTGACCGGGTTCGCATTGGCTTTCGCGCGCGCCGTCGGCGAGTATGGGTCGGTCATCTTCATCGCCGGAAATATTCCCATGGTTTCGGAAATCACGCCGCTGATGATTATTACCAAGCTGGAACAATATGACTATAGCGGCGCCACCGCCATCGCCATGGTGATGCTGGTGATCTCATTCGTCATGCTATTGGTGATCAACTTGCTTCAGGCGTGGGTTGCACGCTGTAATGGAGGATATCGCCCATGACAAGCATGGCATCGAGCAGCTTGCCGCAGGCACACCGCAGTTTCGAGGGCAACCCCGCGACACGCGAAGCGGCGTGGATCAAATGGAGTCTGATCGTGGGTGCGCTGGCCTTTTTTGGTCTGTTCCTTCTCTTTCCTCTCATCGCCGTTTTCACCGAGGCATTGCGCAAAGGGTGGGAGGTTTACCTCGCGGCGCTTACCGAGCCCGACGCGCTGTCGGCGATCTGGTTGACGCTGCTCGTCGCTGCGATAGCCGTGCCGTTGAACGTGATCTTCGGCGTCTGCGCGGCATGGGCCATCGCCAAGTTTGATTTTCGCGGCAAGCAATTGCTCATCACTCTGATCGACCTTCCCTTTTCCATATCGCCCGTCATCGCCGGCTTGATGTTCGTGCTGCTTTTCGGCGGACAGAGCTGGTTTGGACAATGGCTGATGGACCATGACATTCAGATCATCTTCGCTGTGCCGGGCATGGTGCTGGCGACGGTGTTTATCACTTTTCCCTTCATCGCGCGTGAATTGATTCCCTTGATGCAAGCACAGGGGCGCGAGGAGGAAGAAGCGGCGATGGTGCTGGGTGCTTCCGGCTTGCGCACTTTCTGGGCGGTGACTCTGCCCAATGTGAAGTGGGGACTGCTCTACGGCATCGTGCTGTGCAATGCGCGGGCCATGGGAGAATTCGGCGCGGTATCGGTGGTCTCCGGTCATATCCGGGGCGAAACCAACACCATGCCGCTTCATGTCGAGATTCTCTACAATGAGTACAACTTTGCCGCGGCCTTCGCCGTGGCGTCGCTGCTCGCGCTGCTGGCTCTCGTCACCATCGTGATCAAGATGGCCATCGAATGGAAGAGCCGGGTTGGCGCGATCGCGGCAAAGCCAAGTTAGGAGAGCACTATGAGCATACGTGTAGATAATATCAGCAAGCGCTTTGGTAGCTTCGTCGCCCTGGACAATGTGTCGCTTGATTTCCCGACCGGTGAACTGGTCGCTCTGCTTGGCCCGTCGGGCTGCGGAAAAACCACTTTGCTGCGCATCATCGCGGGCATGGAAACGGCGGACAGCGGCAGGGTTTCGCTGGATGGAGAAGGTGCGTCGAGCGCCCACGTCCGCGAGCGGCAGGTGGGGTTCGTCTTTCAGCACTATGCGCTGTTCCGCCACATGACGGTGTTCGATAATGTCGCTTTTGGTTTGCGCGTCAAGCCGCGCGGCAGCCGGCCTGGCGACGAGGAGATACGCCGACGCGTCCACGATCTTCTTGGTCTGGTGCAACTGGACTGGCTGGCGGACCGCTACCCTGCGCAGTTGTCGGGAGGGCAGCGGCAGCGCATCGCGTTGGCCAGAGCCCTGGCGGTCGAGCCCAAGGTGCTGCTGCTCGACGAACCCTTCGGCGCGCTCGATGCCAAGGTCAGAAAGGAATTGCGGCGCTGGTTGCGCCGCCTTCATGACGAGCTGCATGTCACGAGCATTTTTGTCACCCACGATCAAGAAGAGGCGCTCGAAGTCGCGGATCGCGTCGTACTGATGAACCTCGGGCAAGTGGAGCAGATCGGCACGCCGGAGCAGGTATACGATCACCCGGCTACGCCCTTCGTCAACAGCTTTTTGGGCTCGGTCAACCTCTTTCACGGCCGGGTGCATGACGATCATCTGGCCGTGGGGGATCAGCGCTTCGGGCTCGGCGTCCAGACCGATCTCGAGCATGGCGCCGAGGCCGTCGCCTTCGTCAGACCGCACGAGCTGGATATTCTTGTCGAGGAAGGCGCCAGCGACGGCATTGAGGCCACGGTCTCGCGTGTTTTCGCATTCGGCCCTATGGCGCGCATCGAACTGGAAGGATCGAATGGCGCCACTCACAGCCATTTCGAGGTATCCTTGCCCAAACAGAGAATCGATGAACTGGGCCTCGTCGAGGGGCAGTCGGTGCGACTGGTTCCGCGCAGCGTTCGTGTCTATCCAGCGGCAAAAAGGTGAACCTGCGGAACGGCACGATTCCAACAGAGGTTTTCAGGATGAACTTCCAACAGCTTCGCATCATACGGGAAACCGCGCGCCGCAACTTCAATCTCACCGACGTCGCCAACGCCCTGTTTACCTCGCAGTCGGGTGTCAGTAAGCACATCAAGGATCTCGAGGATGAGCTGGGCGTCGAACTGTTCGTGCGGCGCGGTAAGCGCCTGCTGGGGTTAACCGAGCCGGGCAAGGAAGTTCTCGGCGTCGCGGAACGCATACTCATGGATGCGAAGAACATCCACAGCCTTGCCGGGCAATTCTCCAACAAGGATCAAGGCAATCTGTGTATCGCCACCACCCACACCCAGGCGCGATACGTCTTGCCACCCATCATCGGCAAATTCAAACAGGCCTTTCCGCGTGTGCATCTGATGTTGCACCAAGGCAGCCCTGGCGAGATCATGGCGATGCTGCGGTCCGGCGAGGCCGATATCGCCATCGCCAGCGAAGCGCTGGATCAAGTGCCCGAGCTTGCGGCGTTTCCCTTTTATACCTGGCACCATGCGGTGATCGTGCCGGAGCGGCATCCGTTGTGCGATCGCGGTTCGCTGACCTTGGACGCGATCGCCGGTTTTCCAGTCATCACCTATCACGAGGGATTCACGGGAAGAAACAAAATCGACGCGACGTTCGCCAGGCATGGTCTGTCGCCGGATATCGTCATGTCGGCGCTCGACGCCGATGTCATCAAGACCTATGTCGAACTCGGCATGGGTATAGGAATCATCGCCTCGATGGCGTACAACCCGGTGCGGGATCACGACCTGAGGCTGCTCGATTGCTCCCATCTCTTCGAGGCCAACACTGCCTGGCTGGCGATACGGCGCGGTCATTACCTGCGCGGATTCAGCTACCGGTTCATCGAACTGTGCTCCGCCGATCTGACAGAGCAAGTGGTGCGCAAGGCCATCTCACTGGAAAAGCAAGAAGAACAATGACGGCTCGAAGTTCAGTTTAAAAATCGCGGCGTGTTTCCTTTGCTGGC
>SBBG01000087.1 GCA_005240065.1 Gammaproteobacteria bacterium | reverse complement strand
TTGTCGAAGTCTGTCACAGCTGGTTCAACCGTTTCCGTAAGCTGCTCGTGCGATACGAGAAGCTCGAACGCAGCTTTGTCGCTCTCAACCATCTTGCCGCCGCTATCATCGCTTTCCGCAAGGCGCCACTCAACGTGAATATAATTTACGGATAAGTTCTAAGCTCTGTTTGCAGCAGTTGAAGCGCCACGATTCTGTAGTGGTAATCAACCCAACCAGCCGTTGATGGCTTAGCCACCAGTGCCCGTTCACTGCATACAACCGGGCGTTGCCGCATTGGCCCCAGGACGTCGATCGTGTGAATTGCGGCCCCCGTCCGCGCCGTTCCTCCACGCACCCTCATGCCGCCACAGATCTACGACTTGTAGGCCTGCCGCCGCCATATGTCCCGGAAACTGCGCCTTGAGGTGCAAATGTTGGGGGTGGAGGAAACTGGCCGGGAAACTGGGGGTGTCTTCGAAACTGGCGCCCCGAAACTGGCGTTGGGTGTCCCGGGAGCGGACCGGAAAACGGACCGGCGCCGGAAACTTGCGGATTCCCGGGCTATCCAGCCCGATCCAAGCCGTTGAACAAATGGCAGTTTTATCATTTTTTTGGATAACGTGAAACTGCTATGGAACCCCGCTCCTGCATCAGGCACCTCTCACCCGCCCTCTTGACAAAAAACTGTACTCTGAATATTTTTGAACGATGTACAGTTTTGAGGTCGTCGTCATGTCAGACAATGAAGGGCGCCGCGCGCGCAAGCGCCAACAGACCGCCGACCAGTTGGCGGAGACCGCCTGGCAGCTCTTCGAGAGCCAGGGCTATGAGAGCGTCACCATGGAGGCGATCGCCGTCGCCGCCGACGTAGCCAAAGGGACGCTCTACAACCACTTCCCGGTCAAGGAGGCGCTGCTGCGCCACAAGTTCCATCGCGAACTGCAACAAAAGATACCCGGCATCCTGGCCGAATTTGCACAATTGCCCACCTGCCGCGAACGGCTGCAAACGTTTATGAGGCTCAACGCCGCCTGGACCGAGCCACGCCGCGCCTATGTCGGCCACTATCTCAAGTTCCGCATGAACGAAGGGAGCCACCACCGCGAGGGGCGCAGCGGCATGGACCGAATCTTCACTGCCCTCATAGAACCTGGATTAACCAGTGGGGAGTTGCGCAGCGACGTGCCAATCGGGGCGGTGGTGCACTACATCTCCCACCTCTATCTGGGCGCGATGCTGCGCTGGCTGCAAACGCCGGGGCGGAGACTCGCCGACGAGTTCGAGCTCATGCTCGATCTCTTTTTCAAGGGCATGGAGTCTTCGTCATGAGCAGCCAGATTCTGACGACGTGGCCCGAGATTTTCGCGGCTGGTGCAGAACAGGCCGGCGGCAAAGGCTGGAACCTGGCGCGACTGGCACGCTATGGCTTGCCGGTGGCAGAGTGCGTGGTAATTCCAGCGACCTGCGAACAGGAATGGCTGCAAGAGTCCGGTTTGACGCCGCAACTGCAACAGGCGTCCGCGGCCATCGACAAGATACCTCATCAACTCGAATCCCTGCACCGGGAACTGCTCCAGCGGCCACTGCCGCAGTCACTGCTCGGCGCGCTGGCCGCAACATTGGCCGCGCGGGCCTGGCAGCATCAGCCGCTGGCGGTGCGCTCCTCGGCGACGTGCGAGGACTCAGGCAACCACTCGTTTGCCGGGATACATCTCTCGCGTCTTAACGTGATCGGCCCCGAAGCCCTCCTCAATGCGATCCGCGAGGTGTGGGCTTCGCGCTGGACCCCAGCGGCGGCAGCCTATCGCTCGCGCATGGGGCTGGATCATGGCGCGGTGGCGATGGCCGTGGTCATCATGCCATTGCTCCCTGCCCGCGCCTGCGGCATCGCCTTTACCTGCGACCCGCGCACCGGCCGAGACGACCAGATCCATGTCCATGCGCATTGGGGGCTCGGGGAATCGCTGGTCGGCGGCACGGCGCGGGGCGATGAGGTCGTTTTGGCCGAAGATGTGCTGGATGACTCGCTGCGTCTGCTCAGTTATCACACCGGCGCCAAGGCCACCATGACCGTACCCGCGAGCCAGGGCACTTGCACCGTCACCACCCCACCGGAACTGACGCAACAACGCGTGCTGGACGATCAAGCCACGCTGAAACTCTGGCGACTGCTGCGCGACGCCGCCATCGCCCTTGACTTCGCTCAGCCGTTTTTCGACATCGAATGGGTGTGGGATGGCGAGAACTTCTGGCTGCTACAGGCCCGCCCCATCACTGCCAAACCGCGCTATACCTACCCTGAGCTGAGCAACCAAGCCGACATCTGGACCCGCGGCAATACTTGCGAAGTGTTGCCCGATCCGCTCTCGCCTATCGACTGGTTCAGCTCGCGACGGCTGGTCAATCTGCTGCTGGAGCAAGGCCCCAAACTGATCCGCTATCCGTTGCTGCCCGGCGCCCAGCGGGCCGGACTGTTCAATGGCCGACTCTACCTCAATCTCTCACTGATGCAGTGGGAATTTTACGAAATTTTTGGTGCCAAACCGCACGCGATCAACGCCATGATGGGTGGCCATCAGCCCGAGATCCGCGTGCCCAAGCCGACGTGGCGTGAGCGGCTGCGGTGGCTAAAAAACCTGCTGCACTACCTCATACTCTCCCATCGATTCCGGCGCAGCGCCGAAGACGAACTGGAACAGATCCGCGCCACCGCCAGAGCCTGGCGCCAGCGGCCGCTGCCGGAAGATGACACCGCCTTGCTGCAGCACATCCGGGAGCAGAGCCGCCTCATCCGCAGTGCCAAAGAGATCTTCTTCCTTCAGTCCTCCAGCGGCGCTAGCCTCTCGCAACTGACTGAGATCGTCGACAAACGCCTGCCCGGCGAGGGCCACGCCCTCACCGCCGCCCTGCTGGCCGGGGGCAGCCCCAGCGTCACGGCGAAGCAGAACTACGCCCTGGTTGAACTGGCACGCATGGCGGCATCCGATGATCTGATCCGCAACTGGCTGGCTACGCCGCAGCGAAACAACGACTGGCAGCAACAGTTGCCCTCCGAACACCCATTCCGCCACGCCTTGGCCGAATTTCTCGAACAATACGGCCATCGTGCCGTATATGAAAGCTATCTACGCAATCCGCGCTGGCGCGAGGCGCCGGGATACATCTTCGACACTATCCACGGCTTGATGGAGACCGATCTCGAATCCCTGCAGCACCTGCGGCGCAGAGCCACTCTGGAGGCGCAACAGCGTATCAAACAGCAGGTGCCGCGCTGGCTGCAGCCGCTGATCAGAAAGATGGCCGAGTCCGCCGTTCGCGAAGTCAACCACCGCGAAGCGGCACGCAGCGCCTTGATCGCACTGCTGGAGCCGCTGCGCAACACCCTGCTCGCTATCGGCCGGCTCTGGCATCGGCGCGGTGCGCTGGCATCGGCCGACGATATTTTCAATCTGACAGCTCCGGAGATCTACGACGCACTCAACGGCGAGATCCCGGTACAGGGGTTAGCCAGCCGGGTCGCGGACCGCCGCAAGCAATTGCAGGAGTGGCAGCACATGAGCGCCTCAGAGGTAATCCTCGAACACCCCGGCGGCCATGAACAGAGGCACCAGACACAGCCCGACGCCACGGCAACGAGCGACCTATTCACCGGCGTGGCCGTAGGCACCGGTATCGGCCGGGGCATCGCACGCATATTGCGCCACCCCAGCGAAGGTGTCCGCCTCAATAGAGGCGACATCCTCGTGGCGGCCTCCACCGACCCCGGCTGGACTCCCCTGTTCCTCAAAGCAGGCGGGTTGGTAGTGGAGACCGGCGGCACCCTCTCCCACGCCGCCATCGTCGCGCGCGAGCTCGGTGTCCCCGCCGTCGTCAATCTCCCGGGCATCCTGCAACAGATCGAAGAGGGTGAATTGCTGGAAGTGGATGGCCGCCTGGGCGTGGTGAGACGATTGAAGAGTGGAGAAGAGTCATGAGTAGAAAGATCACCGTCGGTGCCGTGCAAATGGCCTGTAAGCTGAACGCGCGCCAACACAACCTGAGTCGTGCCGCACAATTTATCGAGGAGGCTGCGCGCCAGGGCGCCGCTCTGATTCTGTTGCCAGAACTGATGCCCAGCGGCTACACACTGACGGAGGCGATCTGGGAGGGCGCCGAGCCATTCGATGGCGAGACGACCCAGTGGATGAAGGAAATATCTCGAAGACTGGGCGTATACCTCGGCACCAGTTTTCTCGAAGCCGAGGGGGAGGATTTCTATAACTCCTTTGTGCTGGCAGGCCCTGATGGCAATATCCTCGGCAAGGTCCGCAAGAATCCCCCCGCCTCCGTCGAAGCCTACTTCTACTGCGGCGAAGATAACCGACACGTTATCGAAACACCTTTGGGGAAAATCGGCATCAGCATCTGTTACGAGAATCTGCTCCACGATCAGCTTTGCCATCTGCACGACAAGCGGGTCGACCTGCTGCTCTCCCCGGCCGCCGCTGGCCGTCCCAAGCCCTTCATCCCCGGCGACATAAAACGGTTCGAAAATATGATCATCAATGGCCGCTCCATCATCGCAAGGGCGCTCGGCGTCCCCGTCATCACCGCCAACCGCACCGGCCCCTTGGAGACCGAACTGCCCGGTGGACTGCCTTATCTTAAGAGCAGCTTCCCCGGACTTTCCTCGATCACCGATAGCGACGGCACGGTGCTGGCGGAGCTGGGTGAAGAGGAAGAGGTCATCGTCGCCGACGTCACCCTCGGCACCCCACGCCCAGAAAATAGCCCCCGTCGCTACGGGCGCATGTGGGCGATGCCAGTACCGTGGTATGCGTTTATCTGGCCCTTGACGCAAAAGATGGGGGAACGCAGCTACAAAAATAGCGCCCACCGAAAAGAGCGCGCAAAAGAGATGCACCAAACAACATCAGACAATAAGCCACCAAAAAGTGGCCATGCCGGTGACCAGACAAGATCAGTTTGAGCACGTCTAGAAGTGTTGGTAGAAGCTTGTGCGCTCGTGCTACTGCCATAATTTGGCAGGATATGATGAAATGATTGCGTCCTGGTCACCACAAGAGAACGCATTGTCCCGCGCCCAACGTTTATTGAACCTGATCCAGCTCTTGCGCAGTCATCGGTTCCCCGTGACGGGTGCACACCTTGCCGTAGAGCTTGGCATCAGTCTTCGGACTCTGTACCGGGATATTGGCACTTTGCAGGAGCAAGGCGCCAGTATCGATGGAGAGCCTGGGCTTGGCTACGTTCTTCGACCTGGCTTCATGCTACCGCCGTTGATGTTTTCGGAAGAGGAAATCGAAGCGCTCGTTCTGGGATCTCGCTGGGTAGCCGATCGAGGCGATCGACGGCTTCGGGATGGAGCAAAGAGCGCGCTCACCAAAATTGCGGCCGTACTGCCTCCCGATCTGCGGGATGCCCTCGATGCCACGGCGCTACTCGTGGGGCCTGCCGCCGCCATGGCTGCCGAAACGGCGGACCTGTCTCAAATCCGGCAGGCCATCCGCGCCGAACGCAAGACTACGATTCACTACCGAGATCTCAAAGACGTCGAGTCGACACGGACAATCTGGCCGTTCGCGCTCGGATATTTCGATCATGTTCGTGTCCTTGTGGCGTGGTGCGAATTGCGGCAGGGCTTCCGCCACTTCCGCACCGATCGGATCTCGGCCCTCGAAGTCGGACAGCAGCGCTATCCGCGTCGGCGGCAGGCCCTGCTCAAAGAGTGGCGTGAAATCGAAGGCATCCCCTCGCAGTAATCAATCGCTACTGACAACAATTGACATTGGTCGCAAGTAGCATGGGATCGAGTTGAGCGGGAGATGCTTCCTTTCAACGCCCTTCCATCACCATTACGGAGCATTGACATGGCCGATCCGAACTTCGTCATTTTGTACGTAGACAACCCGCTGCGCAGTGCCGATTTCTACACCGACCTGCTGGGGAAAAAGCCCGTCGAAGCGTCACCGACCTTTGCGATGTTCGCCCTCGACTCCGGCGTCATGCTCGGGTTGTGGTCGAGGCACACCGTCGAGCCCCAGGCGAGCGCGACAGGAGGAGACGGAGAAATAGCCTTCTCCGTCGCAAGCAACGAGGTTGTCAATGCCGTCCACGGCGACTGGTCGAAGCGCGGCCTCGTCATGGCGCAGGCGCCTACCGATATGGATTTTGGTTATACCTTTGTGGCACTCGATCCAGATGATCACCGCCTTCGCGTTTTTGCACCTTTCGCACTGTGAGCCACAACTGGATTGTAGTAGCTTTTGCAGAGCACGTGCAGCTTGGCAGGGCAGGCGGCTTCATGCAGGTCTGCCATGGCAAAGCCGGACCCTTGCGCCGCGTGACCCCTGGAGATCGCGTTGCATATTACTCCCCAACGATTGAATTTGGTGGCAAAAACAGACTTTGGTCATTTACTGCCATCGGCATCGTCAAAGAGGGTGTCCCTTATCCGTTCGACATGGGAGGCAGGTTTTGCCCTTTTCGGCGAGACGTATGGAGAAAAGCAAAAAATCACATTTTTGCTTTTCGTGCCCTGAGAATTCCAGGATGGAATTATTCAGAGCTTCCTTAAAGCACATCGTGAATGTAGGGCGGGTTACGCGCAAGCGCTAACCCGCCCTATTTTTAAGGCTCAATCCCCGTAACGCGGCTCGGCGCTGATCTTGTGGATGCTTAGATCGGCGCCCTCGTATTCCTCTTCTTGTGAGAGCCGCAGGCCGACCAGTTTCTTTAACACGCCATAAACGAGCCCCCCCCCAGCGGCGGCAATACCGACGCCCAGCAGCGTGCCGGCGAGCTGCGAAGCGAAGCTGACGCCACCCACCCCGCCCAACGCTTGCGCGCCGAAAATTCCGGCGGCGATACCGCCCCAGGCGCCGCACAGGCCGTGCAGCGGCCAGACGCCGAGCACGTCGTCGATCTTCCACTTGTTCTGGGTGAGGGTGAAGGCGACGACGAACAGCGCCCCGGCGAGCACGCCGGTAACCAACGCCCCCAGCGGGTGCATCACGTCGGAGCCGGCGCAGACTGCCACCAGACCGGCCAGCGCGCCGTTATGGACGAAACCGGGATCGTTGCGGCTGACGAACAGCGCGGCGAGCGTGCCGCCCACCATCGCCATCAGCGAATTGACCGCCACCAGACCACTCACGGCGTCAATGGTCTGCGCGGACATGACGTTGAAGCCGAACCAGCCCACCGCCAGTATCCAGGCACCCAATGCCAGAAAGGGGATGCTGGACGGCGGATGCGCGGAGACGACGCCATCGCGCCCGTAGCGGCCATGCCGCGCGCCCAGCAGTACCACCGCACCCAGCGCGATCCAGCCGCCCACGGCGTGCACCACCACGGAACCGGCAAAATCATGGAATTTCGCGCCAAACTGCTCCAGCAGCCAGTCCTGAATGCCCAGGCGCCCATTCCATGCGATGCCTTCGAACAAGGGATAGACGAACGCCACTAACAGAAAGGTGGCCGCCAGTTGCGGATAGAATCTGGCACGCTCGGCGATGCCGCCGGAGATGATGGCGGGAATGGCGGCGGCAAACGTCAGCAGGAAGAAAAATTTGACGAGTTCGTAACCGTTCTTTTCGGTCAGTGTCGATGCGCTGTGCAAAAAGTCGGCGCCATAGGCGATGCTGTAACCGATGAAGAAATAGGCGATGGCGGAGGCGGAAAAATCGGTGAGGATCTTGACCAGCGCATTGACCTGGTTCTTCTTGCGCACCGTGCCCACCTCAAGAAAGGCGAACCCCGCATGCATCGCCAGCACCATGATGGCACCGAGGAGGATGAAAAGTACGTCGCTGCCGGATTTCAAGGCATCCATTATTGTGCTCCACTGAACAATATTGGTGCGCTTTAAAGCAAAATTTGTACCAAAAATATGTAATTACAGCAAAAACAGGGATTTAAAGTGGTCACAGGAAAAACGGGAGAGATGAAACAGAACCAATATGGTGCGATAATAAATATATTGCACCATATTGGTTCGCACGGGCGGTCGAGCGTTACATCTGCGATTGCAGGTAATTGTGGATGCCAACCTTCTGAATCAGCTCCAGTTGTGTTTCGAGCCAGTCGATGTGCTCCTCGGTATCCTCCAGCAGCTCCTGAAACAGCGCCTTGGAGACATCGTCACTCTGGCTCCGGCAGTATTGAATGGCTTCGCACAACGGCTGCCGGGCTTGCATTTCCAGGGCGAGGTCGAGCTTGAGCTGCTCCTCGACGTTTTCACCGATGTTGATTTTATGGAGATCCTGAAGGTTGGGGATGCCTTCGAGGAACAGGATACGATCCATTAACTGCTCAGCGTGCTTCATCTCCTCGATGCTTTCGTGGCGGATCTTTTCCGCCAGCTTCGCGAAGCCCCAGTTCTCCTGCATCTTATAGTGCGTGAAATATTGGTTAATGGCGGTCAGCTCGCAAGTGAGCTGCTGGTTCAGATAAGCAATGATTTTCTTGTCACCTTGCATGACGGTATCCTCTCTCGAATTTAAATTGATCTTTCCGGCCGCTTGAAAACGCCCCCATGGCAACTTGGGCAAGGCGGAATATGGCTGACGGTGTGAAAATGCAGCAGTTTGCCGCAATTATCGCATTGCAAGGTGCCGATACCGGTGATTTCGCCGCTGTGATACAGCGAAGCTCGCCGGGCTCGCTCGGCGAGCATAAGCAGTTCGAGTTTGGTTTGATCGGCGGCGGCGGTGAACATTTCCAGCAGCCGATCTTCGATGAGGCGCAGATCGAAGCGCAGCCAGTCCTTCAGCTCACCGCCAGTATCGGCCAGGTATGTTCCCGCATCCTCTATATCGCGCGCCAGATAATCGCCGATGCGCTCCGCTTCTTCCCGTGTCAGCTCGCCCAACTCCACCGCCTTGTCCTTGGCTGTCTCGACGGCGTGACGCAGGTTCTGGTACCCAGCATGCGCCATCGTGGCCTTTACCCGCTCCATCATGCGGTCGTAGGCGTGGAGATGTTTTTTGTCGATCTGTTTTTGCGGGGACATGGGGTTGTTCTCGGGGAAAGTATCAGGGCTTTACCATATCACGGTTTCTGCTGATTGTGGATGCTGAAATCAAGATATAATGGCACCCGGCAACCTATTCCTGTCAGCTAAGAAAACCGATGATGAACGAGCATTATATCCCTGCCGAGATCGAACAACAGGCCCAGCGCCACTGGGAGGAAAACCGCACCTTCAAGGCGATCGAGGATCCGGCCCGCGAGAAATACTACTGCCTGTCGATGTTCCCTTATCCCAGCGGGCGGCTGCACATGGGGCATGTGCGCAATTACACCATCGGCGACGTGATGTCACGCCACCAGCGCATGCTGGGCAAGAATGTGCTCCAGCCGATGGGTTGGGACGCCTTCGGCCTGCCGGCGGAAAATGCGGCGATGAAGAACCAGGTCGCGCCTGCGGCGTGGACCTACGATAATATCGCCTATATGCGCAAGCAGCTCCAGTCGCTCGGCCTGGCGCTCGACTGGGAGCGCGAGCTCGCCACCTGCAAACCCGACTACTATCGCTGGGAACAATGGCTGTTCACGCGGCTGTTCAGGAAGGGCGTGATCTACAAAAAGCTCGGCACGGTCAACTGGGATCCGGTGGATCAAACCGTGCTCGCCAACGAGCAGGTAATCGACGGGCGCGGCTGGCGTTCCGGTGCGCTGGTCGAAAAGCGCGAGATCCCGATGTATTATTTCCGCATCACCGCCTACGCCGATGAACTGCTGGCGGGTCTGGACACCTTGCCGGACTGGCCGGAGCAGGTCAAGACCATGCAGCGCCACTGGATCGGCAAAAGCCGCGGCATGGAGGTTCACTTCCCTTACGTTCCCTCAACCGTTACTGGAGAGGAAGCGACCAAAGATGTGTTGAAGGTATTCACTACGCGCCCCGACACACTGATGGGCGTCACCTATGTCGCCGTGGCCGCCGAACATCCGCTGGCCGAGCGCGCCGCCACGAACAATCCCGCGCTGCGCGCCTTTATCGAGGAATGCAAGAAGGGCGGCGTCACCGAAGCGGAGATCGCCACGCAGGAAAAAAAGGGCATGGCGACCGGCGAATATGTCACTCATCCCTTCACTGGCGAGCGGCTGCCAGTGTGGGTCGCCAACTATGTGCTGATGGGCTACGGCGAAGGCGCGGTGATGGCGGTACCGGCACACGACGAGCGCGACTTTGAATTCGCCGCCCAACATAACCTGCCGGTCAAAGCGGTGATTCGTCCTGCCGATGGCGAGTTGTCCACGCCTCTCGAAGCCGCCTACACCGGCTACGGTGTGCTGTTCAATTCCGGGCCATTCGACAACATGATCTTCGAACAGGCTTTCGACAGCATGGCCGCTGCCTTGCAGGCCAGGAACCTGGGCCGGCCGAAAATCCAGTTCCGCCTGCGCGACTGGGGTATCTCGCGCCAGCGTTATTGGGGCTGCCCGATCCCGATCATCCATTGCACCGAATGTGGCGATGTGCCGGTGCCGGATGACCAGCTCCCGGTGGTACTGCCGGAGGACGTGGTGCCGGACGGCAGCGGCAATCCATTGGCGAAAATGCCGGAGTTCCACGAGACCACCTGCCCGCACTGCGGTAAACCCGCCCGCCGCGAGACCGACACCATGGACACCTTCGTCGAGTCCTCATGGTATTACGCCCGCTTCACCGCGCCCGATTGCGTCACTGGCATGGTGGACGAGCGCGCCCGCTACTGGCTGCCTGTGGATCAGTACATCGGCGGCATCGAGCACGCCATCCTGCACCTGCTTTATGCGCGTTTTTTCCACAAGCTGATGCGCGACGAGGGGCTGGTGAGCGGCGACGAACCCTTCAGCCGCTTGCTGACCCAGGGCATGGTGCTGGCCGAAACCTTTTACCGCATCCACCCCAATGGCAAGAAGGAATACTTCTTCCCCCACGAAGTCACCATCGAACGCGACGCCAAGGGCCGCACCCATGCCGCTACGCTCAAAGCCGACGGCGCGCCGGTGACCGTGGGCGGCATCGAGACGATGTCGAAGTCGAAGAATAACGGTGTCGATCCACAGGAACTGATCAACAAATACGGCGCCGATACTGCACGCCTGTTCATGATGTTCGCCGCCCCGCCCGAACAGTCGCTGGAATGGTCCGACGCTGGCGTGGAAGGCGCGTTCCGCTTCCTCAAGCGGCTGTGGAAGCGCGTTCATGACCACCTCGGCCACGGCCCCGCGCCCGCACTGGACGTGGCGGCGCTCAATGCCGAACAGCGCGTGCTGCGCCGTCAGGTGCATGAAACCATCGCCAAGGTCAGCGACGACATCGGTCGGCGCCATACCTTCAACACCGCCATCGCCGCAACCATGGAATTGATCAACACCCTTTATCGCTTCGAGGACACTGCCCCGCAGAGCCACGCCGTGATGCAAGAAGCCCTGGAGGCCGTGGTGCTGATGCTCTCGCCGATCGTACCGCACATCAGCCACGCCCTTTGGCAGGAACTGGGCCATGACGAAGCGGTGGTCAACGCCCGCTGGCCCCAAGCCGACCCCGCCGCACTGCTCAAGGACAGCATCGAGATCGTGGTGCAGGTCAACGGCAAATTGCGCGGCCGCATTTCCATCGCCGCCGACGCGGATCGCGGCGAGATCGAAACCACCGCCCTGAATGATGAAAATGTGAAACGCTTCGTGGAAGGCAGAGAGATCAAGAAGATCATCGTTGTACCTGGGAAGCTGGTGAATGTCGTGGTGGCGGGGGAATAGCCAGCTGGTTGCTTGTCGGTGTGATCGACTCACCACGCCATCAGGCACCAAGGAGCTTCCTCATTTTCCGCCGCGCACCAGGCGCACGAAATGTACCTCGCCCTGATCGCCGGGGGTTGCCCCCTCAGGACCAAAGCTCAGCAGGTAGGCATCGTTGTCGAATCCCTTGCGCGGTGTGGCGGACCAGAACGGCGCGGCCGGCGTGGCCGGAAACAGCGCCAGATTGATGCGCGGATCGGCGCATTGCCGCTCGGCGATCATCGCCAGCTCGGGAACATGTGGCACCCGCCAGTCGGCATGTTTGGCATAGCCGCCATGACCGTTCAGCCTGGCGGCGGCCTCTTGCGCACTCCGCCAGGTATGGCTATCGGGCTTGCCGGCGCAGGTCACGCCGTCCCAGCGCTGGCCCAGCGCGCAACGCATCCATACCAACCCAGATTGCGTATCGGTCAGTGTACCGTCACCGTTGTCCTTGAAGCGCTCGACCGGCGTGGATGGCGAGCGGGACGCAGTATCGCAGGTCTGTGCCGCCGCCGCACTGGCGGCAGCGCACAGCAACAACAAGAAGAGATACTTCATATTCACTCCACATTACTATTTAGTCCGGCAATCAAATTCATCTGCTTTTCCAGAGGTGTAGGGTGCGCTGCGCGCACCCTACACTGCACGAGGTTATGGATAGCCCGGCCCGCTGCGCACCTCGACCGGCGGATGCTGCCTGGTGTTCTCGCCCGGCTTGAGTTTGAAACCGCGGTGCATGTAGAAGGCATAGGCTTCCAGCGCCTTCATCTCTCTGCTGTTGGCGTCCAGCGCCTGACCTTCCAGGGGCACCTGAATGCACCAGTTGATCATGTCGCGCAGTGGAATCACCTGTCCCAGGTTGGGTTGAAACTTGGGGAAGGTATGGGGATTGGCCGCCGCGGCATCCGGGTGGCAATTGGCGCAAGCCAGCCCGTTCTTACCCAGCTTGGCGCTGTGCCACAGTTCGTCGCCTTGCTTGACGGTATCCAGCAACTCCTTGTATTGGGCGGCCAGCTCATCCTGGGTGAACGGCTTTCTCGCCTCGGCAGGCCCGGTGACGAACAGCCCGAGGGAAGTAACCGCGACGGCGGCCGTGGTGAATGCAATAAAACGGCTCTTGGTATTCAGTTTCATGAGCATGCCTCCTCAGAGCTTGACGCCTTTCTTAACGCCTTCCGGCAACAGATCCGACCACGTCTGATAGTGCAATACGCCGCTGAACTCCTTTTCCAGATCGATGTACTGCGTACCCAGGCCGTCCAGGATATCCCCCGGATCAACGCGGTTCATCCGGATGCCAGGAAAGGGCAATTCGACGCCCGGATAAGGCCAGGGCCAGGACGTGGAGAGCGTACCCACCGAGGAAAGATTGCCGATACGGTTATACACCACTTGATGCACATGGCCGTGAAAGGCCATCACCCGCTCAAAACCGGACAGAATTTCACGGATTTGCGGTGCATCCTCAGTCTGGAAGTTCCAGCGCGGGTAGTAATCCCACAGCGGCGAGTGGGTGAACACCACCACAGGCGTATCGGGCTTGAGCTTTTTGATATCTTTCTTCAACCAGTCGAGCTGCTCGTCGCGCACGCCCCACAAACCGCATTGATGACACTCCAGCTCCTCCATAAAACCCATCCGCTCGTCGGGCGTCAGGCTTTTGAGCGTCCAAAAATCGCGCACCAGAATGGAATTCATGCCGATGAAATGCACGCCCTTGTGATCGAACGACCAAGTGGGACTGCCATACATGTCGCGCCACGCCTTGCCCATGTCCAGATACCAGTCGTGCTCGCCGGGAATGACCTTGAGCGGCACCTTGAGTTTGGCGAGAATCCGCCGGCCTTTCTCCAATTCGGCCCGTTTGCCCGATTGGGCGATATCGCCGAGATAGACCACAAAATCCGGCGGCGGATTCATGGCGTTGATGTCCTCGACGGCCTTCTGCAGGATGCCATCGAACTTGTGATCGGGGATGTCATAGAGATGCGCATCGGTCAAGATCGCGAAGCGAAACGGCGTCAGCCGTGCATTGCCCGCCGCTTCGGCCACTTGCACCATACCAAAAGACGTCCCCACGGCACTGGCCACCAACGTCGCCAACCCCGCTTTACCAGTAAACCCGAGAAAATCCCTCCGGCTCATTTTGCTGAAATCAGTCATCAGATTGCTCTCCCAATGTTATGTGACGCAAAATGAATAGCGGCCTCTCACATAGAAACTTTAGCATTAGTCTAAATCTTATTTCGGATAGGGGGCTCCATGGTAAATACAGTCTTTCAGAATAATTTCACTCGTGTCCAAACCCACACCCCCCAGACATAAGCCCGCCCTGGTTGGTCTCGCCCGCGTCCTTTCCAAGCTGGGCGTGGCCTCAAGGACAGTGGCGGCGAACATGATCGAGGCGGGTCGGGTGGCGGTCGATGGGCGGGTTGTCACGAACCCGGAGCTGCGCATCGATATGGCGAAAACCCGGCTTGAGGTGGATGGCAAACCGCCGGCCGCCCCGCAAAAGCGCTATCTGGCGGTGAACAAGCCGCGTGGCCTGGTGACCACCACGCGCGACGAACAGGGGCGTGCCACCATATACGAATGCCTACACGGCGAGGATGCCCGGCTCGCTCCTGTGGGCAGGCTGGACAAGGCCAGCGAGGGTTTGATTCTATTCACCAACGATACCGCCTGGGCGCAGCGCATTCTCGATCCGGCCAGCCATGTGCCCAAGACCTATCACGTACAGGTCGACCGGCTGTTCAGCGAGGCGGATCTGGCGCGGTTGCGGCAGGGGGTGACGCTGGAGGATGGCACACCGGCCCGGGCCGCACAGGTGCGCCTGTTGCGCAGCGGTGAAAAGAACTGCTGGCTGGAGATCGTGCTGCACCAGGGCATCAACCGCCAGATCCGGCGCATGATCGGTGCGCTGGACGCGACCGTGCTAAGGCTGGTGCGCGTCGCCATCGGGCCAATCGAATTGGGATTGTTACCCAAGGGGCAGAGCCGCGCGTTGACGGAGCGGGAGTTGCGGGGGCTGCCGGCAAACCGGAAAAAATAAGCCCCGGCACCTTGGGGAAAGCGCCGGGGCAAAACTACCCGGCGGGGGAGCCGGGCATCAGGGGATATCCGTTCAGGGAGGGGGAACGGAGAAGCACAAAAGCTTGTGTTCACCCAATAAGACCTACGGTTTTGCGCAAAGTTCCTTTCAGGGCATTTTTTTGTTTGCCCATGACGGAAGGCAATAACCTCTCCCCCCAACTGCCGTTTCTAGGTTCAACGGGGGGCGTACCAGATCCCTCGTCCACCACCGTACTGGTTCAGCGCGCCGCGTTCGACCAAGGTGCGGAAGTGTTGCTTTAGCGTATTGCGGCTGACCCCGGTCAGCTTGATGGCCTTGCCGATGGTGACGCGGCCATGCTCGCGGGCGAACTCGACGATCTGTAATGTAGTTCAGGCATGGCTGCCAGCACCACCTTCTCACGCTCAACCTTCCCCTCGTGCCCTGCGTCTGGCGGCAGCGCCAGGTAATAGGCCTCCTTGCTCTGCTCGACCACGCTTTCCAGCGAGCTGTAAGGCACATCTCAGCCTGCAGGAGCAGGATCGTGGTCAGCACGCGGGAGAGGCATCAGTTGCCGTCCTGGAACGGGTGGATCTCCAGAAACACGACGACGCACGGGGAAATAAGGGAAACGCCCTCCCTTATTTCAAAGGTTATTTTATCAATGTGGCACAATTGCAGCCAGATTTGATGAACCAACTGTTTGCGCTTTCTTATTCGGCTGGGGAGGGTACAAAAAAATAACCCCGGCTCTTGGGGAAGAGGCCGGGGCCAAGAAATGCCCGGCTTGGGGGAGCCGGGCATAGGGGTCCGCCCCGGGAGGGGGTGGGGCGGATGAGTGCAAAGTGTTGCACCTGAAAGTTAGATAGGGGTGTTTATGAAAAGTTCAAGGAGGGGTGATAAATTTTCCTCACTACCCAAAACCTTCCCCTCTCATCTCCCGCGCCATGCCTGAATCTGTTTGCGAATCAACGGTAATGCCAA
>SBBG01000092.1 GCA_005240065.1 Gammaproteobacteria bacterium | reverse complement strand
GGGTATGGGCGGGCAAGCCGAGCGCGACCGCCAGCCGGGGCTGGTCGAATATCTCATCCGGGCCGATGGCCATGCCGGTGAGAAAACCGTGCAAGGTGGATGGTTCCATGGCGCCCGGATAAATCAAAATGGCGCTCTGCAATTTCTGGAAAGCGGTGGAATCCCCGGTCATACGCGCTACCTCTGTCGGATCATCCCAAAAACCTCAGTTGGAGCCTAACTGAGGTTTTCAGGATCAATGTATCCTGCGCATCAACATTACACCCGCGGCAAAGAACAACGCAACAGGGAACGCCGCGCTGAACGCGGGGTTAATGTCGTAGACCAGGCCGACATAACCAAACGTCTGATTGAAGAGATAGAAACCGATGCCGATCAGCGCGCCGACCAGAATGCGCTGCCCTATCCCCACCGAGCGTAGGGCGCCGAAAACGAAGGGAATGGCGAGGAACAGCATGACGCCGGTGGCCAGCGGCGAAAAGATTTTCTTCCAGAAAGCGAGCTGGTAACGTTCCGCGCTCAGTCCGTTGTCATGCAGATAATCGATGTATTTGTGCAGGCCCCAGGCGGAGAGCTTGTCCGGTTTGACCGCGACCACGCCGAGCACCGCGGGGCTGAGCAGCGCGCCCCACTCGGCGCGCGGCAGGCGTTCCGTGGTCACCCCATCGTCATTGATGCGGCTGCGCGCGACATCCTCCAGTCGCCATTTTTCATTCCGATAAGAAGCCGCTTGGGCATGAGTGACCACCCGCAGGCGCTGCCGCTCATCGAACTGGTAGATCGACACGTCGCGCAGCGCACTGTCGGGCAGAATATCGCGGACGTGGATGACGTTCTGGCCATCGCGCGCCCAGAAGCCGGTCTGCGTTTTCAGGGAAATCCGCTCCGCCAGCGCCGCCGAGCGCATGGTCTGGGCATATTGCTCGGCACGCGGCGCCAGCCATTCGCCGACTATCACCGCCGCGATCATGAGCAGCGCGCCGACCTTCATCACGGATAAAATGATGCGCGCCAGCGAGACACCGGCGGCGCGGATCACGATCAGCTCGCTGCTGCTGGCGAGTGTGCCCAGGCCGACGATGCTGCCGATCAGCGCCACCGGCGGGAAAAGCTGGTAGGCCAGACCGGGCAAGGTCAGCAGCACATACTGCGCGGCCTGCGTCAGGCCATATTTGCCCTTGCCGATCGCCTCCATCTCGGTAACGAAACCGGCGAAGCCGAACAGCGCAAGGAACACCAGCATCACCACCAGAATGTGGCTGGCAACGGTCACACCGATATAGCGGTCGAGAATTTTCATGCCACTCGGCTCAACACCCATCGCACGCCCGTCTGGCGCACCATCAACACCGCGATGCCGATCAGCAGCACGCCATGCACCCACCACAACCCGGCTTCTGGCGGAACAGTCCCCTTCTCCAGCCAGGCGCGGCCGACGCCGAGCAGGTTGTTGTAGATCACATAGATCAGGATGGCGGCGAACAGCTTGGCATAGCGTCCCTGACGCGGGTTGCTGCGGCTGAGCGGCACGGCCAGCAAGGCGAGCAGCACGACGGAGACGGGCATGGCGATGCGCCACTGAAACTCCGCCCGCGCGCCCGGTTCATCCGATGCCAGCAGCGCCGCCGTCGGGATCGCCGCCAGCTTGCGCGAGGCGGGCTCGATCGCCTTTTCCTCGACGCGCACGGCATGCTCCTTATACTCGATGATCTTGAAATCGGCATCGCCGGGCATGCCTTCATAGCGGAAACCGTTTTGCAACACCACGAAGCGGTCGCCGGTGCTGGGGTCGATGCGCTGGAAGGCGCTGGGCGCGGCGATGATGTTCTGCCGGCCCTTTTTCTCGCTCTGGATGAAGACGTTGTTCATCGACTGCCGGTCTTCTCCCTGGCGTTCGACGTAAACGATCAGGTCGCCGCTGCTCGATTCCCTGAAATTGCCGGGAGCGATGGCGCTGATATCCGATCGCGCCTTGGCGCGATCCAGAAGCTGGTAGCTGCGCTCCTCGGCCCACGGCCCGGCATACAGCGACACCCCCGCCACCACGACGGCGGCCGCCAGCCCCATGCCCAGCATATTCTTCAGCAACCGCCCCGGCCCCACGCCGCAAGCGGCCAGGGCGGTCATTTCGCTGTCTTTGTAGAGACGGCCGAACGCCAGCATGATCGACAGGTACAGCGCCAGCGGCAGCAGCAACACCGCGGCATTGAGCGACTTGAGCGCCAGCAGTTCGACCACCATGCCGGCCGGCAACACGCCGCTGTCGGCCTCGGCGAGAAAACGCACGAAGCGGTTGCTGACATAAATGAGAAAGAGCACGCCCGTCACCGCCAGCAACGTTTGCAACACTTCCTTGATGATATAGCGCTCGATGATCAAAGACAGGCACCAGGCAAGGGAAAAGTAGGAACTCTAATTATGTGAAAGAGGGTATCATTTCAGGTAAACTTCAGATTATGCCTGTTTTATCAAGTTTTCTGTATGATTTCCGTTACAGGATCAAGCATCAAGCGGTAGATAAACTTTTCGTTCAGGAGTCAACATGGAATTTACGGTAAAAAGCGGCGATCCCGAAAAGCAACGCACGGCCTGCATCGTGCTGGGGGTATTCGAGCCGCGCAGGCTGTCCCCCACCGCCGAGCGGCTCGACGAAATCACCGGCGGCTACATCTCCAAGCTCATCCGCCGCGGCGACCTGGAAGGCAAGATCGGCCAGACGCTGCTGCTGCACGATGTGCCCAACACCCTCTCCGACCGCGTGCTGCTGGTCGGTTGCGGCCGCGAGCGCGATCTGGGCGACACCCAATACCGGAAAATCATCACCACCGCCGTCAACACCTTGAACGAAAAGGGCGCCATGGAAGCGGTCTGTTATCTGACGGAACTGCACGTCAAACACCATGATATCGCATGGAAGGTACGCCAGGCGGCGGAGACCGCGCAAACTGCCTTGTATCGCTTCGACCAGCTCAAGAGTAAGAAGGATACCGAACGCCGCCCGCTGCGCAAACTGGTGTTCAGCGTGTCGAGCCGCCGCGACCTGGCCGATGGCGAGCGCGCCCTTGAAGCGGGCCTGGCCATCGCACAGGGCATGGCGCTGACCAAGGACCTGGGCAATTTACCGGCCAATATCTGCACCCCCTCCTATCTCGCCGACCAAGCCCGCGACCTGGCGAAGCGTTACAAAAACATCAAGGTGGATGTACTCGACATCGCCGACATGGAAAAACTCGGCATGGGCTCCCTGCTGTCGGTAGCGCGCGGCAGCGAGCAGCCACCCAGGCTGATCACGCTGGAATACTCCGGCGGCAAGAAAGGCGAAAAGCCGGTGGCACTGGTCGGCAAGGGCGTCACCTTCGATACCGGCGGCATCTCCATCAAGCCCTCCGACAAAATGGACGAAATGAAGTTCGACATGTGCGGCGCGGCCAGCGTGCTGGGCACATTTTGCGCGATCGCCGAAATGAAGCTGCCCATCAACCTGGTCGGCGTCATTCCCGCCACGGAAAACATGCCCTCGGGGAAGGCCACCAAGCCCGGCGACATCGTCACCAGCATGTCGGGCCAGACCATCGAGATCCTCAACACCGATGCCGAGGGACGGCTGATCCTGTGCGATGCGCTCACCTACTGCGAACGCTACGAACCCGAAGCCGTGATCGACATCGCCACCCTCACCGGCGCCTGCGTCATCGCGCTGGGCCGGCACGCCAGCGGCCTGCTGAGCAACCACAGCCCCTTGGCACATGACTTGATCAACGCCGGCAAGACCAGCGGTGACCGCGCCTGGGAATTGCCGCTGTGGGAAGAATATCAGGACCAGCTCAAGAGCAACTTCGCCGATATGGCCAACGTCGGCGGACGCGAAGGCGGCGCCATCACCGCCGCCTGCTTCCTGTGGCGTTTCGCCAAGAAATTCCACTGGGCACATCTCGACATCGCCGGCACCGCGTGGTTGACGGGCGAGAAAAAAGGCGCAACCGGGCGGCCCGTACCGTTGTTGACGCAGTATTTGATCGACAGATGCTTGGAGAGACAGGGGCGAGTAGCGAGTGGCGGGTAAAAAGAAAAAACTCAGCCCTCGTAACTCGATACTCGTAACTAAACAACAATGACCCGCATCGACTTCTACATCCTTCCCGACAGCGCACCGAGCAGCCGGCCGCTGCTCGCCTGCCGGCTGGCGGACAAGGCGTACAAGCTGGGGCATCATATCTATATCCACACCGAGTCGCGCGAACAGGCCATGCAGATGGATGACTTGCTATGGACATTCAGCCAGGGGAGTTTCCTGCCTCACGCGCGGGTGGAAGACCAAGGCAACCCCGCGCCACCGATCCTGATCGGGCATGGCGACGAACCCGCGTTGGCGCCGCCCACGCTAACGCCGAAATCGAGCGCGGATGTCCTGATCAACCTCGCCAACGGCGTGCCGCTGTTCTTCAACCGCTTCGAACGGGTCGCCGAGATCGTCGATCAAGGCGACGCACAGAAACAGGCGGGACGGGAACGCTACCGCTTTTACCGCGATCGCGGTTATGCTTTGCAGTCCCATAATGTTGCCGCACCCGAAACTTAAGAAATGACACCGCCTGACGCACCGCTGGATGACGACCTCCCGCTGTTGACGGATATCATCACCCCCGGCGTGACACCGCCCGGCCCGACGCTGCCGGCGCTGTCCCCGGCCCTGCTGGACGATCTGACGGCGGATTTGCAGCGCGAGATTGCCTGGCAGATCGAGGAATCGCTGGATAGCGCCATGCGCGCCGCCTTGCCGCAGGTAACCGCGACCCTGAAAGAAAGCATGCGCGCCCACATCAGTGTGCGCGTGCCGGAAATCGTCGAGGCTGCGCTGATGGCCCCAAAAAGTAGCGAGTATCGAATGGCAAGTAGCGAGGAAAAGAACTCATCTGACGCTCGCCACTCGCCACTCGCTACTCGAAACCCCCCATCCGATCTTCGAACATTGAAAGAAAACAGCATGGAAAAGACGTACAACCCCCACGCCATCGAACAGCGCTGGTATGAAACCTGGGAACGGCAAGGCCACTTCAAACCCGCGGGTTCGGGCGCGCCCTATTGCATCATGATCCCGCCGCCCAATGTCACCGGCACGCTGCACATGGGCCACGCCTTCCAGGACACGCTGATGGACACGCTGATCCGTTACCACCGCATGAAGGGCGACAACACGCTGTGGCAGGTGGGTACCGATCACGCCGGCATCGCCACACAGATGGTGGTGGAACGCCAGCTCGCCGCGCAGGGAAAAACCCGCCACGATCTGGGGCGCGAAGCCTTCATCGAGCAGGTGTGGAAGTGGAAAGCGGAATCGGGCGGCGCCATCACACGGCAATTGCGCCGCCTGGGGGCATCGCTCGACTGGTCGCGCGAACGCTTCACCATGGACGAGGGCCTGTCACACGCTGTCACCGAGGTATTCGTGCGCCTGCACGAAGAAGGGCTGATCTATCGCGGCAAGCGCTTGGTGAACTGGGATCCGGTACTGCACACCGCCGTTTCCGACCTGGAAGTGATTGCGGAAGAGGAAGACGGCAACCTGTGGCACATCCGCTACCCGCTCGCCGATGGCAGCGGTCATCTGATCGTCGCCACCACCCGCCCCGAAACCCTGCTCGGCGATGCGGCCGTGGCGGTGCACCCCAATGACGAACGCTACATGCTGCTCATCGGCAAGGAAGTCGAATTGCCGCTCACCGGCCGGCGCATCCCGATCATCGCCGACGAGTACGTCGATCCGCAGTTCGGCACCGGCTGCGTGAAGATCACTCCGGCGCACGACTTCAACGACTACGCCGTGGGACAACGCCATAATCTGCCGCAAATCAACATCTTCACCATCGATGCGCGCATCAACGACAATGCCCCGCGGCACTACGTGGGCCTCGACCGCTTCGAAGCGCGCAAACGCATCGTCGCCGATCTCGACGCCGCCGGCCTGCTGGAAAAGGTGCAGCCGCACAAATTGATGGTGCCGCGCGGCGACCGCTCGCACGCCGTCATCGAACCCTTCCTCACCGACCAATGGTTCGTCAAGATCGGCCCGCTCGCCGAACCCGCCATCCAGGCCGTGGAAGAGGGCCGCATCCGCTTCGTCCCGGAAAACTGGAACCGCACCTATTTCGACTGGATGAACAAGATCGAGGACTGGTGCATCTCGCGCCAGATCTGGTGGGGCCACCGCATCCCCGCCTGGTATGACGAAGACGGCAACGTCTATGTTGGACGCAGCGAGACGGAGGTGCGCCACAACCATCTGCTGCCGGACGACCTGCCGCTCAAACAGGACGAGGACGTGCTCGACACCTGGTTTTCCTCCGCATTGTGGCCCTTTTCCACCCTGGGTTGGCCGGAACAAACGCCGGAGCTCAAGACCTGGTACCCCACCAGCGTGCTGGTAACAGGCTTCGACATCATCTTCTTCTGGGTGGCGCGCATGATCATGATGGGCCTGAAGTTCATGGGCGATGTGCCATTCCGCGAAGTCTACATCCACGGCTTGGTACGCGATGCGCATGGCCAAAAAATGTCCAAGTCCAAGGGCAACGTGCTCGACCCCATCGACCTCATCGACGGCATCGACCTGGAAGCGCTGGTGAAAAAACGCACCAGCGGCCTGATGCAGCCGGAGATGGCAGCGAAAATCGACAAGGCCACGCGCAAGGAATTTCCCAGCGGCATCGCCGCCCACGGCACCGATGCGCTGCGCTTCACCTTCGCTGCCCTCGCCTCCACCGGACGCGATATCAAGTTCGATCTTGGGCGCATCGAGGGCTATCGCAACTTCTGCAACAAGCTGTGGAACGCCGCGCGCTATGTGCTGATGAATACCGAAGGACAGGACTGCGGTCAGGCGGGGGGCGATATTGAGCTGAGCCTCGCCGACCGCTGGATCATCTCGCGCCTGCAAAGCGCCGAACAGACCGCCATCGAGGCCATCGAAAGCTATCGCTTCGACCTCGCCGCCCAGGCCATCTATGAATTCACTTGGAATGAATACTGCGACTGGTATCTGGAATTGTCCAAGCCCACGCTGCTGTCCGAGACCAGTTCCGAGGCCGCTCGCCGCGGCACGCGCCACACCTTGGTGGATGTGCTGGAAACCTTGCTGCGCCTCGCGCACCCCTTCATGCCCTTCATCACCGAAGAAATCTGGCAGCTCGTCGCGCCGCTGGCGGGCAAGCAAGGCGACACCCTCATGCGCCAGGCCTACCCCGTGCCACAGCCGGAAAAAATCGATCAGA
The DNA here is from genome assembly GCA_005240065.1 of Gammaproteobacteria bacterium. Classification (GTDB taxonomy): domain Bacteria; phylum Pseudomonadota; class Gammaproteobacteria; family Ga007554; genus SBBG01. The sequence goes on along the minus strand of SBBG01000092.1, from coordinate 9,888 downwards.
ACGCCGTCGACGAAATGGGATGGGTGATGAACTTCATCGTCGGCGTGCGCCAGATCCGCTCCAGCATGAACATCGCCCCCGGCAAGCCGCTACCCGTGCTGCTCGCCGATTATTCCGGCTTCGATGCGGCGCGCGTGGCATCCAGCCGCCTCTTCCTCACGAACCTCGCCAGACTGGAATCCATCACCCTGCTGGAACCCGGCGCCGAGGCCCCCGAATCGGCCACCGCGCTGGTCGGCGAAATGAAAATTCTCATCCCCATGGCCGGCCTCATCGACAAACAAGCCGAACTCGCCCGCCTCACCAAGGAGATCGACAAACTGCGCAAGGACATCGAGCGCGGCGAAACCAAACTCGCCAACCCCAACTATACCGAACGTGCCCCGGCGGACGTGGTGGCAAAGGAACGCAGCCGCGTCGGCGAGATGCGCGCCGCGTTGGAAAAACTGGAAGAACAGCGGAAAAAGATAGAGTCGCTATAATCGCGGCCCGCTGCGGAAACCGGCAAACCCATCACCATCCAGACGTGGATTATCCTGTAAAACGGCTTCAACCGCCGTTTACAGGATAATTCTCGGCACAAAAATGATATTGACAATACATCTTCACAGGTGTAAATAGTCATAATAAATACATCTTTATCGGACAATGGCTCTCGCACAGGGAATCGTGGATAGCGCCGATCGCGATCTACTTTCGTCATCATGAGGAGCACATCATGTCCAAACATTGGCATAACCTGATCACTACAGTAATGATGACGCTGTTTCTGGCATGCGCGTTGACCATGCCGGGACCCAGCCGGGCCGACAACCGCGAGTTCGATCTCACCATCGACGAGATGAAGATCAAGGTCGCGCCGGACCTGGAATTTCAGGTCTTCGCCTTCAATGGTCAGGTTCCCGCGCCGCTGATTCACGTTAAGGAGGGCGATGACGTCACGGTGCATGTGACCAACAACACCACCCTGCCGCACACCATCCACTGGCATGGCCAGTATCAGCGCAACAACTGGCGGATGGACGGCGTGCCCGGCGTGACGCAGAAGGCCATCGAGCCGGGCGAGACCTTCACCTACAAGTTCAAGGCGGAAAAAACCGGCAGCACCTGGTATCACTGCCATGTCAACGTCAGTGAACATGTCGGCCTGCGCGGCATGTGGGGTCCGCTGATCGTCGATCCGGCCAAACCCACCGAGCTGGAGAAGAAGGTGACCAAGGACGTGATCATGATGCTCAGCTCGTGGGATTCCCAATATGCCGAAAAGCTGGGCTCGGGCGGCAGCCCGCTGGACCGCGCCAACTACTTCTCGATCAACGGCAAGGCCTTCCCCCTGACCCAGCCCATCAAGGTCAGCAAAGGCGATGTGGTCCGCTTGCGCCTGTTCGGCGCCGGCGCCGAGATCCATTCGATCCATACCCATGGCCACGACATGCTGGTCACCCACAAGGACGGCCTGCCCCTGCCCGCGCCCTATTACGTCGACACCCTCCTGGTCGGGCCGGGCGAGCGCTATGACGCCATCATGACGATGGACAATCCGGGGCTATGGATGGTGCATGACCATGTCGACCCCCAAGTCACCAACAACGGCAAACATGGCGGTGGCGTGATGACGGCCATCGTCTATGATGAGGTCAAACCGCTGTTCCCCGATGATCCCCATGTCGCGCCGGTGCAATACGATGCGGATTTCTATTACAGCGATTCGATGAAGAAGCCCTACGGTCTGCACAACAACGCCCGGTTCAAGGGCATGCCATTGCAGACCGAAGGCCGGCGTGAACGTCGGAGGAGCGGCCATGAGTCGCATTAAGGGCGCTTCTAAAAATCCGCTTAAGCTCGTCGCGCTGGCAGCCATGACTTTTGCCTCTGCGGTCGGCTGGGCCGCCGATGGTGAGGCCATTCTCAACGCGCAGTGCAGTGCCTGCCATAACCTTGCCGGCCCGGCCCCGGCCACGCTCGATGCCTTGTGGAATCGCAAGGGACCGGACTTGTTCTACGCCGGCAACAAATACCAGGCCGCCTGGATGGAGAAGTGGCTGCAAAAGCCAACGCGGATCCGGCCTGCGGGCATGTTTTATGGCAATCACATCAAGCCTGGCGCCAAGGGCGACGAGGTCGACGCGACGACACTGGTAACCCATCCGGCACTCCCCGCCACCGATGCCAAGGCCGTGACCGGCGCACTGATGCAGCGCAAGGGCCGCAGCGACCTCGTCACCGCCGGCGCCTATGTGCCGGGCACGATCTCGCGCAGTTCGGGCGAGATGCTGTTCGACAAGTTCAAGGGGTGCCTGGCCTGCCATGAGATCGAGCCCGGCTACGGCGGCTTGTCCGGCCCGGAAGTCTACACGGCAGCAAAACGTCTACAGGAGAACTATCTCATCAGCTATCTGCGCAATCCGCAGGCATGGGACCCCAAGACCTTCATGCCCAACAAGCGCCTGAGCGATACCGATCTGCAGAAATTCGTGCACTACCTGCGCCTGCTCGGCGAGGAGGTCAAGCCATGAGACCGATGCGATGGAGCACGTTCGTCACCGTCGGCGCATTCATGCTCATCAGCACTATCCCCGCCTTGGCAAAAGAGCGGGCCGAGGACAATTACCGCACCTATTGCGTGCAATGCCATGGTATGCAGGGCAATGGCAAGGGCATCAACATCCGCGACATGTCGGTACTGCCGCGTGACCATACCGATGCCAAGGAGATGTCGGCACGTTCCGATGACGACATCTTCAAGGTCATCAAGGAGGGCGGCGTCGCCATCAACAAATCGGTGCTGATGCCGGCCTGGGCCGATGTCATGACCGACGAGGAGATTCGCGATCTCGTCCAGCATCTCAGAAAGCTGTGCAAGTGTAGTTATGGCAAGTAGTCGCGCCTGCATGGGCGATGTTCAAGCAAAAGGGGAACGGGAGCCTGTCTCCCGAAAAATATAGCACGCTACGATCCATTTCGTTGCGTATAGAAACGTTATACAACCATCATCAGATGAAGGAGTGAATTCATGCAAATCAACAAGCTCAGTATGCTGTCATTGGCCATGGCCACGGCTATGGCGGGTTATACCGGCGTTGCCGCGGCCAAGACCGTCAAAGTCACCATGCACGCCAAGGAGTCCATGGTAAAGATCGATAACAAGGGCACGGAGTATCCGGCCTGGACCTTCGATGGTGGTATCCCCGGCCCCGTGGTACGCGTGAAGGAAGGCGACACGGTCGAATTCGAACTGGTGAATGACAACACCAACAAGGAAAGCCACTCGATGGATTTCCACGCCGCCATCGTCGACGTGCTCAAGGAATTCGCCCCTGTCAAACCCGGCGAGACCAAGAAATTCAAATTCGATGCCAAGTATCCCGGCGTGTTCATGTATCACTGCGGCTCCATGCCCATGCACCAGCATATCGCCCGCGGCATGTATGGCATCGTCATCGTCGATCCGAAGGAAGGCTACAGCAAGGACTATCCCAAGCCGGATCGTGAATACGTCCTGGTCCAGGGCCAGTTCTTCCCCAACGCCGACGATCATCACGCCATCATGGAAAACCAGGGCTGGACCGGCACGCTGATCAACGGCAAGATGTTCAACTATGATCCGGTTCATGACCCGAATGCCAGCAAGGTGCTCGAGGCCAAACCGGGCGAGCGCGTGCGTATCTATTACGTCAACGCCAACGTCAACCTGCCCGCCGCCATCCACCCGATCGCCGGTATCTGGGATCGCGTCTATCTCAACGGTAATCCCAAAAACGTGATCCATGGCATGGCCACGCTGCAACTGGGCGTATCCGAAGCGGCAACGCTGGATATCGTCTCGCCCGCGGACCGTCCCACCAACAACGCCATCGTCGATCACACCATGGGCGCGGCGATGCGCGGCGCCATCACGGTGCTGATGAACAAGCCTGACGCCGACCCCAATGCCGGCAAGGGCGATAGCATTCTCATCCGCTAAGCCGATACTCTTACAGGCTCCGCCGTCCAGGGAGGGACGGCGAAATTCCCGGCTTTCATCTTTCAAGTAAGTTGATCGGCTATATTAACCTCTGGTGAATTGTTTTCCGTCTCGCCGCCAGCTCGCTAGACATGCGGAATCAACAGGGACACGGTCATCAGGGCCAGGCATTTTCATGGGATACGCCTTATCGGCTGGGCAAGTCTGATTGTCCTGGCAGTGCTGCTTGTCTGGCATCCAGCGACCCAGGGCTATCAAGCCTTGCTGGTGCTCGCCGACATCAATGCCGCCTCTGCACCTAGCCACTTGATTCGAGCTATGGTGCGTATCGGCATGAGCACGGCCCAGGCAATCAACTTGCGGTGCCGGCGGCTTAACGCTGCAATGCGATTTCTGTCATCTGCGCTTCATAACCTTGTCACATGATCCCTTCATACTTCTGCCATCGTCGTTACAACCACAAGGAGAGGCTCATGCGACCCGGTTGTATTCATGTGCTGGCGCTTGCCAGCGTTCTGTCCCTGTCCACCGCTGCGGCTCACGCTGACCGGGAGATCAAACCACCCCAGGGCCAAGGCCCCTTCGAATTCGCCTTGATCGGCGATACGCCTTATGTTGCCAGTAACACCCCGGGTGTCGCTTACCCGCCCTTCGAGCGCCTCGTGAGTGAGATCAACGGCGATAACAAAATCAAATGGGTGCTGCATGCCGGTGACATCAAAAATGGCTCGACTCTGTGCAGCGACGAGATGTTTGCTGATCGGTTAACTCGCTTCGGCGAATTCCAAAAGCCGTTCATCTACACCCCTGGCGACAACGAGTGGACCGATTGTCACCGCATCAACAACGGGCAATACCAGCCTCTGGAGCGGTTGGCCAAGTTACGCCAGGTATTCTTTCCCACGCCCGGCGTCACGCTCGGTGCAGTGCCGATGAAAGTCACCAGTCAAGCCCAAACGCCCGGCCATGAGGAGTTTCCCGAAAACGTGCGCTGGACACACAATAGGGTCGTTTTCGCCACGCTGCACATCGTGGGCAGCAACAATGCGCAAGCCGCGTTTCAACCGGGATCCAGTGCGATGCGCACCCAGGCCGATGATGCGGAGGTAGCGAGGCGCAACGCGGCCAATCTTGCCTGGTTGCACGGCACCTTCGATGAGGCTGAGCGCGATGGAGCACCGGGAATACTCATCATGATTCAGGCTAATCCCGGCTTGGAATTCGATCAAAGCGTTGCCGACCGGCAGGGTTATGAGGATTTCCTCACCGCGTTGGAGACCCGCGCCCAAGCCTATGGAAAACCGGTAGTGCTGGCGCATGGCGATTCCCATTACTTCCGCGTCGACAAGCCACGCCTTCTCAACCAGCGTTTCCTGGGTAACTTCACGCGCGTAGAAACCTTTGGCGCGGGCAACGTCCATTGGATCCGAGTCAGCGTCGATCCGCGTTCCGAACAGGTGTTCAGTTTTCAGCAGGAAATTGTCGAAGGTAATCCCTAAGGAACCTCTGATCAATTCAGAGGTTCCGCGGCACACGGAGGTGCCAGCATTTTTCAATCACCCCAAGTGATTGAAAAATGGAGAAAAGCAAAAATCACTTTTTTGCTTTTCGTGCTCTGATAATTCCAGGATGGAATTATCAGAGCTTCCCTAAAAAAAACCGGCGCGAAGACATCTGTTACAACTTTGAGGAAACCGCCATGAAAGTAAGTAACGCTGTCGCCGCCGCTGCGGCAATACTGGCTCTGCCACTCGTAGCGTTCGCAACCCCCCAGGGTAACGAATCAGGACCGCAGTACCAGCGCGGTCTCAACGTCCAAGTCGGCCCACGACCCTATTTTCTTGTCGATGACATGGATGCCAGTCCCTTGAAGAGCAAGCTTCAAAGCTGCTCTGAAGGACCCTTCAAACGGACGGATTTTTCCATCGGCCACCGGGGTGCGCCGCTGCAATTTCCGGAACACACCAAGGAGTCCTATGAGGCTGCCGCGCGGATGGGCGCCGGTATTCTGGAATGTGACGTGACCTTTACGAAGGATAAAGAGCTGGTGTGCCGCCACTCCCAATGTGACTTGCACACCACCACCAACATTCTCGCCACGCCCCTGGCGGCGAAATGTTCCGTACCTTTTACGCCTGCGGTCATCGATCCTGTTAGTGGCGCACTGCTTCAACCGGCGACTGCGCAATGTTGTACCAGCGACATAACCGTTGACGAATTCAAGACCTTGCGCGGCAAGATGGATGCCTTCAACCCGCGGGCGAAAACGGCAGAGGAGTATCTCGGGGGGACGGCCAACTGGCGCACCGACCTGTACGCCGGCCCGAGCAGCGGCACCTTGCTGACCCACAAGGAAAGCATCGAGCTGTTCAAATCGCTGGGTGCAAAGATGACGCCGGAACTCAAGAGCCCGAGTGTGCAGATGCCTTTCGACGGTTTGACCCAGGAAGGCTATGCCCAGAAGATGATCGACGAATACAAGTCAGCCCGGGTACCAGCGCGCAAAGTCTGGCCACAATCGTTCGATTACGCTGACATCATGTACTGGATCAGAAGCGAACCGGCATTCGGCAAACAAGCGGTGTTTCTCGATGATGCCGAGTCTCCTGCAGACCTGCCCGGCTTCGCTGAACTGCAGGGCTATGCAAATGACGGTGTGAAGATCGTGGCACCGCCCCTCTGGGCCTTGGTAGCGCTCGATGGCGATGGCAAGATCGTTCCTTCCGAGTATGCAAACAACGCCAAAGCGGCGGGGCTGGACATCATTACCTGGACGCTCGAGCGTTCGGGCCATCTCGCCGATGGCAACGGCGGCTGGTATTACCAAACCATTCAAGGCGCGCTGAACAATGAGGGCGATACCATGGAGACTCTCGATGTGCTCGCCAAGGATGTTGGAATTCTCGGAATATTTTCCGATTGGCCTGGTACGGTGACGTACTATGCCAATTGCATGAGATTGAAGTAAGCTCGATGCCGGGAAACGGGTAAACTTCACGCCCGTCTCCCGGGCCTTTGCATCAAACGCCGAGCTGGCTGGCCGCTGCGCGCGAGCCCATGACGCTGTGATAGTAAGCGACAAGGCGCTCGGCAAAGGCGTCTTCCAATGGCGATATATACAGCCCAATCCCTACGGCAATCGCCGACCGCAACGACAACATCATCCCCTACACCGAGAGCATTGCCCTAGCCAATGCAGTGCCCGAAACACAAGCCAGCCAGGCCCTGGTCGGCAACCTGATACATGTCGAGCCGAAGGGCTGGTGCTACCTCTCCTGGGAATTCTGGAAACAGTACCTGTCCGATTTCTGACGCATGTATCGGGTAGTGTATGCTCTGCTCTACTCGGGGAGCGGGAGCTGGATTGAACTTCTCATTCGACCTGAGACAGGGGTTCCTTATCTTTCTCCTTCCCCGTACCGACGGTTCCGGTCACAGCGCATATCCCGATGATGTAAACTAACATTGAGGAGAACCGCGGATATGAAACAGTTCCGGTCACAGCGCATATCCCGATGATGTAAACTGGCCGGTCGATTATTACGGATGGCTGGACGGTTCCGGTCACAGCGCATATCCCGATGATGTAAACTTCTCAGGGCGATGGTGCAGCTTGAAGCGAAGTTCCGGTCACAGCGCATATCCCGATGATGTAAACTAGTATGTTATCAACATTGGCCTTGCGGTAAGTTCCGGTCACAGCGCATATCCCGATGATGTAAACTCCCAGTCACGGAACTCTCTGATTCTTCAGCGGGTTCCGCCTTTTTCGGACCACAAAAACCGGCCATACGATCAAAAAAGATCGAACTGGTCAGGCGATTTTTTAGCGGGTTGCTTGGCTTTTCCAAAGTAGGAGACGATGCGTTCGTATTGTTTGTCGGTAAAGGTTAGAATATTCACTTTACCTCCCTCGGGCAAGGCGGCTTCGATGCGTTTGCAATAGGTGTCAATCTGCGCCTGGCTGCTGCAGAAACGCATGTAGACCGAGAATTGCGCCATCTCGAACCCCATGTCCAGCAGTGCCTTGCGAAAATCGGTGGCGGCCTTGCGTTCGGGCTTCTCGACCACCGGCAGATCGAACATGACGGCGATCCACATCAGCCGGTACCCGCTGAGCATGGGTTAATCGTCATCGGCGGCGAGATTCGCCGCCAGCACCAGCGGCAGACCGGGCAATGGCAAGTCGAGCCTGTCACGCTCACCCAAATAGACCTGCGCGAGCGAAATCGCAAGCCGCTGCATGCACACCATCATCGGAGTGGTTCCCGAACTGGTCTGCATATCGTCGTAGAGCGAACGTACCAGCACGCGCTTGGTATCCGGCGTGACCTGCGACTCACCCTTGCGTTGCAATTGCCAGACGATGAGGTCGATCATCGGCCGGAAGGGCTCCATCAAATCGTCAACCAGGCGCATGGCATTACCCTCGTTGCAATGATGCAAGCCCAAAGTGGGATGCAGCCCCGCCGCGATGATGGCGCGGGCGGTAGCGGCGCGCAACACGGTGTACCCATAGTTGAGCATGCCATTCACGCCACCACCGTTCTGATCTCGGCGGAAATCCTCGCCGAATAGCAGGCCCCAGTAACGCCGCGCGCCCTGCGCCTCCAGATTGCCCGGGTCACCGGAACGCACTTTAGCTGCCAACGCGGCAACAGGCACAAACAACGCCCCGGCGGCTTCAAGCGCAGCGGCTTGTTGTTGCAGTTTTGCGCGCACAATCTCCGCCCATAGACGTTTGTGCGTGGGTTTGCTCGCGGCCAGTTGCGCATCGAAACGCTTGGCCTGTTGAAAGTTTCCGTCCACCGGCCATAGCATTCCCACGGCGTTGTGATTGGCGGCGCATAGCACGAAAGGCGCGCCGCGCGCCGCCAGCGCCACCAGCAGGTTGTTGGAATAACTCAAGCCATGCGCATTGGCGATCACGGCGGCGATGTCGTCCAGCGGTACTTGCCCCAATTCCTTGCGTTCACCATCGGTATCCTGCACGACCATGAAGCCACGCGACACGAACAAATACCGCCGGTCATCGGCCACTTCGACGATGCGGCCGATCATCGCATTCAGCCTTTGAAGCCGGGATCGCGCAGGTCGCCTATTTCGGATACGACCACGCGGCGGCCTTGTGCCTTCTGGAGAGAACCGGCCATTTTTGAGATATATGTGAATGGATCATTCTTGTCCCGATTACGCGCATCCACATTCGCCTCATTATGCGGTGCGAAAAATATCTGGCCGTTGCCGCCGATTTTGACGGCACGCATGGTTTTCATTCCGTCATTGGCGTCCATCCTAACGAGGTCATCGATCATCAACCGCATCACGAGCGGCTTCCCAGACTGGCTGAGCGACGGGTGGCGGAGCCGCTTCATACCTTCGGCCTCACCAAGGTCTCGCATTATTTGATAAGCCTGAAAAGTCGAGACCACATCACCGTTCCATTTACCTTTTTCATCGCGCCAAATCTCGATGCAATAGTTACTGCCGCCGACATAACCCTTGTACGGCTTTGGATTTCCCTGCTCATCCAGGCCGTGGCGTTTTGCATCCCGCGTGCTGCTTATCATCACCAGATTCTTGTTCTGGAATTCACGTTGGCGCGGCCCTCCATCCTCTGGCCGCACACGGCGTGTAGCCACGCCACCATCGCGCAGACCCCATGCAGTCTCCTCATGCATGGCACCCTGATAACCATGATCCGGCTTGTGGCTGACGATGATGTGATTCAATGCCCGCTCCACGTGTTCGCGGTAGGTTGGCCACGGAAACGGCATGCTCTCCACTAAACGGTCGAGTTGTTTTTCCCGCGCACTGGCGCTGGCATCGGCGAAACGTTTCAACAAACCCTGATCGGTGACGGCGATCACCGCCGCATCCAGCGCGTGGTGGCGATGGTCGTTGCGATTTTTCTCCTCCGATCC
>SBBG01000224.1 GCA_005240065.1 Gammaproteobacteria bacterium | reverse complement strand
GTCGAGCACCTCGCGCGGCGCCGGTTCGCGGGCCAGCGCTTGCAGGGCGTGCACGGCGGCGATTTGCATGGCCTGGTTGATGCGTGTGGCGCGCACGTCGAGGGCGCCGCGGAAGATGAAGGGGAAGCCCAGCACGTTATTGACCTGGTTGGGGTAGTCGCTGCGCCCGGTGGCCATGATCAGGTCGCTGCGTACCGCGTGGGCCACGGCGGGGCGGATTTCCGGGTCGGGGTTGGACAGGGCGAAGACGATGGGGCGGGGCGCCATGACTTCCAGCATCTCTGGCGTCACCAGGTCTGGGCCGGATACGCCGATCAGCACGTCGGCGTCCTGCATGGCATCAGCCAGGGTGCGTTTGCCGGTGTCGATGGCGAATTCGCGTTTGTAGGTGTTGAGGTCGGTTCGGCCGCTGTGCACTACGCCCTGGCGGTCGGTGAGGAAGATGTTGTGTTTTTTCGCGCCCAGCGCCACCAGCAGGCGCATCGAGGCGATGCCGGCCGCACCGGCGCCCAGGCACACGATGCGTGCCTCTTCGATCGGCTTGCCCTGTAATTCCAGCGCATTGAGCAGTCCGGCGGCAACAATGATGGCGGTGCCGTGCTGGTCGTCGTGAAATACCGGAATATCGAGACGCTCGATGAGGGCTTCCTCCACCTCGAAGCAGTGCGGCGCGGCGACGTCTTCCAGATTGATGCCGCCGAAGGTCGGCGCGATATGCGCCACGGTGTCGATGAACGCCTGCGGCGAGCCGGCATTCACTTCAATGTCGAAGACATCGATGTTGGCGAATTTCTTGAACAGCACCGCCTTGCCTTCCATCACCGGCTTGCCCGCCAGCGCTCCCACGTCACCCAGGCCGAGCACCGCTGTGCCGTCGGTAATCACCGCCACCAGGTTGCCTTTTGCCGTATAGCGATAAGCGGCTTCGGGGTCTTTGGCGATCTCGCGCACCGGTTCGGCCACGCCCGGCGTATAGGCCAGGGCCAGCTCGCGCTGGGTGTCGCAGGGCTTGGTGACGGTGATGCCGAGTTTGCCGGGCTTGGGATGTTCGTGATAGGCAAGGGCGGCTTGTTTGAGATCGTCGATCATGGCGGGTTCACACTCGTTTTGATTGCAGGAATGACAGGTATTCTACTCCACTTCGGTTACCTGTAATGCCGAAGGGTGGCGAATTTTCATCTGCAATTCGCCGCTCCCGGCATCGGAGTATAACCGGCCGCGGGCAAGTACGGCATGCCCTTGGAGGCGGTCGGGCGACAGCCGGGTGAAATAGGCCAGATATTTGCGGCTGATGCGCAGCGTGATCTTGTCCTCCAGGCGGATCAACCTGTTGCCATTGTGGTCGCTGATCCGCGTTACCCTGCCGGTGACGAGGCGGAAGCCTTGCTCATCGCCCGTCAAGCTCGTCGCGGCGACAGGTTGATATTCGGGCTGCGACCAGATACCACGCCGCCGCTGCCGTGCTTCTCGTTCGGCGGCCTGATAACAGGCGAGGTTTCCGGTATTCGGTGGAATGGTCAATGTCGCCGCCAAGCCCTGTTGCAGCAGTTGCGCCTCCACGCTCGCGCCATTGTCCAGATAGGCATGGGCGAGGGTGCGGCCGTAGCGGTCGTAACGCTCTTCATCGTAGTGCAAATGGAGGGTGTCGCCAGGCTTGATCATTGCCCGAAGTGTATCGCGCGCCTCGATAGCGAGCGGCTGGGCGGGATGGCCGTCACGTCCCAGCTCGGGAGTATCGACGCCGATCAGGCGTATCCTGCGGTCATCCGTGAGGCGGAGCGTATCGCCATCGTGAACGTGCGCCACCGTGACGCGCTCATCGGTGTGGCTTGGTTTGCAATCGGCGGCGGTGGCGGCGGCAGTGGTTGCCCAGCAGCCGAAAAACAGCCCGGCGAGCCAGATGCGAAAAGAAAAGGGCGCCACATTGGGCGCCCTTCGGAAGTCAATGACCAGCGGCATAACCGCCTGCGACGCTCTTACTTCATGCCGTACTTCTGGCGGAACTTGTCCACACGGCCGGCGGTATCGACGATCTTCTGCTTGCCGGTGTAAAAGGGGTGGCACACCGAGCACACGTCCAGACCCAGGTTTTTACCCGAGGTGGAGCGCGTCTTGAAGCTGTTGCCGCAACTGCATGTCACGGTGATTTCATTGTAGGCAGGATGGATATCGGCTTTCATTGCAACCTCACGTATCGAAACTGGAAGCCAGCGGCTTGCGCGCCTTGCGCAACATCGTCCCCGGCGTAAACCGCGTATTATACGCAGAATAGCGACAGGCGACAAGCGGAAGTCGGCAATTTCGATATCAGTGGCGCTCTGAAATGTCAACAGACTCTAACAATGGTGATAATATTAACCTTTTTTTCGCCCAGGCACGTCAGCTCTCCTGCCCTTTATTAAGCGCAGCGATACCGCGTCTTGTTGTGAGGCGGCGGTGTTCTAAAGTAGGTTCGTGGCTAAGCAATCCCGCGCATAAAAAAAGGAAAAACGATGACCGTCAATGAATATGGGATCACCGATTTTCAATACATAGCCGCGGGTGCCGCGATTCTTGCCAGTGGTGGAGGCGGCAGTTATCACGATGCCGTCAACGTGATCGAGGAGCTGGCCAACAATTGGAGCGGCACTGTGCGGGTGCAGGATTACGACGGCATGACAAACTGTTGCGTCATGGCCATGATGGGTTCGCCCGATGCTGCCGATAGCCTGACACTGGCAGATATCGAATATTCCATCACCAACACAGTCAATCTCTTCGAGAACACAACAGGAGCCACGCTAGGCTGCGTCATTCCAGTCGAAATTGGACCGATCAATTCGATTGTGCCGCTCATCGCGGCATCGATGTTTAACAATGCTATTCAATGGGTTGTCGATGGTGACGGCGCCGGGCGGGCCGTGCCCGAGTTGCCGCAGACTACGTATAGCGGCAGTACGCTGCTCGCTGCGAATCCATGTGTGCTGGCCAACGATGCCGGGACGATAACGGCTTTACAGTCCGCTACGCTGAATGCCGCGACTGCCGCCCAAATCGAGGTGCTGGCTGGCGGTATCGTTTCGGCCTTTGGCAGCTTCTCCGGGATTGCGCTGTGGCCCTCCAATGCAAACAATGGCCATGCCTTGTCAGGCAACTATATCGCCGGGACGCTGCGGCAGGCATGGGCTCTGGGGCAATTCTTGTTAACCGCCTCAGGTTTTCCCCCAACCGCCGAGGTCGCGGCGCAGATCACCGGCATCACCGGACGCACGGCTACGCCCACGCTCGCCAATTTCTATATCACCGCTGTTACGCAGTCGACTACCAACGCGTCGCTCGACGCGGGTATCATCCGGCTGGACAACACGCCTGATCAGGGCAGCAGCACCGAAACGCACTATATCTACAACCTGAACGAAAACTTGATCATGTATTCGAGCCTGAGCAATGTGCCCGACATTATCGCGCCGGATTCAATTTGCTATTACTCCGAAAGTACGGGCCTCAGTTTCTCCAACGCCACCGATGATCTTGCGGTATATTTTGATTCGAGCACGGGCAAGAGCACGGGCAAAACCGTCAGTGTCATCAAAGTCGAGGCCGCACCAGAGCTTTACAATGCTCCCGGTGTTGTAACATCGTTCGCCGGCCTGCTGCGCAACATCGGCTATGCCGGTGCGCTTCCTTACTCTGGTTGAGATGCGGCCATGAGTGAACAGGATATCAACAAGGAGCGTCTGGAGCTTGCTCTGGAAGCAGCCGGTCTCGATCTTTGGGAAAACGATCTGGTTACCGGCGATGTCACCCACAAGGCAAGCAAGACCTTTGCGGAGCTCGGCTATAGCGAAGAGGAGGCCCTCTCCTACATCGATGATCTTTTTGCGATCGTCCATCCCGACGATGTCTCGGTGATCAAGGCCGCCATCGATGCCCATTTGACAGGGGCGACGGCGCAATACCGTTGCGAATTCAGGTTGCGCGCCGAGCACGGCGCATGGGTCTGGTATGCCAACTACGGCAAAATCATGGATCGCGACGGTGACACTCGGGGCCGTCGGTTTATCGGTGCTACGTTCAATATCGATGACAGAAAACGCAAGGAAGACGAGCTTAAGCTCATCAACCGCAAACTCGCCGAACAGAATGCGTTGCTCGAGAACATGAATGTTTTGCTGCGACACAACGAGGAGGTGTTGCGCGAAAGCGAAGAATTGCTCAAGGAAACACAGACCATCGCCGGCTTGGGTAGTTATGTGCTGGATATTCCCAGCGGTCTGTGGAAAGGCTCGGACGTGCTTGACAAGGTATTTGGGATAAACGAAGCATACGAACATTCCGTGGAGGGATGGGTGGCGCTGGTACATCCCGACGACCGCGCGATGATGGCCGATTACCTTAGAGACGAAGTTATCGGCCAGGGCAAGGTATTCGACAAGGAATACCGCATCATCCGTCACGATGATCAGGCCGAACGCTGGGTGCATGGCTTGGGTAAGCTGGATTTCGATGCTCAAGGACGCCCTCTGAAAATGCTTGGCACGGTTCAAGACATCACCGAGCGCAAGCAATATGAAGCCGACCTGCGCATCGCCGCGACCGCTTTCGAATCCCAGGAAGGCATGATCATCACCGATGTCAATGACGTAATTCAGCGGGTTAACCAGGCATTTATTTCCATTACCGGCTATGACGCGGAAGACATGATCGGTAAGACCACACAGGTATTCATGTCTGATCGTCACGATGCGAATTTCCATGCCGCAATATGGCAGGCGGTCAATGACGTTGGCGCATGGCTAGGCGAAATCTGGGGCCGTCGCAAGAACGGCAAGGACTATCCGGGCTATTTCACCATCACTGCGGTTAAAAGCGCGGATGGCATTGTTTCCAATTATGTTGGCACACTCGCCGACATTACCGCGAGCAAAGTGGCGGCTGAAGAGATCCAGTACCTGGCGTTTTATGATCATCTTACGAGTCTGCCCAATCGCCGGCTGCTGCTGGACCGGCTTCAGCAGGCATTGGCTTCCAGCGGGCGTAGTGGCAAAGGAGGCGCGCTGCTGTTCATTGATTTGGACAATTTCAAGTCGCTCAATGACACGCTTGGGCATGACAAGGGAGACTTGTTGCTGCAACAGGTTGCGCAACGCTTGGTGTCCTGTGTGCGCGAAGGCGACACCGTGGCGCGTTTGGGCGGTGACGAGTTCGTGGTGATGCTGGAGGGTCTGAGTGAGCACGCTTTTGAAGCGGCGGAACAGACGGAAGAAATCGGCCAGAAAATTCTGCTCGCTCTCAATCGGCCTTACCAGCTTGCCAACCACGAATATCACAGCACTCCCAGCATCGGCGCCACCACATTCAAGGGACACCAGCAGTCGCTGGATGAGCTGATGAAACAAGCCGACATCGCCATGTACCAGGCGAAGAAATCAGGGCGCAACGCCCTGCGATTCTTCAACCTGCGGAAATCGTAAAGGGCGTTGTCTCAAAGACCAGTCAACACCCTTTCAGCCGCATCCAGTGTGGCGTCGATCTCCGTTTCGCCATGGGCGGCGGAGACAAAACCGGCCTCGAAGGCGGAGGGGGCAAGGTAGACGCCTTGTTCCAGCATGCCATGGAAAAACAGCTTGAAGTGTTCGACGTTGCAGTTGACGGCTTGGGCGTAGCTGGAGACGCTGGGCTGATCGGTGAAGAAGATGCCGAACATGCCGCCCACCTGGTTGGCGCATAGCGGAATGCCTGTTGCCTCGGCGCGTTCCACCAGGCCAGTAGCGAGACGCTGGGTCATCGCCGACAGGTGCTCATAAAAGCCGGGCGCGGTGAGGCGGGAAACGGTGGCCAGCCCCGCCGCCATCGCCACCGGGTTGCCGGAAAGTGTGCCGGCCTGATAGACCGGGCCGAGCGGGGCGATGTGCTGCATGATTTCCTTTTTGCCGCCGAACGCGCCGACCGGCAGCCCGCCGCCGACGACCTTGCCCAGGGTGGTGAGGTCGGGTGTCACACCATAATATTGTTGCGCCCCGCCCAGGGCGACGCGAAAGCCGGTCATCACTTCGTCGAAAATCAGCACCGCGCCGTACTCGCTGCATACCTTGCGCAGCCCCTGCAGAAAGCCGGGCAGCGGCGGGATGCAGTTCATGTTGCCCGCCACCGGTTCGACGATGATGCAGGCGATTTGGTGGCCGACATGAGCGAAGACTTCTTCGACCTGCGCAAGATTGTTGTAGTCGAGGGTGATGGTGTGTTCGGCGAGCGCGACGGGCACGCCGGGCGAAGTCGGCACGCCCAGGGTCAGCGCGCCCGAGCCGGCTTTGACCAGCAGCGAATCGGAATGGCCGTGGTAGCAGCCCTCGAATTTAACGATCTTGTCACGGCCGGTGAAGCCGCGCGCCAGGCGGATCGCGCTCATGGTCGCCTCAGTGCCGGAACTGACCATGCGCACCATGTCCATCGACGGCACCAGCGTGCAGAGCAGATCGGCCATCGTTGTTTCGATGGCGGTGGGGGCGCCGAACCCCAGACCGTTCGCGGCGGCTTCCTGTACCGCCTTGATGACATCGGGGTGGGAGTGTCCCAGGATCATCGGTCCCCATGAGCCGACGTAGTCGATATAGCGCTTGTCGTCCTCGTCATAGACATAGGCGCCCGCGCCGCGCTTGAAAAACACTGGCTCGCCGCCCACGCCACGGAAGGCGCGCACCGGCGAATTCACACCGCCGGGGATGTGTCTCTGGGCTTGCTGGAAGAGTTCGTGGCTTCGGGTCATGGGTTCTCCTTAAAGTTGTATCAAGCTGCCGGTTTTTGAGGTTTGAAAAGCAGGGCGATGCTTCGCGCCGCGCCGGTAATGTCTGTTTGGCCAAAGACACCATGGATGACCGCCAGCATGTCAGCGCCGGCCTCGATCAACGCCGCGCCGTTTTCCACCGTGATTCCGCCGATGGCGGCGATCGGGATGTCCAGCTGTTGCTTGGCTTGGTGAAGCAATTCAACGCCAGCCTGCACCGCATTCGGTTTGGTGTGCGAGCCGAAGAAGCGGCCGAAGGCGACATAATCGGCTCCCGCTGCCTGAGCCGCCTCGGCGCGGGCAAGATCATTGTAGCAGGACATGCCGATCAGCGTGGTATCGCCCAAGCGGCGCCTTGCTTCATCCAGCGTGATGTCATCGCGGCCGAGATGCACGCCATCGGCGCCAATCGTGGCAGCGAGGTCGATGTCGTCGTTGATGATCAGCGGCACGCCATGGGCACGGCATAGCGCCAGCAGCCCGCGTGCTTCCCGTTCGCGGCGGGTTGTATCAGTGCCCTTGTCGCGATATTGAATCACGGCGGCTCCGCCCATGATGGCTCGGGCAGCCGCTTCGGTCAGTTTATCCGGTGTTATCAGCGCACTGTCGGTGATGGCGTACAAGCCACGTAGACGCCTCATGTTTCCTGATCTTCGCCGCGTGCCCAGAACAGCCGGTTGGGCAGATGCTGTCCCATACCGACGCGATAACCGTGTTTCAGCGTGTCCCAAGTGTATTCCTGCGCCTCGTGGATAGCGGTAAAAGGTTCCATGCCGTGCGCCAGAAGCCCGGCGATGGCGGAGGCCAGTGTGCAACCCGAGCCGTGATAATTCGCCGCCAGGCGTTCCCAGGAAAAGGATTCCAGTTGGCGGCGGTTGCCGTACAGCGTATTGATGACCGTCGGCGTATTTTCGTGGGTACCGGTGATCAGGACAAACTCGCATCCCGCCTCCAGGATTTCCTGGGCCATCGCGTCCAGGGTATCCGCCTCCGGCGCCAGGGCGCGCGCTTCCATGCTGTTGGGCGTCAGTACCGTCGCCAGGGGAAGCAGCAGCGACACCATTGCGTCCAGCATCTCTTCATCGGCCA
The DNA here is from genome assembly GCA_005240065.1 of Gammaproteobacteria bacterium. GTDB lineage: Bacteria > Pseudomonadota > Gammaproteobacteria > Ga007554 > SBBG01. The sequence goes on along the minus strand of SBBG01000224.1, from coordinate 7,343 downwards.
GTTCACCGCCGCCGCCCGCCGCCAGCACAGGATCGAGTACGACGGGAATGTCCGGGTAATCCTGCAGCAGGGTATGGATGGCCTCGATATTTTCGGTGCTGCCCACCATGCCGATTTTGAAAGCCGATACCGGCATGTCTTCCAGCACCGCGCGCGCCTGGGCGATTACCAGTGTGGCGTCGGTGGGCGCGTACCCCTGGACGTGTGTGGTATCCTGAACCGTGATGGCGGTAATCACCGGCGCTGCATGGCAGCCCATACTGGCCAGGGTTTCGATGTCGGCTTGGATACCCGCTCCCCCGGTGGAGTCGCATCCAGCGAAAACCATCACCACCGGGATGGATTGTTGCTCGGTCATGGTTTGCATACCTTGAAAAGAATCAATAAATCACCATTATGATTAAGATTACATGCATTTTACCAGTAGCGGGAGCGCGTTGTTGATGATATCGATAGATTTAGTGGGGGGTGTATTGTGACGGTTCAAACAGTTGTGAAAACTTATATGTGTGTCATTTGCGGTTTTGTGTACGACGAAGCGGCTGGATTGCCTGCCGAAGGCATCGCGCCCGGTACCCGCTGGGAAGATGTGCCGCTGACTTGGCGTTGCCCGGATTGCGGGGCGGGCAAGGAAGATTTCGAGTTGATGGAGATTTAAGCAGCCAAAAAACAAAAGCCAGCCTGAAGGCTGGCTTTTGTTTTCCTTCCACCCTGAGAATTACTTCAGAGCCAGAATGAAGTCCACCAGCTTCTCGATGTTGGCATCGGAAACGCGGGGAGAGTAGGGGGGCATCGGGGTGCCGCCGGTGACTTCGGTCCAGTTGCCCTTGCCGCCCTTCTTCACCTTCTCGACCAGAGCAGCCTTGGCGCCGGCGTCACCCTTGTACTTGTTCGCCACATCCTTCCAGGCTGGGCCGACAACCTTCTTCTCCACCGAGTGGCAAGCCAGGCAGCCGCTCGCTTTGGCCAGATCCAGGTCGGCGCTCGCCTGACCCGCGCTAAACATCATGACCGCTGCTGCGGAAACGGCTAACAAACGTGCTTTCATTCTTCTCTCCTGATTACAGTTTGACTAACGGATTTTTATCGATGGTTAATGACAACCACGATCCCCTCATAATAACGGCAGGGACTCCCTATTGTTGAATGAAATTCAACGAAAGCTTTATGCCACGCCCTCTGGCCACTGTCAAGGGTAGAGATTTTGCGGAGCGGGAACGGTGTGTTTAGCGGGTGATGGTATTGAAAAGTAGCGCCGGGGATTGTATATTAGAATTAACTAATTTACTAAATATGAGGTGCTTGCCATGACTGTCAACCGCGTCGTCCGTATCATTGCCGGCTTCTTCGTCCTGCTTTCCCTGGCGTTGGGCGTTGAAGCCAGTCCGCTGTTTCAGAATGTAAACTGGCTGTGGTTCACCGCCTTTGTCGGCGCCAATCTGTTCCAGAGCGGTTTCACCAACTGGTGTCTGATGGACAAGATTCTGACCAGGCTGGGGGTGCCGGCCGGCGCTTCTTGCAAGAGTGCATGATGTGGCCTGCTCAGCGCCGCCCCGCCATATAGCTCATGATGAATTCGACGATCTCGACACGGTCGTAGGCTTCCTGCGCGCTGTTTCCCCAAACGGTGATGCCATGGTTGCGAATCATCAGGGCGGGCAGGCAGGGCGGGGTGGCGTGGAAGCGCCGTTCTATCGCTGCTGCGATCTGGGTGACATCGAGAATATTGTCGAACAGCGGCAGCGTGACTTGCGGGTGTTGTTCCCAAATGCCCAGCCCCTTGATCATTTCCAGCGGCGGGAGCGGCATTTCTTCCACGCCTGGGCAGACATTTTCGCAAGCCAGGCAGGCATCCACGGTATGCACATGCAGGCAGGCGCGCGCCTCCGGGAAAAGCCGGTAGATCGTCTGGTGTATCGAGCTTTCCGCAGAGGGCTTGGTGCGCGGTTGCAATTGTTCGACGATCGCGCCTTCCGCGACGCCGATGCGCAGGCAATCGGTTTCTTCCATGCGGCCCTTGGGCAGGCCGCTGGCGGTGATCCAGAAGCTGTCCACACCCCTCTCATGAACGCGGATGCTGAGGTTACCCGCGGTACCCGCCATCCAGCCGCGCGCGTGAAAATCGCGCCCGATTTCAACGAGCGCGGCGGGTGGTGTGAGTTGATCGAACGTCCTTGCCATCTTCGAGGCGCCCTTCAGTTCGTGAACTGCAAGGGGCGATCGGTGTATACCGGTGTCCAGCCGCTGGTGTCGATGAAATAGCGCACCGCTTTGATGCGCCTGGAGTCGCGCATCGTGAACCAGTGCTCGGCGTTGGCCGGGACGTTGATGTAATCGCCGGCGCTGACCTCCAGCATGAACTGTGCGCCATCGGGCTCGACGAAGCCGAAATAACCCTTGCCGGCGAGGATGTAGCGCACCTCGTCATCGGTGTGGTAGTGGATTTTCTCGAATTTGGCGAGCATGTCGGCAAGGCCGGGGATGTTTTCGTGGATCACGATCATGTCGCGCGTGGTGTAACCCGCCTCGCGTTTCAGCTCTTCGAAGCGATTGTCCACCAGGGTAAGCAACTCGCCTTTTTCGTCATCGCTCAGCGCCGGTTTTTCCATTAGTTCCATGCCGCGCAGAGTGGAGGGCGCGGGCCAGTGGCGCAGGGTGATACCGATCGCCGCCAGTCTGCCTTGCAGGGTGGGGAGATCCGAAATTTCGCCGCCGTTGGGGAAAATCATGCGTGCCATGGATGGGGTCTCCTGATGCGTTGGATTTAAATGAGGTTTGTGGGCGCCTCTATCACGTCGTCGAGGCTGATCTTCGCGCCCCTTGTTCCTGCTTTGCGCCGCGTCCTTTGCCGCGCCGTTTCTTGCCGGGAGCGCTCTGACGTGCCTGCGGCGCATGATGCCGCCGTGCCGCGTCCTTGCAGGGGCGGGTGACGGGTGTGGCGAGCAGCTCGTCCGACAGTCGTCCCACGGGTATTTTATGGCCGATATATTGCTCGATGTCGGGCAACGAAAAGGCGTATTCCTCGCAGGCAAAGCTGATCGCGTCGCCGCTGGCCCCGGCGCGCGCGGTGCGGCCGACGCGGTGGACGTAATCTTCCGGGTCTTGCGGCAGATCGAAATTGAAAACGTGGCTGACATCCGGAATATGCAGGCCGCGCGCCGCCACGTCGGTGGCCACCAGTACCGGCAACTCGCCGCGCTGGAACTGGGCCAGGAGGGACATGCGCTTGTTTTGGGGTACATCGCCGGAGAGAATAGCGGATTTGAAGCCGTTGGCTTCGAGCCACGTCCAGATCTGATCTGCCACGCGCTTGGTGTTGACGAAAACGATGGTGCGTTTCGGGTCCATGTGCTTGAGCAGACCGATCAGCGCGGGAATCTTTTCCTCGCTGGCGGTGTGATAGACGAGCTGCGCGACATTGTTCGCCGTTACCTTGTCGCTCTCGATCTTCACCAGCTCGGGATTGTTCATGTGTTCATAGGCGAGCTCGGTGACGCGCAACGACAGCGTGGCGGAAAAGAGCATGCCAAGGCGCTTGTCCGGGCGCGGCATCTGGCGCAACAGAAAGCGGATGTCCTTGATGAAACCGAGGTCGAACATACGGTCGGCCTCGTCCAGCACCGCCACCTGCACCGCCTTCAGGTCGAAGACGTGCTGCTTGTAGTAGTCGATAATGCGTCCCGGCGTGCCGATCAGAATGTCCACGCCGTTTTCGAGCATGGCGCGTTGGGCGTCGTAGCCGGCGCCGCCGTAGACCAGCCCCAGTGCCAAGCCGGTGTGCTTGCCCAGAGCCTCGGCATCCTTGTGAATCTGGATCGCCAGCTCGCGGGTCGGCGCCAGAATCACCGCGCGCGGCTGATTGGGCCGACGTTTGGGCGAGGCCGGCGTCGTCAGCAGACGGTGCATGACGGCAAGCAGGAAAGCCGCGCTCTTGCCGGTGCCGGTCTGCGCCTGGCCGGCGACATCCTTGCCCGCCAGGGCCAGCGGCAGGGCCGCCGCCTGGATCGGGGTACAATATGAAAAGCCTGCTTCTTCAATTCCTTGCTGGAGCGCGGCGGACAGATCGAAGCTGGAAAAAGGGATGTCGGTCAAATGTGTGGTCATGGATCAAAGAATAACAGAATTGTTATATTTTTGGGCTTGAAATATGTTCGGGATTGGGCTTGAATGTAGGGCAAGGGTTGAATGCCGATAAAATCACCCATATAAATTTCTTGAATTCAGGGCGCCTCTAAAAATTTCGATCAAGGCGCGAGGGCAAGACGGAAGTGGGCGAAAAAGCGCAGTGTACACGGAGTACGTGAGCATTTGAGCACATTTTCAGCGCCGCCATCGCGGTTTCAGCGGATTTTTAGAGGCGCCCTTCAGCCTTCATCCGGGAGAAATACCATAGTGAGTAAGAATATTGTTTATGTCAGCGATGCGACTTTCGACAGCGAAGTGCTCCGGTCGGCTACGCCGGTGCTGGTTGATTTCTGGGCCGAGTGGTGTGGCCCTTGCAAGATGATCGCCCCGATACTGGACGAGATCGCCAATGAATATGCAGGCAAGGTAAAGGTTGTCAAACTCAATATCGACGACAATCCGGCAACGCCGCCCCAGTATGGCATTCGTGGCATTCCAACCCTGATGCTGTTCAAAAACGGCAGCGTCGAGGCCACCAAGGTCGGCGCGGTTTCCAAGTCGCAATTGACGGCGTTCATCGACAGTAATCTTTGATTGATGCACGCGCCGTGTCAGCCTTCCATCGCAATTTTGTTGCGTGGGGGCTAGACGCGGCGCTTGTTTAGTGATAGCTTTAGCCAAACGTTGTTAAGCAGTGCCAGCATAAAAAAGCAAGCGGCAGCGGAAAACACCTTCCCCCAGCATCACATTCAGCGGCACTTTAATTAGGATTGCGCGGCCCTCCTCCCGGGAGTCCGTTTCTTTAACTTCACCTGCATACCATTCCAATTCTGACAAACATCCATCATGAACCTGACCGAGCTCAAGCAAAAACCACCCTCTGAACTGATTGATATCGCCCAGGATATGGGCATCGAAGGCATGGCCAGATCACGCAAACAGGACGTGATCTTCGCCATCCTCAAGGCACATGCCCACAAGGGCGAGGACATTTTCGGCGACGGGGTGCTGGAAATCCTCCAAGACGGCTTCGGCTTCCTGCGTTCGGCGGACAGTTCCTACCTCGCCGGTCCCGATGACATCTATGTTTCGCCCAGCCAGATCCGGCGTTTCAATTTGCGCACCGGCGACACCATTTCCGGCAAAATTCGTCCACCGAAAGAGGGTGAGCGTTATTTCGCGCTGCTCAAGGTGAGCGAGATCAACTTCGAATCGCCGGAGAATGCCAAGAACAAGGTGCTGTTTGAAAACCTGACGCCGCTGTTCGCCAACGAGCGCCTGACGATGGAGTTGGGCAACGGCAGTACCGAAGACTTGACTGCGCGCGTCATCGATCTGGTGGCGCCGATCGGCAAGGGACAGCGCGCCATGATAGTGTCGCCGCCCAAGGCCGGCAAGACCATGATGTTGCAGCATATTGCGCAGTCGATCGCCACCAAGCATCCCGAGTGTTACCTGATCGTGTTGCTCATCGACGAACGCCCCGAAGAAGTGACCGAGATGGCGCGGTCGGTGCGCGGCGAGGTGGTATCCAGCACCTTCGACGAACCGGCCAGCCGCCATGTGCAGGTGGCGGAAATGGTGATCGAGAAGGCCAAGCGCCTGGTCGAGCACAAACGCGACGTGGTCATCCTGCTCGATTCTATCACCCGTCTGGCCCGCGCCTACAATACCGTCATTCCCTCATCGGGTAAGGTGTTGACCGGCGGTGTCGACGCCAACGCCCTGCACCGCCCGAAACGTTTCTTCGGCGCGGCGCGCAACATCGAGGAAGGTGGCAGCCTGACCATCGTCGCCACTGCCCTGGTCGATACCGGCTCGCGCATGGACGACGTGATCTACGAAGAGTTCAAGGGCACCGGCAATATGGAAGTCCATCTCGATCGCAAGATCGCCGAGAAGCGCATTTACCCTTCCATCAACATCAACCGCTCCGGCACGCGCCGCGAGGAATTGCTGACGCACCCCGACGAGCTGCAAAAGATGTGGATTCTGCGCAAGCTCCTCCACCCCATGGAAGACTTGGCGGCGATGGAATTCCTGCTCGACAAGCTCAAGGCCACCAAGACAAACTCGGAATTCTTTGACTCGATGAAGCGTTGATGGGCTGTTTCTTTACGGAAGTGCTGAGAATCCCAGGGTGGGATTACGGAAGCTCTGAGTAATTCCATCCTGAAATTCTCAGAGTAAGAAAAGAAAAAAGTAATTTTTGCTTTTCTTCATTTTCCAATTACTTGGGGTGATTGGAAAATGCCGGCACATCCTTGTGCTGCGGAATCCCTGACACATCAGAAATTCCTTATTCAGCGTTTCCCTGATTCTTCATGCTTGCAATGGTGGTGCGGATAATTACATACCCCCGAGGCGACGGACACGGTGATCGCCGCCATAGCGCATGACAATGCGGCCGAACGTCGTCCATGGAAGAAATCCATCATCTGCTGAACACGACGTAACGAGCCCCGCCTATGATCCAATCGTAGGCGTCCGATGCCGGGCACAACATGAAATAGAACATCGGACTGTGTGGCGTGGGCGATATCGGCCAGAATTACCGTGGCGCCTTTTGCCAATGGCGTCCAGATCTCGAGCAGACTCAGATCGAAGTTCAGCGGGGCATATATGAGGACGAAGCTGTCGTCAAGATAGCTTGTCTCTCGGGGCACAATGATGATCCCTGGTCGAATGAATCGGAATAATAGGGGCGGGGCTCGAACTAATCCCTTCGTCTATTGCGCTCTACGAGCCAAAAATTCGGTGGAGTGCAGTCACACGGCATGCAATCGCCATTGCATAAGAGCCATTTTTGGTTTAAGATTCCGCGCCTTGCTTGTAGGATTTACACGGCAGGGTCAATTCCCGGAGAGGTGTCCGAGTGGTTGAAGGAGCACGCCTGGAAAGTGTGTGTACGTTAACCCGTACCGAGGGTTCGAATCCCTCCCTCTCCGCCATACATTCAATCTGAAAAACCCCGGCAGGTACCCACTGGGGGTTAATCAGGCAATCAAAATATAGTCATCACCAGCTGTTATATAGTCATCACCGGTTGTTTCGTGGGGTGCGTCTCACGCATCACACAGATGGTGCGTGAGATGCGCCCTACCCACTGGGAGAAACACTGGAAAACAGGCGAATTTGATTGCCGGCTCAATAGCACCCCGGTAACCTTTTCTCAAGTGCTTTTTTTCCACGCCACCTCATCCCGCAAATACACCGGC
>SBBG01000183.1 GCA_005240065.1 Gammaproteobacteria bacterium | reverse complement strand
TGCGGCTGGAAAAGGACGGGAAGCGGCTGACGATTCACCTTAACCCGGCGCTGGTGGGGGTGGCACCATGACCCTATCCGCCCTGATTCGGAAACGCGACACCGGGAACCTTGCTACTGCTATTCCTGCTATTTCTGCTACTCAACCCAAGGGGGAAACGGCAACAGTAGCAAGAATAGCAACTGTAGCAGTAGCAAACCCCAAGGAAGAAAAAACCGCATCCCCGGCAAAAGGCGGCGCCGGCGACACGGCGACCGCTTCCCGCTGGTGGCTGATTCACTACCCCGACCGCGATCCGCTGGAAGTGGCCTGCTGTCCCGAGGCGACCCATGCCGACATTCTGGAACGGCACCCGGACGCAGTAGCGGCGGAACCCTTTACCCCGACCATCCGGCAACCGTCGGCACCCATGACCTTTGATGAGGAAACGGCAATCCGGGCATGGCTGGCGCTGATCGGGGGAACCGACGCGGTGACGATTGCCGAAGTGATCGAGCAATGCCAGCAGGACGCGGATGCGCGGGACTACTTCACCGGGCGGGCGGCGGCGGAACTGCCGAAGCCCGCCCCCTTCCCCGATGACCGGCGTACCTGCGACCAATGCGCGAACCTGATAGCCCGGCGATGCCAAGCGGCGAAGCGCGGCGAGATTGTGGCGAGCCGGAATTATGAGCCGGTGCGTGACCTTCTTCGGCGCTGCGAAGGTTATGCGCCGGGGCCGGACGATCCAGACAGGCGACATGGCCGGGAACGCTGGCCGGGACCGATACAGAAGGGGGGCGAGTGATGGGACGTTTCCCCATGACGTGGGCCACCTGGACGGAAGGAGTGGAGAACTTCTACCGCCTGGAAGAGACCCTGAAGGCGCGCATGGCTGAAGGCCAGCCGCTGACCGAGGATGAGCAGGCATGGTTTACTCATGCCCGGAACATCACCGCACGCTACGAACGGAACGGGCGCAAAAAGCGGCCGTGATGAGTTCAGTGTATAATTTGGTCAATCAGGTCAAGGTGATGGAATTGAATCAAATGGGCAGGAAAGGCGCACCCCGAGGCAACCGCAACGCGAAGAAAGGCGCATTGTTCCGTGATGCCCTGCATAAGGCGCTGGTGCGTGACAAGGGTTCCCTGGAGCGCATTGCTTCAGCCTTGGTGGCGCGCGCCGAAGAAGGCGACCTGACCGCAATCAAGGAGATCGCCGACCGGCTGGATGGCAAGCCGGTTCAGGCCATCGCCGGGGCTGGGGAAGATGATACTCCGGTCGTGGTCACGCTCAGAATCATGGATCACAATGGCGTCGAGCAACTTTAGCTGTTGCTGACACCCTCATCAATAAGCCTGATGATCTGGCATGATGAAGCCAAGCGCCGCCAACAACGCTCGTTTGGCAGCAGTTTGGCACCGGCGAAAGAAGAAGGGTCAATCTTACCTAACCCTTTGATTTATATGGCGTCCCCAAGGGGATTCGAACCCCTGTTACCGCCGTGAAAGGGCGATGTCCTAGGCCGGCTAGACGATGGGGACGTATTGTGATTCAACAAAGACAGGAAGCTGGCCTGTCGAATGTTGGTGGAGCCAGCCGGGATCGAACCGGCGACCTCTTGCATGCCATGCAAGCGCTCTCCCAGCTGAGCTATGGCCCCTCAAAATAAGACGCGCACTTTACGGCACGCGGGGGGCGGCTGTCAAGGTTTATGGCGGAAAAATCCCGTTTCCCATCTCGGCTGGAGCGTGGTGTTTTCTGATATATTACGATTTTCCGGTCATAATCCTAAAAGCCAACCGATTTCTTCAGTTCTCCCTGCATGGAAACACCGAAACTCCCAATTAGCGGCGAGCAAGCCGCATCCTGCTCGTTCGCCGATCACGTCAAGACCCTGGTGACGCAATATCCCATGCCGCATCACTGGCTGACGCAGTTCATGTATACCCTCACCCGTTGCCGCAAGGTGTGGTGGAAAAACTGGCAGATGCGCTGGTTCATTGAGAAATATCAGGTGGACATGAGTATCGCGCTGGAGAGCAATCCGCTCGCCTATCCCGATTTCAACACCTTCTTCACCCGCGCCCTCAAGCCGGGAGCGCGGCCGGTGGTCGGCGGCGCCGGCGAAATCGCCTGTCCGGTCGATGGCGCGATCAGTCAGGCGGGCGATATCGTCGACGGGCGCATCTTCCAGGCCAAGGGGCGCGACTACAGTCTGGAGACATTGCTGGGGGGGGCATCGGCGCGTACTGCGCTGTTCACGGGCGGGCGCTTTGCCACCATCTATCTCTCTCCGCGAGACTATCACCGCATCCACATGCCGCTGACCGGTCGTCTGCGGGAGATGGCTTATATTCCGGGCAGGCTGTTCAGCGTCAACCCGCGCACCGCGCGCTGCGTACCCAGCCTGTTCGCACGCAACGAGCGGCTGGTGGCCATGTTCGACACCGAGGCCGGACCGATGGCGATGATCCTGGTGGGAGCGATGTTCGTTGCGGGCATCGAAACGGTTTGGGAGGGGCTGGTCAACCCTCATCCCAGCGCCACGCCGCGCGATTGGGATTACCGGGACACCAACATCACGCTGGAGCGCGGCGCGGAGATGGGGCGGTTCAATATGGGCTCCACGGTCATCGTGCTGTTCGGCAAGGATCGCAGCGATCTCGATCGCGCCATTCAGCCCGGTGCGCCGGTCAGGATGGGGCAGTTGCTGGGAAGAGTTCGTCCGGCAAGTAACGCGACATGAGCCGACTGATCGCCGACGTTAGACGTTAAACATAAATCCCTTCTTTTTTGATCAATTCCCACACACCATCCGGCAATAGATAGCGCGCGCTTTTGCCCGCCTTTGCGAGGGCGCGGATATGGGTGGCGGAGATGTCCAGTTGTGTGACTTCCTTGAGCAAGATATAGCCCGCCTGGCATGAGCGTAACAGGGAGACGTCGTCCACACGATGCCCGGCGAGCAGTGCGCCAACGTCACCCTGCGCGGGTGGCAATGAGCCGGGACGGTGCATGACGATCAGATGGGCGAGCTGGATGAGTTCGCGCCAGCGATGCCAGGTGTTCAGGCCCGCGAAGGCGTCCATCCCCAGCAGCAGGCATAGCGGCGTATCGCCCAGCTCGGCGCGTAGCGAGGTGAGCGTGTCGATGGTGTAGGAAGGGCCGGGACGGCGCAGCTCACGGTCGTCCGCTTTCAGTCCCGGCTCACCCCGGATCGCCGCCTCCAGCATCGCCAGCCGCTGCGCGGCTGACGCGACCGGTGCGGTGCGATGCGGCGGAATGTGGCAGGGGATGAGCCGTATCTCATCCAGAGCCAGATCCTGAAGCACTTCCAGGACGGGCTGTAGATGGCCGATGTGGATGGGGTCGAAGGTGCCGCCGAAGATTCCGATCATAAGGACAGTAATTAAGTGGTAAGTTTGGGCGTCGCCTTCGGGGTCTAGTGCCCCAGCAAGGCAGCCTTCAGATTCGCCTGCACCGGCCTCTCCCCGATCCAGACTTTCAATATCGCCGGGCCAATGTCGGGGCCGGACAGGGTGTCTTTTACCTGGTCGTTGTGCGCAATCCTCACCCCGCCGTCCGCGCCGAAATCGAGAGCTATCCGATCATTTTCACGAGGTTGGATACGAAGGAAAATGGCACCGAGTTTCGCCATGCCCGGACCGATCGCCGCCCTCTGCGCATCATTCGTGTTTTCGTTGATCGCATCATGCAGGGCGCCCTGCATGCTCTTCGAATCAACGGTACGCTTCATCACCAGAAGCATGCGCCGAGGCTTGGCCTGATTGATGACGGCCTCGGCGGTCT
>SBBG01000137.1 GCA_005240065.1 Gammaproteobacteria bacterium | reverse complement strand
TCGCCATGGCGCGCACCAGCGCGCCCCATTCGGCCACCGCGCAGTTTTTCATCAATGTCGTGAACAACGACGGACTGAACTATCCAAGCCCGGATGGCTGGGGATATGCGGTATTCGGCAAGGTCGTGGAAGGCATGGACGTGGTCGACAAGATCCGCGCGGTCCCCACCGGTTCGGGCGGCCCTTTCCGCAGCGATGTCCCCAAAACGCAGGTCGTCATCAAGAAGGTGACGATGATCGGCGCGGCAACAGGTAAATAACGCGACGAGAAAACAGGGCGGAGAGAGAAGCCTTTCTCTCTCCGCCCCCTTGGAAGAATAACAAGAGAAACGGACTCGTCTATGTCCACACTATTCATCTCCGACTTACACCTCTCCACGGAACGGCCCGAAATGAACGAGCTGTTTCTGGATTTTCTGGACAAGGAAGCCACGAAAGCCGACGCGCTGTACATCCTCGGCGATCTGTTCGAGGTCTGGATAGGCGACGACGCCTCCGTGGCCGAGCACGATCGGGTCGTCAAGGGTTTGCTGCGCCTGACGACCAGCGGTATACCCGTATACGTCATGCACGGTAACCGCGACTTTCTGATGGGCCGCGGCTTCGAACAGGCCAGCGGCTGCCAGCTCATCCCCGACCCCACCATAATCAACCCTTACGGCACGCCCACCTTGCTCATGCACGGCGACACGCTGTGCACAGACGATGTGGAGTATCAGCGCTTCCGCGCCCAGGTGCGCGACCCGCGCTGGCAGCAGCAAATGCTCGCACTACCGGCCGAGCAGCGCGCCGCCATCGCCAAAAAATATCGCAACGAAAGCCGCGAGCAATCGCGCCAGAAAGCCGAAGAAATCATGGACGTGAACCCACAGGCGGTGGAACGGGCCTTACACGAACACGGCGTGTATCACCTGATCCATGGCCATACCCACCGCCCCGGCATCCACGATTTCACCCTCAATGGCAAACCCGCGCGGCGTATCGTCCTGGGCGATTGGTATGAGCGCGGCAGCGCATTGGTGTGCATATCCTCGGGCTGCTGGCTACAACCCTATCCGCTCCACCGATAAATCCGGCACTACCCCCCCTGACCAGACACCAGTGAAAGACCCGCATGGCATAACCCGAGGGCTCGCCTTCCCAGAGGTAAGCGCCATAGATCACGCCAAGGATGTTCTCCGAATACGCAACGGTTACCGGAGCCCGAAGGTCGATCCGTGCCAGGGGCAAGACATCTTCAGGGTGCACCCCCAGCCGCGCATTTATCACAGAATCCAGTGCCACCATACTCTGCGCATAGCACGCTTCTTCGGCAGTGTTGAATCGACTCCCGCCGAATGCATGACCATGAAAAGAGGCGGCCATCAGGATCACGCCCGCCACGACGAGGAACGCAGTTTTCATGACGCCACCTCCCATGGTAACATCGAAAAAGACCAGACATATGTGTATCAATATGCCCGATCTTTCTCCGTAACTTTGTCACCAAAAGCAGTGGCGGCGGCACCCCGCCGTTCTAACCGGTATTGCGCATTCCAGCAGCAATGGCATTGATGGAACGCAACAACGGATCGAGCCAGACGGCCCGTTCGGCATCGCTCAGGGCGGTATCCCGGTAACGTTTCAACAGGGTCACCTGGATGTGATTGAGCGGGTCCAGATAGGGATTGCGACGGCTCAGCGAAAGCGCCAGCGGCGGGTTTTCCTCGACCAGCGACTCGATGCACGCCACATCGAAAATCGCGGCGACGGTCCGCTCATACTCGTCATGGATCGCGGGATAGACGCTGCGCAGCGCATCGGGATTACTGCACAGCCCGGCGTATTCCTGGGCGATGGACATATCCGCCTTGAACATCGCCATTTGGGTATTGCTCAGCATGGAACGGAAGAATGGCCAATCGCGGTACATGGCCTGAAGTTGCGCCAGGCGCTCGGGTGCGTTTTTGCGCCAGCTCGCCAACGCCGTGCCGATGCCGAACCAGGCCGGCAGAGTGTGGCGCGACTGTCCCCAGCCGAACACCCAAGCGATGGCGCGCACCGAGACTTTGGAGCGGTCCGCCTTGTTGCGGTGCGAGGGACGGGAGCCGATATTGAGCAGCCCGATCTCGCTGACCGGCGTGGCCTCGTAAAAGTAATCGAGAAAAGCCGGGGTGCGATCGGTCAACTGGCGATAGGCGTCCTCCCCGGCCTGCGACAACTGCGCCATCACTTCGAGATAGGCGGGATTGTCGGCGACGGGCGGATGGATCAGGCCACGGCTGGCCTTGAGCAGGCCGGTAATGCCCATGCTAAGCTCGTAGCTCGCCGTCTCGGCGTTACTGTATTTGTACGAGATCATCTCACCCTGTTCGGTGAACTTGATCTCGCCGAACACCGTGCCGGCGGGCTGGGCGAGAATCGACTCGTGCGTCGGTCCGCCGCCGCGCCCCACCGTGCCGCCACGGCCGTGGAACAGGCGGCACTCGATATCGTGCGCCTGGGCGATGGCGGTGACCTTCTTCTGCGCTTCGTAGAGATACCACGACGAGGTCAGAATGCCGCCATCCTTGCAGGAGTCCGAATACCCCAGCATCACCTCCTGCTTGTTGCCCGATGCCTTGAGCAGCGCCGCATAGGCCGGATTGTCGAACAGTGCCGTCAACACCTGCTCGATATGCGCCAGATCGTTGATGGTCTCGAACAGCGGCGCGATATGGACATCGCAAAACCATCCCGCATCATTGCGTCCAGCCAGCCCCGCCACACGGGCCAGCAGCATCACTTCCATGACATGGCTGGCGGCATGGGTCATGGAGATGACATAGCTGCCGAAGGCGCGCGCGCTGACTTCGCGGCGCATGCGCGCCATCACCTCGAACACCTCCAACGTCTCCAGCGTCGCCGGACTCAGCGCATTGCGGTCGATGCTCAGCGGCAGATCCCCGGCGACCGCCGCCGACAATAGTTCCAGACGTTCCACTTCGGACAGGGTGTGATAATCGACCGTCTCCGGCTGCTGGGCGAAGAATTCGGCCACCGCCGCGCTATGACGCCCGGACTCCTGCCGCACATCGAGACACATCAGGAAAAAACCGAAGGTCTCGGCCAGACGTATCAAATCCTTGAGCTCGCCATCGGCAACATGGCGATCGCCGTGGCTGACCAGCGAATCGTGCATCAGATAAAGATCGGCCAGGAATTCCTCCTCGGAGGAGTATCCCATACCCGAATCTTCCACCTCCTTGCCCTCGATGCGCTTCTTCACCTCGGTGAGGTTGCACTCCAGACGATAGCGCATCGCATACAGCTTGCGGCGGTAAGGTTCGTTGGCGAAACGGGTGGGCGCGTCACGCAAGGCCTTGTCGAGAAAACGCTCGTCGCGCTTGAGACTCGCCAGAAACGCCGGCGCGGGCTGACACAGCAGCACCGAATGGGTCAGCACATGGCTAAGGTCGATCACCCGCTTGATGTATTCCAGGAGGATCGCGCGCGTCTGGAGACGCAGCGCCAATGCCGTCACCTCGGGCGTGACATGCGGGTTGCCATCGCGGTCACCGCCGATCCATGAACCGAAACGCAGCAGGCTGGGCACAGCCACCGGTCTGCCGCCCGGATCGGCGCCATAGGTTTTCCTGATCGCTTTTTCCAGATAGCGGTACAGCGTCGGCACCGCACTGAACAATGACTCCTGGAAATAATAAATGCCGTGCCTGATCTCCTCCGGCACCGTCGGCCGGTTCACCCGCACCTCGTCGGTCTTCCACAGGATCTGGATCTGGGTTTCCAGCAACTGGACAATTTCATCGCGCTCGCTCGGCCCCACGCGTGGATCGTCCAGACGCTCGCTGGTAACGAAGATGCGGCGCAGCGCCTCCATGATGGTGCGGCGCTTCGATTCGGTGGGATGGGCCGTGATCACCGGGATGTACGCCAACCGGTCCAGCATCGTCTGCAATTGCGGCGCGGTGATGCCCTGATCGTGAAACTCGCGCAAGGTGGCGTCGAATGACCCCGTCCACAGCGCCCCGCCCTCGCGCACCAGCATACGGCGCTGACGATGTTGATAGGACTCCTCGGCGATGTTCACCAGGCTGAAATAGGTGCTGAACGCGCGCACCACATGGGTCAGCGTCTCCGGGTCCAACTCGCCGATGAATTCCGCAAGCTGCCGGCGTTTGCGTGGGTTGTCCTTACCGTGCAGACCGATATAACCCTCGCGCAACGCCTCCACCGCCTCGAAGACGTGCGCCCCCGCCTGAGACTGGAGGACGTTGCCCAAAAGGTTACCAAACAGCTTGACGCGAGCACGCAGTTCTTTGTCGCTCATGATGACTTCTTTCACGTGAAAACGATGTATAGGCCTGAAACAAAGCCTATTATTATAACCCGTTTATGGAATGCTTTGGTCCGCTTTAGCCTGAACCTTCAACTGGGATTGGGACATCGCCTAAACAGAGCGGCTCCTGGCGCGGGCATAGTATCAGCCCTCCGGCATTCGGAGCGCGGGGCGGTCGTTTGCCGAAAAAATTCCTTTTCGCCACCTTGCCCATTCACCAGAATGCTTTATACTAGGCGGCCTTGCACTCCCCTGCCGGGATGGCGGAACTGGTAGACGCGCCAGACTCAAAATCTGGTAATCGAAAGATTGTGAGAGTTCGATTCTCTCTCCCGGCACCACTTTCTCCTCACTTCGAAACAAACCCGCGCCTTCGGAACGACACGGCATTACTTTTGCTTTGAGTTAACCGCCAACCTGCCGTTAAAATAGGTCACACAAATCTCAATCAAGGGGGTTTTCCGTGCCCGGTACTCGCTATACCCTGGAAGTTCAGCCGCATATCCCGTCCCGTCTCACTGGCCTTACGGAACTCGCTAACGATCTGCTCTATAGCTGGGACCGCCAGGTGAGGTCGCTGTTCGCCCATCTTGACTACGACCTGTGGGAATCCTGCGGCCACAATCCCAAGGTGTTTCTGCGCCGCATTTCCCAGCAGCGGCTGGATGAGGCGGCGCAAGACCGCATCTTCATGGAGGACTATCACCGCGCGATGTCCGCCTATAACAACTACCACCGGGAGCAGGCCAACTCCGGGGTGGAGGAATTGCTCAAACCGGCAACCGACCTGGTAGCCTATTTCTGCGCGGAATTCGGCCTTCATGAAAGCTTGCCCATCTATTCCGGGGGGCTAGGCATTCTGGCGGGCGATCACTGCAAGGCCGCCAGCGATCTGGGCGTTCCCTTCATCGCGGTCGGCCTGATGTACCGGCAGGGCTATTTCACCCAGACCATCGACAGCTACGGCAACCAGATCGCCCACTATACCCCCACCCACTTTTCCGATCTGCCCATCGTTCCCGCGCGCGGGAAAAACGACAAGGAAATCCATGTGCATGTCGATCTGCCGGGCCGGCGCGTCATGCTCAAGGTGTGGAAGGCCAAGGCGGGGCACATCACTCTCTATCTGCTCGACAGCGACCTGCCGGCAAACTCGGAAGCCGACCGCACCATTACCTATCAACTGTATGGCGGCACCATCGAAACGCGCATCCAGCAGGAAATCGTGCTGGGGATCGGCGGAGTGCGCGCGCTGCGCGCCTTGGGATTACGCCCCACGGTGTGGCACATCAACGAGGGACATTCCGCCTTCCAGGTGCTCGAACGGTGCCGGGAGCGCGTGCATCGCGGCTGGGATTTTGACAGCGCCATGGAATGCGTCGCGGCGGGCACGGTGTTCACCACCCACACGCCCGTCCCCGCCGGGCACGACATTTTCGACCACGGCCTGATCAGCGCCTACTTCGGCGATTTCATCAGGGAGCTGGGCATCTCATCCGACGAATTCCTGCAACTCGGCGCCAGCCCCGGCGCCCTGGGCGGCTTCAACATGACCGCCCTCGCCCTGCGCGGTTCACGCTTCCATAACGGCGTCAGCCGTATCCACGGCGGCGTCGCCTCGCACATGGAAGGTTATATCTGGCCGCAGGTACCGCATGAGGAAAACCCCATCGGTCACGTTACCAACGGCATCCATGTGCCGACCTTCCTGGCGCGCGAATGGGTCAATCTGTTCGACATGCGCCTGGGCGGCGAATGGCGGCGCGAACTGCGCAATGCCGAATACTGGCAGCGCATCGACGACATTCCCAACCACAGCTATTGGAGCCTGCGCCAGTCGCTCAAATCCAAACTCCTGGAACACGCGCGGCGCCGCGC
>SBBG01000107.1 GCA_005240065.1 Gammaproteobacteria bacterium | reverse complement strand
GCGCGAGATCATCGTCCAGTATCCCCGTTTCGCCGTGAATGACGACGTCGCGCGGACCGGTCACCGGGTAGGCGGCGACAGGCACGCCGCAGGCCATGGCTTCCAGCAACACCAGTCCGAAGGTGTCGGTCCTGCTGGGGAAGACGAACACATCGGCGGCGGCGAGATGATGGGCGAGTTCCTGGCCGTGTTTGAAGCCGGTAAAGATCACGCGCGGATATTTTTTCCGCAATGCCGGAAGCTCCGGCCCATCGCCAATCACGTAATAACTTCCCGGCAGGTCCATCTCGAGAAACGCGTTGATGTTCTTCTCGACGGCGGTGCGCCCCACGTACATGAAGATGGGGCGCGGCGCGTCGAGAAAAGATTTGTCACCCGGTCTGAACAGATTCACGTCCACGCCGCGCGGCCAGATTTCCAGATGTCCGAAACCGCGCGCGGCCAGCCTTTCCCTTTGCGAGGCGGTGGGCACGAAGGTGCGCACGGCCGCGCCATGGAACCAGCGCAGATAGCTGTAGGAGACGCCCAGGGGAACCGGCGCGCGCAGGCGCACGTATTCCGGGAATTGCGTGTGATACGACGTGGTGAAAGGAACGTCCCTGTTCACGCAATAACGGCGCGCCGCCAATCCCATCGGTCCTTCCGTGGCGATATGTATGGTGTGCGGCGCGAATTCTTCGAGCAGCGCGGCGAGTCTTTTGTAAGGGCGCAGCGCCAGACGGATGGATGCGTAGCCGGGGCATGGAATGGTTTTGAACCCCTCCGGCGTGAAGAGGCGCACGGTGTGTCCCAGTGAGGTCAGTGCCTCGGCGGTTTTCGCCAGACTTCTGACGACGCCATTTATCTGCGGGTACCAGGCGTCTGTCGCGATGGCGATTTTCATGCGGCCCTTTCGACGACGAGTGTCTTTTCATCCTTCATGGATTCCTTGATGTCCGCCCAGTGCATCAATCGCAGGCCGCCATCGCGGCGCTCCACGAGCGCGGTGCAGCTCTCCACCCAGTCTCCGTCATTGCAATAGAGCATGTCTTCGATGCGGCTGATTTCCGCGCGATGGATGTGTCCGCACACCAGTCCGTCCACGCCGCGCCGTTTTGCCTCGCGCGCCAGGGCCTTTTCGAAATCGCTGATGTAATTCACCGCGTTTTTGACTTTGTGCTTGATCCAGGCCGCCAGAGACCAGTAGGGGAATCCAAACTTGCGGCGGAAGAAATTGACCGCGCGGTTGAGTTTGAGCAGCGCCTCGTAGGCGTGGTTCCCGAGCACGGCGAGGAATTTTCCGCATCGCACCACGCTGTCGAATTCGTCGCCGTGCATCACCAGAAGTCTTCTGCCGTCGGCAGTGGTGTGTACGGCCTCCTTGCGGATGTGGACGTTGCCGAAACTCATGCCGTCGTAATCGCGCAGCAATTCATCGTGATTGCCGGGAATGTAAATGACCTGGGTGCCTCGCTTCGCCATGCCGAGCACGGCGCGGATGGCGTCATTGTGCGATTGCGGCCAGTAGATGCCTTTTTTCATGCTCCACAGATCGATGATGTCACCCACCAGATAGAGATGTTCGCACTCTATGCTTTTGAGGAAATCGAGCAGAAAATCGGCGCGGCATGCTTTCATTCCGAGATGCACGTCGGAGATCCAGACCGTGCGCAAGCGCAGGGGCGTCTTATCGTGCGTCGCTGTCATCCGATTTATTCTTTAGTGATAAGGATATTGGAGCTTTAGTCGGATATTGTTTTGTTTTATGAAATAATTTGTGAACGTATAGTGATGACAGTGTCATGGTGAGTTTCAGTTTCGATGAATGAAATGCCGCGCGTAACGGGGTTCCAGATTGGCGCAGGACATGAGCACGAAATAGTCCACAACCTTAAATTGCTCGTCGAGACAAGGTTCGCCACAGATCATGGCGCCCAGCCGCAGATACGCGCGCAGCAATCCGGGCATGTTCTGGCTTTCCGGACCCGCGATGGCGAAGTTTCCGCCGCAGGGGTGCAGCGGCGTGATACGCAGCGGCGCCGGCGATCCATGCTGGCGCAACAGATAGCGGGTAAGCGCGTTAATATCTCCATGGTTCCCGGTGAAAGGTACTGAGGCACAGCCGATCAGATGGTCTATTTCATCCATCACCACGTGACGCAAGATGCCTTGCCACAGCAGCATGATGGCGCTGCCACTGCGATAATCGGGATGGATGCAGGTGCGGCCCACCTCCATGAATCGCCCGGGCAGATCCAGCACATTGGCGATGGTGAATTCGCTTTGCGAGTAAAACCCGCCGGCGCGTAGCGCCGCTTCGCTGCTCAATAGGCGCGTGGTCGCCACCAGCTCCCCGAACGTTTGGTCTATGACCATCAGATGTGCGCAGTGAGTGTCATATCTATCCCGGTCGAGTCGCCTTCTTCCATTCTCGCGTTCCGGTTTCGCGCCCATTTCCTCGAAGAACACTTCGTAACGCAGGCGCTGGCACCTCTCCAGGTCATCACTGTTTCGTGCGAGGCGTATTGAATATTTGTTGTGAAGGAGAGGTTGACGCTGTGGTGCGGTCAGTGTTTCGCATGTGGCAGTCATCGTGGGTCACGCTTCGGTGTTGGATGGGTGCTAAGTTACACGGTTGTTGTGGCAAGGAAATGACGTTTTTGTGATGTGAACGTGACAGCTAAGCGGGTGGCTGTACGTTACTCAATGGAAAATATTATCTTATTAAGTAATATAATCATTTAATTACAAATCCATCCTCTCATCGAGGTCGAGCAGGTCTGTCATCTAAAATTCATTCATCTGTAATAAAAATGTCACACAACTCCATTTTAATGTGTGTTGTCCGGTAGTGCGGAGAAGCCCGCCGTACCGTAAGGCAGCGTCATAATTAGAGGAAAGATAACGGTGAATGTAAGCAAAGCATCCTTTAGAACAGGTGTACGGTACAACAATTTATCCAAACGTAGCGCGGGCTTGGCGTTGTCCGCCGGTTTGCTGTGCGCCGTGGTGCAGGCGCCAGTGTACGCGAATGAAGCCATTTCCGAATTATTGAAAACGTTGAAGGAAAAGGGCGTGCTGAGCACCGAAGAATTCGGTCAGCTCAAAGACACTCTCCGGGAAGTCAAGCAAAGCGAGGCGGAGGCCAAGCGCGGCGAATTGAAGCCAGCTTTTAAGGACGGTATTTCCATAGAATCCGCAAGCAAGGATTTTAGCGTCGCACTAACCGGTCGTGTGCATGCCGATTACCGCAACTACCTGGAAAACGATGGCATGATTGCGGATACCTTCGAAATGCGTCGCGCCCGTATCGGTGCGAAGGTCAAATTCTATGATCGCTACGAAGCGCAAGTGATCGGTGAATTCGGAGCGGGTGGTGCGGCGCTCGATATCGCCCACCTCGACGCGCTGTGGTGGCCGAAACTGGGGCTGCGGTTTGGACAGTTCAAAATGCCGATGGGCCTCGAAGAGCTGACCAGTTCCAACTTCATTGATTTTCAGGAGCGCTCCCTCGCCAATCAACTAATGCCCGGCAAGGAAATCGGCGCGATGGCCTTCGGCGAGATCACCAAAGGGGTTAATTATGGCTTGGCGCTATCGAACGGACGCGGCATAAACAGGGCAGAGCTTTCGACCATCGACAGCACCACCAGCCAGAACAACGCCAAGGCCGACAAGATGGATGTGATTGGCCGTATTACCGCCAATTTTGCCGAAATCTTTC
>SBBG01000038.1 GCA_005240065.1 Gammaproteobacteria bacterium | reverse complement strand
GCGAACGTGATTTTTTCCTACCATGTGCGTCCGCTCCCGCCTGCAATGCTCGATTAGCCAACTATCCAGCCGCGCCGCGTCCGCCAGTTCCGCCGGTAGAGCAAGCTCCCCGAAAAATCGCCGGGCTTCGGATAAGTGCCATGCCGTGATTCGGCTTGCCGACTCGAACGCTTCCGCGCCGATGGCGCCGCCCGCGCCCTCGAAGACCTGGAACAGCGCCGCCAGCCGCGCCGCGTTGTCGGCGGTTTTGCTCGCCACGTCGCGCACGTCGTAGAGTTCGCCGCCGCTGGCAAGCTCGCGTTCGATGGCGTTGTGAAAGGCCACCCATGCCACCTTAGCCTCCGGCGTCATCGGCAGCAAGGGCGGACTCAGCGCGCCGTCTTCATCGACCGGCGCGGGCCGTTCCAGGATTGCGGCTATGCGCTTGTTGAACGTCGCCAGCGCGGGCCAGTTCGCGGGCGCTTCGGTGAACGGGCGAAAGCCTTGCGTCGATTCCGGCCAAGCGACAAGGAAGCGGGCGAGAAATCCGGTGCCGCGCGCCAGTCCACCGGAGCGGTCGAAAAAAGTGCGCAAGGTTGCTTCCTGCACCTGCAAGGCGACAGTCAGCCGCGCGCCGCGCACGGTGAAGGATTCCGCCGTGCGCCGGTCGATGGTGAGAGCGCCACCGTCCCACAGCACATTGAGCAGCGCCAGATTGCGCATGACCGAATCCTTGCCCATGCCGTGCGCGCCGAACACGACCCCGGCTTCGGCGGAAACCACGCCGCCCGACGGCCAGTTTTTCGCCAGCCCATAGGCCAATGCCTCCGGCGTCGCGTCGGCATAGAGCAGGCGCGGCACGTGCGGCGGTTCCGGCTTGTCATGTTCCAAGTCGCGCAAGGCTGCTTCCTTGTCGCCGGTTGGCTTGTTCTCCTTGGCAAGCTGGCGGATTTTTTCCTTGATGCCGCCGCGCTTCGCGTCCCATGCCTCGATGGCTGCCTTGTGATCCTTGAGCGCGGGCTTTGCCAGCTCGGCTTGCGTTTTCTCGTAGTCGCGGATCGCCTTGGTGAAGAAGCCGTCGCAAGTCGATTTGCGCTCGCCGGAATCGGCGATGGTCAGCAGGAACAGGCTCACCGGCCCGGTGAGCTTTTCCGCGCGCTTCGCATCGGCGTGCGCCTGGATCGCCAGCGACAGCGCGGCCAGCGCGCTTGACGCCACCAGCGGCACGGGCGCCTTGGTGAAGCCCTGCACCTCTTCTACTGCCGCGCGGATCGTGTCCGGCAGCGCGTCCAGCGGATACGGCTCAGCGTCCACCTTCGCCGCCAACGGCTGCGGTTCGGGCCACGTTTCACCCGCCGGTGCATTTCCCGACCCGCCGCCATCGTCTGGCGCGGCAGCGTTCGTGATCGCTTCGAGCACCGCTTCGAGCGCCGCTTCGATATCCGGAAGCGGCGCATCCGGCGTACCTGTATCCATACTCATACGCCCACCTCCGCCGCGATGGCATCGTTGATTTTCATCGGGCGGCGTGCGCGCATCGCCACCACATCATTGAAGTCGGTCATGCCCGGTGGCCGGTCGGGGCCGAAATTCGGCGCGGCCACAAAGCCGCGAACAGATCGCGCCGCCTCGATGGCGCGGGGTTCGGGCTCGCCGGTCTTGTCCACCAGGTCGGCGAGAATAATTATCTTTGCCGCCGGGTAGCGGCCGCGCATCGCCTTCGCCACTGCCAATAGGTTGCAAGCCGATAGCGCCGCGATGCCGATGCATCTGTCCGCAGGCCAGCGCTTTATCATGAGCGCTTCCCTGACGGTCAGCACGGTCGCCACGCCCTCGCCTATCGCCACGACCAAGCCGTCGCCGTCGCCGTCGCCGTCGGGCAGGGGTTCGGTTGCCCAATACCCGCCCGCCTTGGCTCCACCGGCGAGCGCCGTCTTGCGGCCTTCGCCGTCGATCAGCTCAACGGTCGATATGCCGTCGCCCAGCGTGACGGGAACCACCAGCAGACGCCCAGTCAACTCATCTCCGTTCGATCTCGGCGGGTAGCCAAGAATCTTACTTGCCACCCGAGCGTCGATCTCGCGCAAGGTATCCACCGGATTAACGCGCTTACGCATAAGGTACGGATTATCGCCGCGCGGCGTCGCCCCCGCATGACAGATCGCCACTGCCTTCGTGGAGGTCTCGGCTTGCCGCGCCTTGCGTTGCGCCTCGGCTTGCGCCTGCGCCTCGGCCACGTGTCGCTTGAAGGCTTCCCCCTCTGCCGTGGAAAACGGCTTCTCGCGCTTCGCCTGCCAGTTTTCGGAGAAGCCCGAAGACCAATCGCCGAAGCAGCCGCCCATGCCGTCGTCGAACAGCTTGCACCAGCCCGCCCTGTTGCCGTTGCGCTTGCCGACGCCAGGAAAGCGGTGCATCCGGCCTGGTTCGATCACGTCCGGCGGTTCCAGTCCGGCGGCGCGCATCGCGTCGCGGAATTGGGATATTGCGTCGCACCTATTGTAAAAATAGGTGGAGTGTGTATAATTGGGCTTGAGAGTGGTCATTCTCATTCCCTGTTCATGGCCGCCCAGGACGCCACCTGGCGGCCTTTTATTTTCTCGTATCATTCCGCGCTAATCCCCCTTCGTTTCCTGTTGTAGCGAATCTGCTTTGCAATCCACTCATCTATTTCGGATTCCAGCCAGCCAATGGCGCGCCCGGATGTCAGTTTCGACGGTTCCGGGAAAGTACCCCTTTTTATGGCGTCATAGATCGTCGATCGGCAGAGACCGACCTTCTTCGCTACGTCGCCTACCCTGATTACTTTGTTGCTCATATCTTCTTCGCCTCATTTTCGTGATCGTCCAGTAAATCGCGAATAGAATTACATCTTTTTTTCGAGAGCGCAAGTCTATAACGTCCGATAAGTCATTGATTATATTGATTTATGTAGACAATGCCACATAAACAGTAGCAAGAATAGCAACTGTAGCAGTAGCAAAGCCGATGGGTATGGCGGATGCCTGGGCAGGAAGGCGCGAAGATGCTCAAAAATCCCGAAGATGCTCAACAAAAAAAGGTGAGCACCTTCGGGGCAACTGTCGCAGCTGTCGCAACTGTCGCAGTCGCAAAGCCCAAGGGGGAAACGGCCTTGGCAGGCAACGAATATTCAGCATGGTCATGACGCCGTGGGTGGTGGATCGTCCATCAGCGGTCGCCGCCATAAGTCCGGCGGTGGTGTTAAGGATTGTTACGTTGTTACGGATAATCACCCGTGTGACGGCAACGTTTTGCAAAAGGCAACACCTAAGCCTTTGATTCTTAACGATTGTTACGCTGTTACGGATAGAGGGGGGGGAAGGAAGGATGAAGGATGGAAGAGGGGTCAGCCTTCCGGGTGGTTATGCGCGTTCCTTCATCGGTATAACCACTGCACCGGCCGGTATAACGTCTACATTATCTTTCATACTGTCCAGATAGTCCGCCCATTGCTGCATCATCCTACGCCGCCCGGACAGGTGCGCGGTGCGGTTATAGGCGCGCCCGTTGGGATCGCGCACGGCGTGGGCGAGTTGGTGTTCGATGTAATCGGGACGCACGCCCAGTACTTCATCGAGGATGGTTCGCGCCACGGCGCGGAAACCGTGCCCGCTCATTTCATCTTTGGTTATACCCATGCGCCGCATGGCGGCGAGTATCGCGTTATCGCTCATCGGCCGCCCGTTGCCACGTGCCCCCGGAAACACAAAGCGCCCGCTCCCGGTGAGCGGTTGCAGTTCGCGCAGGATGTTCACGGCTTGCCTGGATAGAGGGACGATGTGCGGCGTGTTGGTCTTGGTGACAATGTAGCGCCACTCCGCCGCCTCAAGGTCAATGTCCGCCCATTCGGCCTTGCGCAGCTCGCCGGGGCGCACAAAGACCAGAGGGGCAAGACGCAGGGCGCAGCGCACGGTAAGCGTGCCTTCGTAGCCTTCCATCGCGCGCAGAATTTCCGCTACCCGTTTCGGTTCGGTGGTCGCCGCGAAATGCTCACTCTTCGCCGGAGGTAGCGCACCGCGCAAGTCGCCGGACGGGTCGCGCATTGCCCGCCCGGTCGCCACGGCGTAGCGGAACACCTGCCCGCAGTTGCCCAGCGCCCGGTGCGCCGTTTCCAGTGCACCACGGCTTTCGATCCGGCGCACAACGGCGAGCAATTCCGGCGCGGTGATTTCGGCGATGGGCCGCCCGCCGATC
>SBBG01000012.1 GCA_005240065.1 Gammaproteobacteria bacterium | reverse complement strand
CGAGGGGTGAGATCTCTGAATACAGAGCATCTCAGGAGGTCGAAATTTTTACGCGATCATAAAAATTCCCTGTCCAGAGGTTTTTCTACAGCCTCAACGCACGACCATCGGACAAACAATGGAACGAACATCTTGGAACGAGAGCAGACACTAAAGGATATCTACGCGCAGATGGACCGCATGGGTGATCTGCCGGTGTTCAGCGCCAGCGTCAACCGCATCCACCTGATCAGCATCAACCCCGACAGCAACGCGATGGATCTGGCGCAAGAGGTCATGAAGGACGTCAGTCTCACCACCAAGCTGCTGCGCCTGGCCAATTCGCCTCATTACAATCGCGGCTTGGGCAAGATCGGTTCGATCTCGCGTGCGGTGATTCTGCTCGGTTTCAATACCGTGAAGAATCTCGGTCTCACGCTGAAGTTCATCGAAAGCTTTCAGCACGGCGGCTCGCCCGTGGATATGAGCAAAATCCTGGTGCGTTCCTACCTTGCTGCGGGCTTCGTGTGTGAAGTGGCGATCAAATGCGGAATAAGGGACGCCGAAGAGAGTTATATCTGCGCTTTGCTGCACAATCTTGGCGAAGTGGCATGCGCCTATTTTCTGCCCGACAGGTACGCCGAGCTGCTGGCGCTGCGAAAAACGCAAACGATGCGACCACGCGAGGCGGAGCTGGCTGTGCTGGGCATGTCGATGATGGAGGTCGGCAAGGCCCTGGCGATAAACTGGGGATTCCCCCCGGCCGTCACCAACACGATGGGCGACCACCTTCCGGGTAACGAAGCATCGGCACGCAGTGGTTCTCGATTGAATGGCGCGCTGTCATCGCTTGCCAGCCGAGTACTCGACCAACTATACGCGGAACACGTTTCATCCGATCAGGGTTTTCATCAGCTCCTCGGCGACCTTGCTAAGGCGGCTGGGCTGGATATCGGGTCCATTGAGCACTGCCTATCTGTGTCCTTCAGGAAATCGTGCGATTTGGCGACGGAATTCGGCCTGAATAGGAAGATACTACACCCGGTGATGCGCGAGAGCGAGGACGAGTCACGGGACAAGATGGCGCGATCGCTCGCCTATTATGCCGCCAATCAGGGGAGCGATCAGCCATCGGTATCGTCAATCGCGCAACATGAGGCTGCCGCTGTCGGCGATAGCCCGACAGGGAATACGGCCATCGACGCGGGACATCGCGGTAACCCGTCATTGCAGCTTGCGATCATCCAGCAGATTACCGATCTGATCACGGAGGCCGCCAATCCCAACAAGGTATTTCTCAAGGTGCTGGAGGGGATTCATCTTGGTGTGGGATTCGAGCGCGCGATGTTATGCCTGTTGAGTCCGGATCGTGTGGCCTATGCCGCCAGGATCGCCTTGGGCAAGGACGCGGAGGATCTCAAGCGTTATTTCTCATTCCCAGTCGATACCGGACGGGATCTTTTTTCAAAGGTGCTCATGGAAGGCAATGAGTTAATGGTCGATAATGCCCATGCCCCGGCGTGGCGCAGTCTGATTCGCGATGATTTTTTCGCTCACATAAAGGCATCGGGTTTCATGCTCTCGGCGCTGCGCCATCGTAACAAGCCCGTGGGATTGTTTTACGCTGACAACGCCATATCGAGTACCCCGATCACCGCCGAGGAACGGCGTGGCTTTTCACAATTTGTCGCTCAAGCCAAGCTCGCGTTGCTGCATATCAACAAATAAATACCTAGTATACCGTCGCCATGTCGAAATATCCCCTGCATATCCACGACACCGCCGAAGCGTTGCATCACGCCTGTGCGCAGCGCTTCGCTGAACTGGCCACACAGGCCATCGCCGCACGCGGCCAGTTCCATGTCGCGCTCTCCGGCGGAACGACACCGCGTAGCCTCTACCAGCGCCTCGCCACGCCACAATTCGCCAGCCGCATCGACTGGCGGCGGGTGCATGTCTGGTTCGGCGACGAGCGCACCGTGCCCCCCGATCACCCCGACAGCAACTACCGCATGGCCCGCGAATCGCTGCTCGACCATGTCCCCATCCCGCCCGCGCAGGTGCATCGCATTGAGGCCGAGAAAGAAGGCGGCGCAGACGATTATGAGGCGTTGCTGAACGAATATATCGCCGCATCGGAAACCGCTGTGCCTCAGTTCGACCTGGTGCTACTGGGCCTGGGGCCGGACGGCCACATCGCCTCACTGTTTCCTGATACCGCCATCCTGCGGGAGCGCGATCGTCTCGTCGCCGCGGTGTGGGTCGCCAAGCTGAACACTTGGCGCATCAGTCTGACGTTGCCGGTCATCGACAATGCCCGGCATGTGCTGCTGTTGGTGGCCGGGACGGGAAAGGCGGAGATCGTGCGCGAGATCTTCACCGATGCGCCGCGTGCCGTACCCTATCCGGTGCAAATGCTCGCGCCCGCCGGCGCATTGGAATGGCATCTCGACGCCGCCGCCGCGCAATACCTGTCGCGGGAGGGGGCGCCATGAAGATTCTTGCGGGGGACATCGGCGGCACCAAGACGCTGTTGCAGATTGCGGAGATTACTGGCGAAAACCGCGTCGTGCTGGATGAGCGGCGCTTCGAGAACCGCAATTACAGCGATTTTCCAGCCCTGCTCGGCGAATTCCTCCGCTCATCCACGGATGCGTCCGGCATCGAACGCGCCTGTATCGCCGTCGCCGGACCGGTCAGGCAAGTAGCCGGCGGACAATTCGCCAAAATCACCAACCTGCCATGGCAGATCGATGCGTCGGCGTTATCTCTCGCCACCGGCATTCCTTGGATTTCGCTGATCAACGACTTTCAGGCCGTTGGCTATGGCATAGGCGCTTTGTCCGATACCGACCTGGCGGTGCTGCAAACCGGATCGCCGCGCCCCCACGCACCGCGCATGATCGTCGGCGCCGGCACGGGACTGGGCGTGGCGCAGATGATCTGGCAGGGCTATCCCGCGCCCGGCCGTTATGAGGTCATTCCCTCGGAAGGAGGGCACACTGATTTCGCCCCCGTGGACGAGCAGCAGATCGAATTGCTGCGCTACCTGCAAAGGCGTCACGAGCACGTCTCTTACGACCGTATCCTCTCCGGTCCGGGACTGATCGGCATCTACACGTTTTTGCACGAAACCACCGAAGCGAAACCGGTCGCATTGCAAACGATGCTGGAACATGCCGACCCGGCCGCCGCCATCTCCGCCGCCGCCCAGGCCGGTACCGAACCGCGAGCCATCGCCGCGCTCGACCTGTTTGCCATCATTTACGGCGCCCAGGCCGGCAATCTCGCGCTGCTCAACCTCGCTTACGGCGGTGTCTATATCGCTGGCGGCATCGCCCCCCAGATTCTGACCCACCTCTCCACCAGCGGCTTCATGCGCGCCTTCCTCAACAAAGGCCGAATGTCCGCGCTGCTCGCTGCCATGCCGGTGTATGTGGTCACCAACCCCAAGGTGGGATTGATGGGGGCGGCGGTTTATGCGGCGCAGCAGTGAAAAATGAGCCTGCGCCACAGCTATACTCTGATCGCCCCCATCTACGATCTCTTCATCAATGCCGCTACGCGTCAGGTGCGCAAAAATAGCCTGCGCGCCTTGGGTGACGTGCAAGGCCAAACTATTCTTATCGACGGCATCGGCAGCGGCCTGGATATCCCTTTCTTGCCGCAGGGCGCGTTGTATATCGGTGTGGACTACACTCCCGCCATGCTACAGCGGGCGATCAAAAAAAGCGTGGGGAAAAGTGTTACGCTGCATGTCGGCGACGCGATGGCGCTACCCTATCCCGACGGCGCTTTCGACGCCATCATCATGCACCTTATCCTTGCAGTAGTGCCGCGACCTGAGCGGGCGTTGCTGGAAGCGGCGCGCGTGCTCAAACCGGGCGGCAGAATACTGATCTTGGACAAGTTTCTGCACCGTGGCCAGCGTGCCCCGCTGCGGCGTCTGCTCAGCCCGCTGCTCGGGCGCGCCGTTACCCGCACCGACGTGGTATTCGAAGATGTGCTGGCGGCGTGTCCGCAATTGACAGTTGTGAGCGATACACCGGCACTGGGGCAGGGGTGGTTTCGGCATATCGCGGTGGAAAAAACCCTGTGACACGGCGCTGGTCTAGTATTGTGGGCTGGAAGCCTTTTCAAGGCGCGCTGTGGATCCATCCTTGGAGGCCCGGTAGCGGCATTCCTGCCTCCGTCGGTCTTAAAAAGCCTTCCAGCCCACAACGTCCTCGGCACCGGTTAAACTTCAAACAGAATGAAGCGCTGGGGTGGGTATGCCATGTTGCTCATGGCACATACTTCGACCAATCATGACCGGCATCGCCGAACACCAGAAAGTGCGGGTTGAGCAGCGAGTCCTTGGTGTTATAGCGCAGCGGCCGCAGGGTGATGTCGGTGAGCTGTCCGCCCGCTTCTTCGACGACGCATTGCGCCGCCGCCGTGTCCCATTCCGAGGTTGGCCCGAGACGCGGGTAGATATCGACCTTGCCCTCCGCCACCAGGCATGATTTGAGCGAGCTGCCGATACTGATGACCTCGTAATTGCCATCGCCAAGACGTGCGAGGAAGGCGTCGAATTCCGGGCTGCGATGCGATTGGCTGCCCGCCACCATGATGCGGCCACCGCGATAGGGACGCGTATGAATGCGCTGCGCGGCTTTGCCGGACTCCCGCTTCCAGGCGCCACCACCGGCATAGGCATAATAGGAAACGCCGCTGACCGGGACGTGCACCACGCCAAGCACGGGGCGATGATCCTGGATCAGGGCGATGTTGACCGTGAATTCGCCGTTGTGCTTGATGAATTCGCGCGTGCCATCGAGTGGATCGACCAGCCAGTAAGTGCGCCATTTTTCCCGTTCTGCGAACGCAATGGCGGCGTCCTCTTCGGACAGTACCGGCAGTTCGGGGGTGAGAATCGCAAGACCCGCGAAAATCGCGTCATGCGCGGCCATATCGGCTTCGGTCAGCGGTGAGAGATCCTCCTTGTGCGAGATGCTGAACTCCCGCCGGTACACCTCCATGATTCTGCGCCCGGCATCGGCGGCCAGATCGACCACCGGCTGGATCAGGGCGGATAATTCATTCGCGGTCATGTTGCCCCCGGCTGTGGCGCTCATTTTGTAACAACTCCTTCACCATGAACAGCGCGGCGATGCTGCGCGCCTCGGTACAGTCTTCACATTTCAGTAATTCATTGAGGCGGCTCAATCGCCACGGTACGACTTCGATCTCTTCGGGCTCGTCCCCCGCAGACTTGCAGGGATAGAGATCTTCGGCCAGTATCACATGGGTGGTATGGTTCAGATAGCCGGGCGCGACCGTCAGTGAGGTGATGTGCCGCAGCCGGTTCGCACCATAACCCACCTCTTCGGTCAACTCGCGGTTGGCGGCCGCCAGCAGGTCTTCGCCCGGCTCGATGCGGCCCTTGGGCAGGGCCAGTTCATAGCGCTCCACCCCGGCGGCATATTCGCGGATCAGCAGCACGGTGTCCGCATCCAGCATCGGCACCGCCAGTACCGCGCCACGGCTCGAACCGCGTAGCCGCTCGTACTGCACCGCCACACCGTTGGAAAATTCCAGGTCGAGTTGTTCGACGTGAAAAATGCGCGTCCTGGCGAGGGTCTGTGTGTTGACGATGCGGGGTGGTTTGCGCATGGAGATCCATGAGATAGGCGGCTATCGGATCACCTGATTTTACGCGATTATGCCACTCAATCCTATGGGTATTACTACTCCCAGCGCTTGAACCGTTTCTTGCAGTATTTCAGCAGCGCTTCGTAGCCGTTGAAGAATAGCTCGAAGCCATCTTCGGCGGGGGCATCGAATTCGCAGTAGTCGTTGGAGTGGTTGCGGCAGATCTGCGGCCGCGTTTCATAGATGCCGCAACGGCCGCCGGGCAGCAAGTGCAGGCAGCGATTGTTGACCAGCAGATACCAGCCGTCCTTATCCTTGTAGGCATGGACATTCTGGTGCGACACCTGCCACAGCAGATGCTCGAAGTCGCTCTTGGTGCGCGGCGTGGGAATGTGCTGAGTGATGTAAGTGCAGCACTTGGAGTTGGTACAGTAGCCGCACTTGGTTTCGGGGGTGAGCTTTTCGGGAATGATGGGAATGATGGTGGCCATTTTAGAGTTATCTGAAAAAAAGGCGGACACCGTGTCCGCCCTGATCGTGCATCAAACCTTGCGATAAACCTCCGCCCCCTGCGCCTTGAACTCCATGGCCTTTTCCCTCATTCCGGCCTGGACGGCGGTTTTCTCGTCCATGCCATGGTTGGCGGCGTAATCGCGCACGTCCTGGGTGATTTTCATCGAACAGAACTGCGGGCCGCACATGGAGCAAAAGTGGGCGACCTTGGCGGAGTCCTTGGGCAGGGTTTCGTCGTGATACTCGCGGGCGCGATCGGGGTCCAGGCCGAGGTTGAACTGGTCTTCCCAGCGGAACTCGAAACGCGCCTTGGACAGGGCGTTGTCGCGCAGTTGCGCGCCGGGATGGCCTTTGGCGAGGTCGGCGGCGTGGGCGGCAATCTTGTAGGTGACGATGCCGGTGCGCACGTCTTCCTTGTTGGGCAGACCCAAGTGCTCCTTGGGCGTCACGTAGCACAGCATGGCACAGCCGTACCAGCCGATCATCGCCGCTCCGATGCCGGAGGTGATATGATCGTAGCCGGGGGCGATGTCGGTGGTCAGCGGCCCGAGCGTGTAGAACGGCGCTTCACCGCACTCGGCGAGCTGCTTGTCCATGTTGATCTTGATCAGGTGCATGGGCACATGGCCCGGCCCTTCGATCATGGTCTGCACGTCGTGTTTCCAGGCGATTTTGGTCAGCTCGCCCAGCGCCTCCAGCTCGCCGAACTGGGCGTCGTCATTGGCGTCGGCGATGGAGCCGGGGCGCAGGCCGTCACCGAGTGAGAACGACACGTCGTAGGCCTTCATGATCTCGCAGATTTCCTCGAAGTGGGTATAGAGGAAGTTTTCCTTGTGATGTGCCAGGCACCACTTGGCCATGATCGAGCCGCCGCGCGAGACGATGCCGGTGACGCGCCTGGCGGTGAGCGGCACATGCCGCAGCAGCACGCCGGCATGGATGGTGAAGTAGTCCACGCCCTGTTCGGCCTGCTCGATCAGCGTATCGCGGAAGATCTCCCAGGTCAGTTCCTCGGCGCGGCCGCCGACCTTTTCCAGCGCCTGATAGATCGGTACGGTGCCGATCGGCACCGGCGAGTTGCGGATGATCCACTCGCGCGTTTCGTGGATGTTCTTGCCGGTGGAGAGGTCCATCACCGTGTCACCACCCCAGCGTGTCGACCACACCATCTTCTCCACCTCTTCCTCGATCGAGGAACTGACGGCGGAATTGCCGATATTGGCGTTGATCTTGACCAGAAAGTTACGGCCGATGATCATCGGCTCCAGCTCCGGGTGATTGATATTGGCCGGGATGATGGCGCGGCCGCGCGCCACTTCGTCGCGCACGAATTCGGGGGTGATCAGCTCGGGAATGGCGGCGCCGAAG
The DNA here is from genome assembly GCA_005240065.1 of Gammaproteobacteria bacterium. Classification (GTDB taxonomy): domain Bacteria; phylum Pseudomonadota; class Gammaproteobacteria; family Ga007554; genus SBBG01. The sequence continues at coordinate 6,881 of SBBG01000012.1, read as the reverse complement.
GATTCGCCGGGGTGCTGGGTCAGCAGACCCTGCTCGCGCGCCAGCTCCAGCCGCTGGTTTTCACGGATGGCGATGAATTCCATCTCCGGCGTGATGATGCCGCGCCGGGCATAGTGCATCTGGCTGACGTTGGCGCCGGCCTTGGCGCGGCGCGGCGCGCGGATGTGTTCGAAGCGCAATTGCGCGAGTTTGGGATCGCGGGCGCGGGCGAGCCCATATTCGGAGCTGAGACCGGATAACACCTCGGTGTCGCCGCGCTCCTCGATCCAGGCGGCACGCAACGCGGGCAGGCCCTGGCGCAGATCGATATCGACGTCGGGATCGGTATACGGCCCCGAAGTGTCATAGAGATATACCGGAGGATTCTTCTCCGCGCCGAAGCTCACCGGAGTGTCGGCCAAGGTGACCTTACGCATCGGCACACGGATATCGGGGCGACTGCCGGTGACATACACCTTTTGCGAGTTCGGGAAGGGCCGGGTTGCATCAATGCTAACACGGGCGGTCCGATTGAGAAATTCCTTGGGGATGGCACTCATGGGTCTGTACCTCAAATTTAAGGGGATCCAGCCAGGGCGAAGACGGAAGGGCGGAGATGGCGCAATCCGCCGCGCGGACTGCTTGATCGTGACACTGCTTCCCTACGCCAGCATTAACCGGATCAGGTTCGAAGGGTATACTCTCAGCTTCCGCCATGATACACATGGCGGAAGCACCCCCAGCAGGCTTGGCCGCGGCAAGTAAACCGCGTCTAGCCGAATGTTGGTCAAAATTATATGATGTAACGATAATTTGCAAGTCGAAGCGCTTTTTTGAGCGCTTCGATTTCAATTTCGTAGGGTGCGTCTCACGCACCGTACGGATGGTGCGCGTGGCGCACCCTACGATTACTCAGGCATACAAACGGTGAAGAAATGAATGTAGAGCAGGCCCGCTTCAACATGGTCGAGCAACAGATCCGCACCTGGGAAGTGCTCGATCCACGTATTCTCGACCTGATCGGCAACATGCCGCGCGAAGAGTTCGTGCCGGCGCAATACCGCGATCTGGCGTTCGCTGACATCATGATTCCGCTCGGGCATGGCCAGGTAATGATGGAGCCCAAGGTCGAGGCGCGGCTATTGCAGGCGTTGGCCATCGAGCCTTCCGATACTGTTCTGGAGGTTGGCACGGGCAGCGGTTATTTCACCGCGCTGCTCGCCCGGCTTGGCAAGCACGTCCACAGCGTGGACATTTTCCCCGATTTCACAGGGAGCGCGCAGCGCACCCTGGCTGGGCACGGTATAAACAACGTGACGCTGGAAACCGGCGATGCCGCCAAGGGCTGGAACAAACACGCACCTTACGACGTGATCGCCATCACCGGCTCGTTACCCGTCTTGCCAGAGATTTTTCTGCACAACCTAAAACCGGGCGGACGCTTGGTGGCCGTCGTCGGCGAAGCACCGGTGATGGAGGCGATTCTCGTTACCCGTGCCGGCGAAGGCGCACAGTGGGCCCGGGAGAGCCTGTTTGAAACCAATATTCCGCCACTGCTGAACACCGCACGGCCGCAGTTTGTTTTTTGATACAGCCTAGAATATAATTATTTTCTAATATATGGAGCCGGGCTATGAATTACATGACCCCAACCCAGCTTAAGGAATACCTCGAGCACGCCAATCCGCCGCCGTTGCTGCTCGACGTGCGCGAACCCTGGGAATACGAAATTTGCCATATCGAGGGCACACGCCTGATCCCGATGTCGCAGGTTCCCGGCAAAGTCAACGAGCTGGAGCGTGATCAGGAGATTGTCGTGATCTGCCACCACGGTAGGCGCAGCGAACAGGTCGGTCTCTATCTTCAACGGATGGGATTCACCCGCATTGTCAATCTCACTGGCGGCGTCCATGGCTGGGCGCGCGAAGTTGACCCGAGTATGCCCACTTACTGAACGGACGGAACCATGGGAATAGCGAAACCGATGAAGCCCAAGCTGTTGCTGATATCCACCTTGCTGGCGTTGAGTGCCGGCGCAAGCGCGGAGAATCTGCTCGACGTTTACCGGCTGGCGGCGGAGGCCGACCCCCAGATCAAGGCCGCCGAGGCAGCGTGGCAGGCGACGCGGGAGACCCGCAATCAGCGCTTGGCGGTATTTCGTCCCCAGTTGACTCTCAACTCCAACTTGACGCGCAACCGCCAGGAATTTCTGAGCGGCGGGTTCTTTGGCCGTTCGTTTTCAGGCCAGACGCTCTATTCGAGCAATAGCGGCCTGACCCTGAATCTCAACCAGCCCCTTTATCACCGTAATTACTATGTGGAACTGCGTCAGACGGAAGCGCGCACCCGTCAGGCCGAAGCGGACTATAACGCCGCGCAGCAGGCTTTGTTTTCGCGTGTCGCGGAGCGTTACTTCAACGTGCTCGCCGCCGCCGACAACGTGGAGTTCGCGCGTGCCGAGAAAGAAGCCATTGGCCAGCAACTGGAGCAGACCAGGCGACGCTTCGATGTCGGTCTGGTGGCGATCACCGATGTCAATGAGGCGCAGGCCCGCTATGATCTGGCTGTGAGCCAGGAAGTCGCGGCGCAAAACGCGCTTGCTAGCGCGCGCGAGGCCTTGCGTGAAACCACCGGCATGCTGCCCGAATCCTTGCAGGGTGTCTCGGCGCAGATACCTCTGGCTTCGCCCGATCCGCAAAATGTCGAACAGTGGGTCGATTCCGCGCTCAAGCAGAACTTTCAGATCATCTCCGCGCAGGCAGCCACGGAAGTGGCCAGCGAGGCCATCAAACTGCAACGCGCCGGGCATTATCCCGTGCTCGATGCCGTTGCCAGCCATGGGTATACCAACTTCTCCGGCGGCGCATTCGGCGCCAGAGAGACCCTGGACAGCGCCATCGGCCTGCAACTGATCGTACCGCTCTATCAGGGCGGCGCGGTCGATTCACGCACCCGCGAGGCGCAGCACCGTCTCACCCAGGCCAAGGAAATCCAGGAGCAGCAAACCCGCGCCGTGTCACGGCAAACCCGTGACAGCTACCTGAACGTGCTGTCCAACATCAGCCAGGTGGAAGCCACCAAACAAGCGGTGGTGTCGAGCCAGAGCGCGCTCGACGCCACGCAAGCCGGCCTCGAAGTCGGCACGCGCACCACCATCGATGTGCTCAACGCGCAACGTGACCTGTTCCGCGCCAAACGCGACCTCTCCCGCGCGCGCTACGACTACCTGGTCAACACCGTGCGCCTGAAGCAGGCTGCCGGGATGATTTCGCTGAGCGATCTGGAGCAGATCAACGGCTGGTTGAAGTAGGGTTGTGTGTTTTTTGGCTGCGGGTGAAGGGGGCCTGGCCGCAGGGGCGAGGGGTACATTCGTGACCCCGTGCTTTGCTTATGCACCACACGGAGGTACGTGAGACGCATCCTACGAAACGGCGATCTTATCTGGGCGCCATCAAGCACCCTCCTCCCAAAGAAAGGGGAAATAACACGCCGCCGCCCGTCACCGCTTCCCGCCACCCAACAACGAACCCAGCACGCCCCGCAATATCTGCCGTCCCAACTGGCTGCCGACCGCGCGCGCCGCGCTCTTGGCCATCGCTTCCAGCGCGGTTTCGCGCTGGCGGCCGGCTTTGGGCCGGGGTGCCTCTTCCATGGTCTTTGCAGGCGAGACAGCGGTTCCCTTGCGCCCGCGTGCGGCTTGCTCCGCACCCCCCGCTTCGGCCGCGCGTCCCTTGAGGATTTCATAGGCCGACTCGCGGTCCACCATCTTTTCATAGTGGCCATAAACCGGCGATTGCTGAATGAGCGCTTGGCGCTGCTGCGTGGTGACCGGGCCGATCTGGCTGCGCGGCGGGCACATCAGGGCGCGCTGCACCACACCCGGCCGGCCGCTTTCATCGAGCAGCGACACCAGCGCCTCGCCCACCCCCAATTCGGTGATGACGCTGGCGACATCCAGGTCGGGGTTGGTGCGGAAGGTCTCTGCTGCGGCGCGCACCGCTTTCTGGTCGCGTGGCGTGAAGGCACGCAGCGCGTGCTGTACGCGATTACCAAGCTGACCGAGGATCTTGTCGGGAATGTCGAGCGGATTCTGGCTGACGAAGTATACGCCCACTCCTTTGGAGCGGATCAGCCGCACCACCTGCTCGACCTTTTCCAGCAGCGCCGGCGGTGCGTCGTTGAACAGTAGATGCGCCTCGTCGAAAAAGAACACCAGCTTAGGCTTGTCGCGGTCACCGACCTCGGGCAGTTGCTCGAACAGCTCGGCGAGCAGCCACAGTAGAAAGGTGGCGTAAAGTTTAGGCGAACCCATCAGCTTGTCGGCGGCGAGGATGTTGACCACGCCCTGCCCCTGGTCGCCGGTCTGCATCAGATCGTCGAGATTGAGCGCCGGCTCGCCAAAGAATTTTTCGCCGCCTTGTGACTCCAGCGTTAACAGGGCGCGCTGGATGGCGCCGATGCTGGCGGCGGAGATGGTGCCGTATTCGGTGATGAAATCCTTGGCGTTGTCGCCAGTGAACTGCAACATGGCGCGCAGATCCTTGAGGTCGAGCAGCAGCAGGCCCTGGTCGTCGGCGATCTTGAACGCCAGATTGAGTACCCCTTCCTGGGTGTCGTTGAGGTTGAGCAGCCGGGCCAGCAGTAGCGGTCCCATGTCCGAAACCGTGGTGCGCACGGGGTGCCCTTGCTCGCCAAACACATCCCAGAACGCCACCGGGCAACCGGCAAAGGCGAAATCTTCCAGCCCGAGCACCTGGACGCGCTCCCGCACCTTGGGGTTTTCCACGCCGGGTTGACCGATGCCGGACAGATCGCCCTTCACGTCGGCCATGAACACCGGCACGCCGATGCGGCTGAACCCTTCCGCCAGCCCTTGCAGCGTGATGGTTTTGCCAGTGCCCGTCGCTCCCGCGATCAGACCGTGGCGATTGGCCATTTTGGGCAAGAGATAGAGGGGTTGAGCCCCTTTGCCGATCAACAAGGGTTCTGTCATGGAATATTTCCTTGGGTAGGGTCAGGTTCCTGCTTTTCCGGTCTGATTTGTCAATATGTTACTTGGGACGCCGATTTAACAATTTTGCTGCACAAATGACGCTAAGTCACTATCTTTCTTAAGGTTTGTCAGTTATGCACAAAAGCTGTGGATAACTTTGTGGAAGAAATGGGGTCAATCATCCTAAATCCCCGTTGCCACTGGTTTTGTGACAAATTGATGACTATTCGCCCATCAAATAAAAATCATTTATAATCAATATATTAAAGTTTATAAGTGTTTTCTGCGCGATGCCTTGTTATTTTTGGCCCGATACTTCTTGCCACCGGGTCCCGGTTGTGTATAACATGCTTAGTCTAAGTCTAAAACGAGGAAATTTTTCGCGTTTTCGCTCCAAAATCCCTTGACACAGCTAAAAAGGCTTAACGACAACGAGAATCACTATTGCTACCAATAACAGCACGGAAATTTCATTGAACCAGCGGTAAAAGACATGGCTGCGGCGGTTGCGGTCGTGCCGGAAATCGAGCATCAGCTTGCCGCAATAGACATAGTAAGCCACCAGCACCGCCACCAGCAGCAGCTTGGCGTGCAGCCAGCCGGTATGGGAATAGGCTTCCCAGGCATAATCGACGAGCATCCAGGCGCCCAGTGCGATGGTCAGCACCGCCCAGGGCAGCACGAAAAAAAACAGCTTGCGCTCCATGAGTTTCAACCGTTCGCTGGTCGCGGCATCGCTGACCTGCGCGTGGTGAACGAACAGCCGCGGCAGATAAAAGATGCCGGCGAACCACGACACCATGAATATGATGTGAAACGCCTTGATCCAGAGCATGGAGCAATCCTTCCCAGTGGTGGCGGACAATATAGCACGTGACCGGCTTGCCGGCTTATGTATGCGCACGCGCCGCCGGTAAAAATTTATCAAAAATTGACAACCGGTCAATCAGGTATTGGTTAAAGTTCAAGCATGTTCAGGCCGATGATAACCAAGGTTCCGGGCGAAAACAGCAATCCAGAGAGAGATATGTCCTCCCGCCAGTATTGGTGTGATAAAGGCAAAAAAGCACGGTTCGCAGCCTTGTGTTTTTCCCTTGCTCTTTCGCCCTTGATGTCGCACGCCGATGAGACCATCCCTAGCATCATTCCCGGCATTGTCACCGTGGATGCGGAAAAGCTCATCGAGCTGGCGGGCGGCGATGATCTGGTCATTGTCGATTCGCGCCTGCCTGTCGATCACCGCCGGGGATACATCGAAGGCTCGATCAGTCTGCCGGATACCGCCACCGATTGCGACTCACTGGCGGCCGCCGCGCCGCGCCGCGCCAGTCCGATCCTGTTTTATTGCAATGGCCCAAAATGTCCGCGTAGCGCGCGGGCGGCCAGCATTGCGCAAGCCTGCGGCTACCGTAAAATCTTCTGGTTCCGCGGCGGGTTTGATGAGTGGAAGAAGAAAAAATATCCCTACATAAAGCAATAAACCTGACGAAAGGTTCCTCATGCGTTTTCTCCGTCCATCGCTGCGCACCCTCACTACCTTGCTCCTGGTGGCGTTGAGCGTGGCGTTGTTGCTGGTGAGCGGCGAAATTTATCGCCGCCTGGCCTATGACAACCAGCGGCAGGCGCTCGAAACGTTTGTCGAATATAGGACCACCGAACTCTTGCGGGATCTGGAAGAGCAAACACGCGACATCGGTCTTGCTATCCAGGCGGATCCGGCTTTTCGCAACGCATTCACACAACGAGACATGAATAGCCTGAGCTTCGAGCTCGACAACCAGTTCCATCAATACCAAGTCACTTCGAGACTGGTGAAACTGGTCCATCTTTATGTTTATGACATGGGTCTTTCCGTCATTGCGTATGATTCGATGCAAGCCGAAGATAGTCATGGCAACGGCATCCTGTG
>SBBG01000112.1 GCA_005240065.1 Gammaproteobacteria bacterium | reverse complement strand
GATCTGGAACTCACTGCGTTTAACCTTGTGCTTGCATTATTACAGTGATTAAAACCCGGATAGAGGGGGCAAGACAAGGGGGGGAAGAGGAACCTCCGGATTCACCGGAGGTTCCTGGTCGATGTCCATTACGGATTGACGGGCTCGGGCGCCGGACAGCAGCGATATTCCTGCGACTTTTCCAGCAATTCTATCTGCTTCTTGAGCAGCTCATTTTCGAGCTTTTTACGCTCGAGATCGAGTTCGATCTCTTTATCCAGCGTTTCCTCGCAGGTGTTACACTCGTCCAGGCACCCCTTGACCAACAGGCCCGGTGTCGGCAGCGAGCTGCGCCGCTCGAAGGAAAACTTTGCGACCACCTCCTTCGAAACCGCGCCGGACTGATCGAGCAGACCTTCCTTGACGAGGTCGGCGTCGACCTGTTGCAGCGCCTTGGCCTTGAGTTCGGCCGGTATCGGCTCCAACGCAGTAAGCTGCAACAATGCTGGCTGCACCAGAAAGGTGTTGGGCGACAGCGTCCCCGCCGCCACAGCGAGATTGGCTTGCTGCTTCGCCGCGACGCTGGCCCGGCCGATTTCTTCCACTTTCAGCCGGTTCGCATCGGTCGCCAGCACGGCGCTGGGGATGACCGATACATCGCCATCGGAGCGGAACGGGTTATTGGTGATGCGGGTGTTCGCCGCCGGATCGATAACACGACGCTGGATCGCCACGATGGAAAATTTGACGATCTGCGTTTTGTTGATCTGGTAGAAGAAATAAGTCACCGCATGGCATTTGTTGGGATTTGAGAATTGGCGCGACGCCGATTCGAAGTGGTCCTCCGATTCACCTTCGGTATGGGTGCGCGATTGCACCTCTCCCACGGACACCGAACTGGCGGTGCGGACGCCCATTTCCGCCCGGCGATCGGATGCCGATGCGTGCTGTGTCAATTCACGCAGGAAGCTGCTGGTGGATGACGCTTCATAAGAGCCGCTGACATCCACTGATGGACCGGCGAAAAAGCTCTCTATCGCACCGCTGGTCTCCGCATGTCCTTTGGCGGAACCACGGCTGGAACTGCTGGCGCTGCTCGCATCGCGCACCGAGATATCGGACATGAAATCATGCACACTCGCGGTGTAAAAACGTTCCTCCGACGTTTGTTCGTTGCGATAGCTCACCTTGGACGCGCTGTCGAAACTGAAGCGGCTGCGGCGATCCGATGTAAACAACCGGACCTTTTCTCCCGGCAGCAGGGTGGTGCTGTACACCAGATCGCCCAGCACCATCGGGCCGGGGCAGCGCTCGAAGCGGGCATGAATCAGCACCTCAACCTGCACGCGCCTTCCAGCGTGCAGTACCGAACTGGTATGTTTCAGGCGATAATGAAAATCCAGCACATCGCAGGCGTTGTCCTTCTCCAGCGGTGGGCAGCAGGGGATCACGGATTGAGTCGGTTCTATCATGTCTATTCCTCCTTGATGAGTTTCATACAACAGACGGAAGGTCTGTTGCCGCGTCTCATACTATCCGCGAGGACGTTACAAACCGGATACACAGAACCTCGTCATCACTACAAAGCCCACACCCGCAGATGCTTCGATGGCTCGACGCCCAGCAACGCCGAAAACATGGTGCGGCAGCGCTGATACACCGCCATTGCCTCGGCGCGGCGACCCTGCCGCTGATAGCAGGCGATGAGGCGTTGATACAACGCTTCGGCCAGTACATCGACCTCCAGGCCCTTGCGGTAGCAATCGATGGCGCTGTCCCATTCCCTGGCGCACTCGAACCACTCGCCAAGATATTCGACATGGCGCAAGAACTTGTTCCTTAGATGTTCGCGCAAAGACAAACTCCATGCCTCCTCGCTATCCTTGGCGAGGAAATGACCTTGATAGAGCCGCAATGCTTTTTCGGACTGAAACGGTGATGAGTTCTGTTTGGCCTTGTCCGACAGGCACTCGAAGGCCCAGGCATCCACCCAGCAATAGGTATCGTCGAGCGTGATGGCGCCATTACTCACGCGGATGGCCTTTTCGCTGCCGAGCATCTGGCGCAGGCGATGAAGGGTGATGCGGAACACCTGGCCCGCTCCGTCGCCCTCGGCATCCGGCCACAGGGCCTCGATCAACTGGCTCTCGCTGACGTCACGCCCACCGAAGGCGATTAACGCCTTCAACAGGGACATGGGTTTGCCTTGCGCCTGCTTTCCCGCCGCTTGCGGCTTGCCGTCTATGACCACGGCGAAGCGGCCCAGCGTATAAATCTTCACCGGCCACGGCCAGCTCTCGCATTCAACCGGCGGGCACGGCGGGTGCAGATCATGGTTGCGGATCATGTCACGCACGTATTCCACTTCGATGCCGCTGTCCAGCGCTTTCTTGCACAGCATCGCCATCATGCACGGGCGCATGCCGGGAATGACGGCGTAACCGTATCTTCTGCCCAAGGATAGCGCTTTGTGCAGAGCCTTCAGCGCGCGCTGATCGCGCTGCCGGAAGAAACAGAATTGCGCTTCCAGCGCCAGACCAAGATATTCGAGCCAGGCGCTTTTCATGTCGCGAGCCATACGGCGCAGACCAAGCAGATGCTCGCATGCGCCATGCCGGTCGCCATGTTCAAACGACGCTTGAGCTAACATGGCATGGCACAGTGCCTGCTGATGAGGCACGCCTGCCTCGGTGGCGGCTGCCAGCGCTGTCCGAGACTGATCGACGGCGCAGGTAACATCGTGACGGCACAGCGCCTCCCAGGCCGACAAGAAGTAATACGTGGAGACCTCCAGGCGGCGATCGGTAACGAGCAGCGCGTTCATCTTGCCCAGGAGTTCACGGGCGGCGGCGAGATCTCCGGCGCTCAGGGCGCCATGCGCTCCCTGTTCATACAAGTTAAAATCGGCGCTGTACATGCCGGTCTCGCACGCTGCGGCCATTCCCTTGGCGACAGACTCTTCAGAGTTGAACGATCCGCGGGAAAAATCCGCCCGCACCACGCGCGCATTATTGGCAAAGAAATGATCCATATCTTAAGTACCCCCTGTAACTGGAATGAAATCTGTGCATCCTTTCAAATCCACCATCCGGCAGGATGTGAGACACCACCTTACTGGCATCAAACTTACAGATCACTTACACATCCTGAGAAAATCGTCACAAGGAAGGTATACTTGAAAATGATCGATTCCAGGAAAAAACTCCGATGAGAAACACGTTCGCCACCCTGAAAACACACATGGAACAAACCATCGTTGGCCAATCGCTGTTGGTGGAACGCCTGCTGACGGCGGTGCTGGCCGACGGTCATCTGCTGGTGGAAGGACTGCCGGGACTGGCTAAGACCACTGCCGTGCATACGCTGGCCGACGGCATGGCGCTGCGCTTTCAGCGTATCCAGTTCACGCCCGACCTGATCCCTGGCGATATCACCGGCACGGACATTTTCGTCCCCGGCGAAGGCCGGTTCCGCTTCGTCGAGGGACCGGTTTTCAACGACATCATCCTCGCTGACGAGATCAACCGCGCCCCACCCAAGGTACAGAGCGCGCTGCTGGAGGCGATGCAGGAACGCCAAGTGACAGCGGGCGGCACGACACGTCCCTTGTCGAAGGTGTTCATGGTGATGGCGACGCAAAACCCCCTCGAACAGGAAGGCACTTATTCACTGCCCGAGGCGCAACTTGATCGTTTCCTGATGAAGATCGATCTGGACTATCCAACGGCCGAGGAAGAACTGGAGATCCTGCGCCGCGACACCACCCACCTGCGCGGCGAACGGCCCGCGGCAACGCAGGCCATCCTCACCGCGCAGCAGGTATTGGAGGCGCGCGGCGCGGTCAATCGGGTCTATATGGATCAGATGCTGGAACGCTACATTGTCGCGCTGGTGGGCGCGACACGCGATTCATCGCCATGGGATGCCGAAGCCGCCGCCTGGCTGTCGCACGGCGCCAGTCCGCGCGCCACCTTGGCGCTGGCCCGCGCGGCCCGCGCGCGCGCCTGGCTGCACGACCGCGATTTCGTCGAACCCGGCGACATCATGGATCTGGCCTATCATGTGATGAATCACCGCATCGGTCTGAGCTTCGCCGCGCGCGCCGAGGGCGTGACGCGCCGGCAAGTGATCGCGCGCCTGGTCGAAAAACTACCCGCGCCGTGACCGTGATCGAACCCCTGCTGAGCACGACGGAACTGGAACAGTTGCAATGGCGCATACTGGAACACCGCCGCCTGTCTCGCCATGCGGTGGCGGCGCCCTTCGCCGGATGGCAAACATCGGTCTTTCGCGGGCGCGGCATGGAACTTGAGGAAGTACGCGCCTATCAACCCGGCGACGACGTGCGGCGCATGGATTGGCGCGCCACGGCACGCACCGGCCGGCCCGTGGTGAAAGTGTTTCGCGAGGAGCGAAGCCGGGGGCTGTTCATGCTGATCGACCGCGGCCCCGCCATGCGCTTCGGCACACGCGGCGAGTTGAAGGCGGCGCGGGCGGCGCGGGTGGCGGCGATACTGGCTTTTTCGGCGCTGGCCGGGCACGATTCGGTCGCCGGCATCGTTGTGGAAGATCAAAAACGATTCTTCTCCCCGGCACGCCGCCTGGAAGGCGTACTGCCGCTGTTACGGGCCGCCTGCGCACCATTACCGGAAAGCTCTCCGGCGATTACCGCCGAAACGCTGCTTGAACAGATCGGCCGCGCCGCCGAACGCGGTTCTCTGATTTGTCTGGTCAGCGATTTCGCGCAGTGGCGCGGAGAACATCTGCCGCTGCTGCTAAACCTTGCCGCACATCACGACGTGCTGGCGCTGCGCATCGTCGATCCAGGCGAGGAAGAACTGCCGGATGCCGGCAAACTCCGCATCGTATCACCCGCCACCGGCAGGATATGCGTCATAAACACCAGCGATGAGCTATTGCGCGCCCGCTATGCAAGCGCGATGGCAGACCGCTCCGATGCGCTGGAGCGCCTGTTCAGACGCGCCGGCATCGCGCTGCACCGGATATATACCCATCGGGATGCCCTGCGCGAGATGGAAAATCTCGAACTTCTGACATAGATGTAATACCTCTTTCACCTTGCTGTAACAGGCATCGCTTAGATTACCCCTCAGGCCCAAACCAGATTGGACCGGCTGTGTCATTTCGACAAACTCACGGAGGTATCGGTATGATATTAAGTACAACGACAAGAACAACTCTCACAGGTATCGGGCTGGCTTCCCTGCTCGCCACATTTGGCGCCCATGCAGGCGAACTGATCACCAACGGCGGCTTCGAGACAGGCGATTTCACCGCTTGGAGCGTGTATGAAGCAGGCACCACTGGCGCCGTATCCGTAGCATCGGGGTTTGTAGCGCCCAACAGCCTGAAACCGACCGCGGGGCCTGCAAGCGGGAACTATTACGCGCTGATGGACGATCCCTTCACCAGCGCCAATGCCTTGATCCAGACATTCAGCACCGGACCGGTCCAGTCAGCGGTCTTGTCATTCAATATGTTCGTGAATGACCACAATCCGAGCGGTCAAGTCTTCATTGATCCTTCGGGGTTGGATGCCACTACCGGCGGTTCGTTCTCTCCCAATCAACACGCACGGGTCGATCTGCTCACTGCATCTGCTTCGCCCTTCGATACCGGTGCCGGTGTGCTCAAAACCTTTTATCTCGGGGGCGGTACTGGACGTTCGTTCAACAATCCATATACCGGATTCGATGTGACCGACGTGCTCGCGATGGGCGGAACTTTCCAGTTGCGCTTCGCGGAAGTCAACAATCAGGATTTTTTCAACGTGGGCGTTGACAACGTAAGCCTGCAAGTCACGCCGGTGCCGGAGGCCTCAACCTGGGCCATGATGCTGGCGGGGCTGGCACTCACTGGACTGATAACACACCGGCGGCGCCACCCATTAAAGTGATAGATCATCCGGCGAGCAAGACGCAACACCAACAATCAGTCATTACTTACAATATCCAAAGGAGAGTTCTGCAATGAAGAGATACATACTAAAACCGCTGGCGATCGCAATCGCTGCCAGCTTTACGGCTCCCGCCCTGGCGGCGGATTCCTTCCCGGCGCCAGAGATGACACCGCAGGACTGGTATAACGCCGGCGCGAATACCATAGACGACGCCAAGAAAGTGTTCCCTAACGTGCGCCGGGCCAAGAACGTAATCCTGTTTGTCGGCGACGGCATGGGCATCTCTACCGTCACTGCCGCTCGCATTCTGGCCGGCCAGTTGCAGGGCAAGAGCGGCGAAGAAAATCAACTCGCCTTTGAGAATTTTCCTTATCTGGCGCTTTCCAAGACTTATAGCGTCAACCAGCAGACCCCCGATTCCGCCCCCACCATGACTGCCATGGTTACTGGCGTGAAAACCAACGATGGCGTATTGTCGGTGAATCATTATGTCGAGCGCGGCAACTGTAACCAAGTCCGGGGCAACACTCTGACGACCATTCTCGAGCATGCGGAAAACGCCGGCAAGTCCACCGGCATCGTCACCACCGCCCGTCTGACCCATGCTACGCCGGCTGCCAACTACGCCCACTCCCCGGAACGCGACTGGGAGAGCGACGCGGAAATACCCCCCCAATGCGCCAGTTTCCCTGACATCGCCCGGCAACTCATCGAATTCCCTTATGGCGACGGACTTGAAGTGGCAATGGGCGGCGGCCGCGATCGCTTTCTTCCCAACACGATGAGCGACCCCGAGGATACGAGCAGAAAGGGTATGCGCAAAGACGGACGCAATCTCACCGCGGAGTGGCTGACAAAATATCCGAGCGCCACCTTCGCCTGGAACAAGGCGCAATTCGACGCCATCAATCCATCCGCCACGCAGCATCTGCTTGGCCTGTTCGAGCGCTCCCACATGGAGTATGAACACGACCGCGCCACCGACACCGGCGGAGAACCTTCCCTCTCCGAGATGACCGCCAAGGCCATCGATGTTCTAAAGCAGAATCGCAAGGGATTCTATCTGCATGTGGAAAGCGGCCGCATCGACCACGCTCACCACGCCGGCAACGCCTCACGGGCATTGACCGACACCATTGAGCTGGCCAAGGCCGTGAAGGTGGCAATGGAAAATACCGATCCCAAGGACACGCTGATCATCGTCACCGCGGATCACAGCCATGTCTTCACCATCGCTGGCTATCCCAAGCGCGGCAACAACATCCTCGGCAAGGTGGTGAGCACCGGTAAAGCCGACGGTGATTACGCCAAAGACGCGCTTGGTTTGCCCTATACCACGTTGGGTTATGCCAACGGCCCGGGATATACCGGCGCCTCCAACAGCCAGTCGGAGGGAAGCAAAACTTATCCGCATTTTCCGGCAAGCTATTCGGGAATCACGGCGGGCCGGCCCAACCTGACAACCACCGACACCACAGCCCCGGGCTACATGCAGGAATCAGCCGTGCCGATGCAGTCCGAGACCCATGCCGGCGAGGATGTCGCGATCTATGCCAACGGCCCGAAGGCCTATCTGTTCCGCGGCACCATGGAACAAAACACCATCTTCCACGTCATGAAAGAGGCCTTCGGTTTCTGATCATCCTTTAGATGCGGCAAGTAACAAGTAAAGGGAGTGCGCGTAAGTGCGCTCCCTTTTTCTGTTTGGCACATTGATACGATCCCATTGTGAGGTATTGAAATGAGCCTTAAAATGATAAGGCAGTGGCTATTAGTATTACCCACCCTCGGGTTATTATATGGTGCGGCCCAAGCTGATCAGCCATTGGAAGCGACCGCATGCGTCTATCTGATTGACACATCTTCTGCCCAAAAACCGGCCGGTATGGACATGGGACATCACACCGCACCATGGTACTTCTGGCGCAGCGGCAACCGCGTCGAAACCCGCGACGCGCACGGAGAGACTGGCGAGGTCTGGGAATCGGACCCACGCGGCCAGATTTCCTACACCAAACTTTTTCACCCTGCCGGAAAAGCCATCGACTATACGTCCGGCGACCTGCGCGCACTGGCGATTAACACAGACTGGAATCAGATCAAATCCATCATCGACCCAAAATTGCTGGGTACACATCTGAAACGTAGCGGAGAACAAACAGTCGACGGCCAACGCGCCGAGCTTTATGCAGGCGTGGTTGACGGCGTAAGCACTGAGGTCTTATGGTTACCGGAAATGAAACTGCCGGCACGGATCGAGAAGACCCGGGGTGGGGTTACGGTGAGCCTGCGCATGGCGGAATGCAAACCCTTGGCGTCAGCCCCCTGGAGCATGACCTCCGACACCCGGATGCAGTCCTACCAGCACCTTGATTATGCCGATCTCGGCGACAAGGAAAACGACCCATTTGTAAAGAATGTAGTGGGCCATAACGAAGGATTGCATCACGGGCATTGAACCCCTCCTTCAACAGCCTGCTAAAATAGGCCGGAACATCCATTGGATGTTCCGGCCTATTTGTTTACTAATTGTCCATGAATGACACCGAAACATTAAGCCGCCTGGCCGATATCGAATTGCCCGCCGCGCCGGACTGGCAGCCGCTTGTCATTGCGGCGGCGATCATCACGCTTATAGTAATCCTGATAGCAGCGCGGCTGGTCTGGCGTTCGCGCAAACGTGGTGGAGGCGACCGGCAAACCGTCACGCATCTCGTCATGGCGCAAGCCCGGCTGGAACAGACGCACCGGGACTGGCAGACCGGAAAAATAGACGACCGCGAGGCGGCGTACCGGTTGGCGACACTGTTGCGGCTGGGACTTGGACTGTCGCAGTTGCCGCACGAACGTCCCGCGCACATCCCTGTCGCATCGTCCGAGTGGCGGGAAATCACGCAATTGCTCGAACGCTTGCGTTATCAACAAACCTCGCAAGAACGCTTGTCGCCGGAAATATTTCAACGCCTCGGGTGCTGGCTGGCGGCACGAGGTGAAACCTGACCATGCTGGAATTCGCCGCGCCGTGGTGGCTCCTCGCCCTGCCCGTGCCTTGGCTGGTATGGCTGAGTCTTGCGCGGCGCCGGCGGGGCAAACAGACTGGCGCGCCCGCGGCCCTGATCCATGCCCAGGCCGATATCCTCGCCGAACTGGCAGCACAACCGTCATCCCGCAGCGACCCTGTTCCCTGGCTATGGATACTGGGTTGCACCCTGCTGTTGACGGCCTTGGCGCGCCCGCAGTGGGTCGATACCACAGCCGGCACGTATCAGGGCCGCGATTTCCTGCTGGCCATCGACGTATCGGGATCAATGCGGGCGCAGGACTTCGTCGTCGATGGCCAGATCATCAATCGCCTTGACATGCTCAAACGCGTCGTCGACCGGTTTCTTGTCGGCCGCCGCGGCGACCGCATCGGCTTGATCGTGTTCGGCGACGATGCCTACACCCTCGCGCCGCTCACCGGCGACCTGGACCTGGTGCGCACCCTTCTCGACGAGGTGCGCAACGGCATGGCGGGTGAAAAGACGGCGCTGGGCAATGCCGTGGCGCTGGCGGTGGAACGCCTGCGCGATCACGAAGCGACGACGCGCACCCTGGTACTGCTCACCGACGGCAGCAATACCGCCGGAACGATCACCCCGGAAGCGGCGACGATGATGGCCAAGGAGGAAAGCGTGCGCATCTATGCCGTCGGTATCGGCTCGCACCGCAAGGTGCCCTTTCCGCGCGGCGCCAACGAAGCGCCGGCCATCACAGAAATGCCGCTCGATGAAGACGTGCTGCGCCGTATGGCGCAACAGACCGGCGGCCGCTATTACCTCGCCGAAAACACCGAGGAGATGCGGCGCATCATCACTGACATCGAACTACTGGAAAAAGTGGACATCCGCGACAACGCCGATTCACGGCGCAGCGAATGGTACTGGCTGCCGCTGGCCGCCGGCCTTGTCCTGCTGCTGGTTTGGCATCTGCGCGCACGCCGGGAGGTGCTGCCGTGATACCGCAACTGGAATGGCGCGAACCCTTGTGGCTGCTGCTCCTGCTCGTTCCGTGGCTGTGGCTGGCGTGGAAGAAAAGGGACGCCGCCGCGCAGCGGCGCAAGCTATCTGCTTTTGCCGATGCGCATTTGTTGCCGAAACTGATGACGGGACAACCGTCCGCCGGGGCGGCAGCCAGACGCAACTGGCCGTTCGCCGCCGCCTGGCTGCTGGCGGCGCTGGCGGCAAGCGGCCCTTATCTCGTACAACCGGCGCCGCAAAGCGAGCAGCGTAGCGGCATCGACATCGCCGTCGTCATCGACATCTCGCCCTCGATGGCCTCGCCCGACATCACCCCCAGCCGCCTGGAACGCGCCAAACTCGAATTGCGCGACTTCGTCCAGCGCCTGCACGGCGATCGCATGGCGCTGGTCGCCTTCTCCGCCAACGCTTATGTCACCCTGCCGCTCACGCCGGACAAGGATGCTTTCCTGTATTTTGCCGATCTCCTCGACCCCGCCCTGGTGATGCGCCACGGTTCCAACCTGCCGCGCGCCCTGCATGTGGCGCGGCAAACGCTGCAAGGCAGCCAGAGTCCGGGCCGGGCCGTGCTGTTGATAAGCGATGGCGAAATGCACAATGCCCGGCCCGTACAGAGCGAAATCACCCGACTGCGCGCCGCAGGCATCCCGCTGTTCGTGCTCGGCGCCGGCACCGAAAAAGGCGGACCGGTGCCGGATGGCCGTGGCCATTTCATGCAGTCCGCCGAGGGCATGGTCATATCGCGCCTAGCGCGCCCGCAACTCGAATCGCTCGCGGCCGCCACCGGCGGTCTGTACAGCGACCTGCGCAACGATGACAGCGACTGGGAAAAGCTGTTCGCCGGATTGCGCAAAATCGAAGCGAACAGTTACGCCAGCGTGGAACGCGCGCGGCACAGCCATCAATTGTTTCCCTGGCTGCTGGCGGCAAGTCTGCTGCTGTTCGTCTGGGTGGGCGCACGACGTACGGAGGTGTTGGTTATGACGCTGGCGGTGCCCTTGCTGGCGCTGCCGCACGATAGCCATGCCTCCCCCTGGCAGGAGCAGCGCGCGCTGGAGGCATTCACCCAAGGCGATCATCAACGCGCCGCGGCGCTCTACCGTGACATCGGAAACTACAATGGTTTGACCGGATTGGGCGCAAGCGTCTATCGCCAGCGGCGCTGGACGGAAGCCCTCACCGCCTTCGAGCAAGCCGCGCGACTCGCCGCCACCGATGAACAACGCGCCAAAGCGGCCTACAATCGCGGCAACACCCTGGCGCAACTGGGCCGCCTGGACGAAGCGGCCTCCTCCTACGAGCAGGCGCTGCGCTTGCAAAACAACTATCCGCGCGCGGCATACAATCTCACACTGGTAAAAAAGGAAAAAGCGCTGCGCATGCTTGCCCAAAGCCGCAAAGAACAGGAGCAAAAAAAGACCGCGCTGATCTTGTCTGCGCAAGACAAGACCAAAATGATGAACACCCCGGACACTCCATCGCGCGCAGGTAGCACCAAAACCGAAACTCGCCAGAAAATGTCATCGTTGAAAGAAAACGCCCAAACCTTGCTGAGCAACCGCTTCTCCGCCGCCGACAAGGCCCCCGGCATATTGGTGGTGGAGGACGAGAAACCGTGGTGATAGTCCGCTGGTTTTCTCTGCTCGTCTGCCTGCTGCTGAACGGCAATACCCTTGCCGCCAGTCTCACCGCTACTGTCGACCGGCAGGAAACGAGCGTCGATCAGCATATCGTGTTCACCCTGTCGCTGATCAACAGCGACGTGCGGCTGCGTGCCGAGGGTGTCGCGCCGAATATCGATCTGCGCGCGCTCAGCCGCGATTTCGATCTCGGCGCACCGCGCACGGACAATCGCTTCAGGCTATCGCCCGAAGGCGGCCGATCCGTCTCCAGCATCAGCGTGGAGCTGTTTCCCAAGCGCCCTGGCCGTTATATCATTCCGTCCTTCCGCGTTGCCGGTTTGCGCAGCGAACCGATCACCCTTCGGATCCATCCCGCAGCGGACAGCGCCACTCCTGAAGTCTTCGTGCGCAGCGGCCTGAGCAAGAACACGGCATGGACCCGCGAGCAGGTCGTCGTCTGGCTCGATGTGTTTCATCGCGTCGATCTGGGTACCGCCAGCCTGGGCGGCGATCTCACCACCGCGCCGCTGCGCATCGAACTCATGGAATATCGCAAGCTGCCGCTGACCGAGCGCAAGGAGCAGATCGCGGGCATCACTTACAACGTGCAGCGCATCGCCTGGACTATCTTTCCCGCGCAAGACGGCACGCTGACCCTGCGCCTGCCCGATGTGTGGGCCATCACCGCCGTCGGTCGCCGTCTGCGTCTACCCGGTACGCAACATCCCTTGAGAATCAAACCGCTGCCACCGGGCGTTCCGCAAGATGCGCTGGTAGGCAAACCCGAGATCAGCCAGACTCGCCTCGATACGTTGCCCGACACCCACAGCCTGACCTCCTTGACCGTCACCGTGCGCGCCCCATCCAGCCTCACCGCGTTACCCGGCACATTGTCCGGCATCGCCGCACCCGCCGGAATCGAACTCCATCAGGACAGCGCGCGCAAACATCTCGATGAAAGCGCCGACGGCGTCATCGCCAACGCCACTTATACCCTGTCCGTCACGCCCCACGCGGCAGGGCAATTCCAGATGCCCGCCGTCCGCCTGCCCTATTTCGACCCGCAGCGCGGCGCAATGGACATCGCCGAATCGCCGGGGCAAATCATTACCGTGAAATCCGGCCCCTCACTGACCACATCCCGCGCGCCGCCGCCCGGCGCATCAACACGACAGACCACGACCGTTCCGCCATGGCAAATCGCAACGGCGCTATTGGCGATCTTGTTGTGTCTTGCCATACTGGCGCTGTGGCAGCGAGGGCAACGGGCGAGCCGCAAAGTAAAGCCTTCGCATCAAACCCGCCAAGCCAAGACCATGGCCAAGCTCCAATCCGGCCATCCCCTGCAAATCATGCTTCTCGAAGCGCTCGGCAACCGCTCGCTTGAAGAGGGATTGAACGCGTGGGAAGCACGTTTTGGCGTGGATCAGGAAGTGCGCGACACGGTGCGCGCCGTGCAGCAACTGTACTATGGTGAAAAGAAAGGCGACGAAGAAACACTATTGCCACAAGTTCAAGCCGCAGCGGCGAAAATCCGGGCTTCCGTCTCTTCCCCGCAAACCGTCATGGATAAATGGTCGCCGCAAGCCTTTACCCCCCGCGTCTGCGCGAATCGGTACTCGACTATATCATCGAAATCGAAGTACTGAGCAAGCAAACAGAGATGGCGCAAAAACAGAAAAATGGAAAAACCGCGCTGCTATTCTGCCCCGATCCATTTGATCTCACCCGCGGTCTTGGTGCCGATTACGGCGTACTTTAAGTTTCCGGGCATCTCCGCCTCATTCTCCGTTAAGGGAATCCGGCCGCCCATGATCTCGGCCTTCTCCTGCGGATAGCGCGGCTGGCGTTGCGGCTCGGCATAGCCATCGGGATACAAAGGCTGATTGCTGGCCGGATCATATTTATCCGTCGCGCCCACCGTGTGCAGCAATTCATGGGCAATGACGACATTATTCCGCTCTGTCATTTTCCGCTCGGCATAAGCATTCACGACACCCACCAAGCCCTTCTCCAGACCGAAGGAATGCGACAGCCGGTCGTGTGTGGCGGGGTCGTGATACACTACGAACATGCGGATATCCGGCGCGGGACCGTCATAGGTATCGGCGCGATACGCCCAATAGCGCATCTTCAAGCTCCATCCCATAATACCAAGCACACCACCGTCACGCGGTGGCGCCGGTGGCAGCGTGGCAACCTCCGGCGCCAGCTTCACGGCGACAGGCTGATCGAGCTTCACCCCATAACGCGCCGCCTCGCGCCTCATGAACTCCTCGATGGATACAAAGGCATCCGCCCGCAACTGCGAGATATAAGCGGAAGACACCACGCTGCCATCGCCATTGACCGGATACACCACCACCCACAAGGGACGATCCCAGTCCGTGGCGCGCAGCTTGGTCAGCCAGGTGCTACCCGCGACGAAGAACAACAGTATCAACAGAAACGCGATGCGCAGTGTGCGAAACGAACCGCCGGATGCCATGAGATTACGCCTGAAATAGGAAAAATGTTACCGGGGAGGTTATCGGCAGCATGAGGGTACGATTGAGCTTATAATGTGTCTTTTACGTGCTGGATCACCACGCATGCTCAGCATCATCAACCTCACCTACCTCACCACCGGCAAGCCGCTGTTCCAGAGCGCATCGCTACAGATATTCGCCAATCAGCGCATCGGCCTGGTGGGCAGGAACGGTTGCGGCAAATCCACGCTGTTCCGTCTGATTCGCGGCGACCTCCGGCCCGATGGCGGGGAGATCGCCTTGCAGGCGGGCAAAACCTTGGCCTTCGTCGAGCAGGAAATCGCCAATTCCGATCGTTCCGCCCTGGAGTTCACGCTCGACGGCGACAGCGAACTGCGCGCTCTGGAGCAGGCGCTGGCGCGGGAGACCCATGATGCCGCCTGGTTCGCGGCACAGCAGCGCTACGAAGCCATCGACGGCTATGCCGCGCCGGCGCGCGCCGCGCAACTGCTGAATGGCCTGGGCTTCGCGCAAGGTGACATGCAACGGCCGGTGGCGAGCTTTTCCGGCGGCTGGCGCATGCGGCTGAACCTCGCCCGCGCCCTGATGCGCAGGGCGGATCTGCTGCTGCTCGATGAGCCAACCAACCATCTCGATCTGGAAGCCATCCTCTGGCTGGAACAGCATCTGGCGCGCTATCCTGGAAGTTTGCTGATCGTCTCCCATGACCGGGAGTTTCTCAACGCCTGCGTCAATCGCATCGCCCACATTCACCATCACGTCATCGACAGCTATGCCGGCGATTACGACGAGTTCGAGCGCGCCCGCGCCGAGCGTGCGGCGCAGCAGAACGAGCGCCTGCGCCAGCAAGAGGCGAAGATCGCGCACCTTGAGGCGTTCGTGCGCCGCTTCCGCGCCAAGGCCAGCAAGGCCAAGCAGGCGCAGAGCCGGCTCAAGGCGCTGGAACGGCTGGAACGCATTGCCCCGGCCCATCTCGAACATGGCCATTTCGCGCTGGAGATCGAAGCCCCCAAGCGCGGCCCCGACACTCTGCTGCGCGCCGAGCGAGTGGCTTTCGGTTATGGCGAACGTATCCTGCTACACAACGTGAATCTCGTGTTATGTGCCGGCGCCCGCATTGCCTTGCTGGGACCGAACGGCGCGGGAAAATCGACTCTCATCCGCTTGCTGGCCGGGGAGCTCAAACCCACGGCCGGCACGCTGGAAACATCGCCGGACATTCGCATCGGCTATTTCGCCCAGCACCAGCTCGAACATCTCGACGCCGCGGCGACCCCGCTTGAACATTTGCAGCGTCTCGCACCCGAGGCCGCCACGCAGGAGCTGCGCAACTTCCTGGGCCGTTTCGGCCTGGCGGGTGAAGATGAAGAGCGGCCTGTGGCCAGTTTCTCCGGCGGTG
Source organism: Gammaproteobacteria bacterium (assembly GCA_005240065.1). Classification (GTDB taxonomy): domain Bacteria; phylum Pseudomonadota; class Gammaproteobacteria; family Ga007554; genus SBBG01. The sequence continues at coordinate 749 of SBBG01000112.1, read as the reverse complement.
AGAAGAGCCGCCTGGCGCTCGCCCTGATCGCGTGGCGCAAACCGCATCTGCTGCTCCTCGATGAGCCCACCAATCATCTCGACCTGGACATGCGCGATGCGCTCACCGTGGCGCTGGAAGACTATACCGGCGCCATGGTGCTGGTGTCCCACGACCGCAGCCTGATTCGCGCCACCGCCGATGAACTGTGGCTGGTCGCGGACGGCGACGCCGCGTTGTTCGACGGCGACCTGGAAGACTACCGCGCCTGGGTGGAAACACGCCGCGCGGCGGCGGAAACACCCGTCAGGCCATCGGCCGAAAAACCCAGGCGTGCAACGCCAGTGAAGAAAAAGGCCCTGCTATCGCAGCAGGCCAAGCTGGAAGCAGGACTGAGCCAAGCCCAGACCGACCTGAGCGAAATCCAACAGCGGCTGGCGGATCCCGCCACTTATCAAAATCCTGGGGATCCCGTCATTGGCGCACTCAACCGCCAGCGCGAGGCACTGGAACAGAAAATCGCGGCGCTGGAGGAATCCTGGCTGGAACTGGAGATGGCGCTGGATGCGAGCGGGGCGGAGAGCTAGGTTTGGGAAGCTCTGACTTATCAAACCCGGCAATCAAATTCAGGGTCTTCGTGAAAGAGTGTGGGTAAAAATAGCCATGTATTCGCTGGGAAGCCTTGTTGGAAGCCGGTTTTCAGTGTTTATAAGCTTTGCAAAAACTGGCATGATTTTGCAATGGCTACTATACGCAAACGCAAGCGTCTT
>SBBG01000158.1 GCA_005240065.1 Gammaproteobacteria bacterium | reverse complement strand
CGTTACCGTTCCCGAGCCCGCCGGCATCGCCTTGATGGTGCTGGGACTGGCGGGTTTGGGGATGGTATGCGGATATGGCAAGAAGCTATTGTGAATTCTCGATAGGCAGTTTTGTCCTCCCCGAGCTGACCATCGTTCATCGCAAGTCCATCGAGAGCTGCTGACGGCAATCAGTTGACGCATGGCATACCTCAAAGTTAAACTTTTTAATGTAAGTTTAACCATTAGCAAAAGGTTAAAATCATGCTCACCGTTCGCACTTTGGCCAAAGGCCAAGTCGTCATCCCCGCCGAGCTTCGCAAGCAACTGGCCATTGAGCCAGGCTCGCTTCTGGAAGTTTCCGTGGTCGGCGACCATATCGAATTGCGGCCAGCCCCTCGCGACCCCATCGCAGCGTTCTGCGGCTCCCTGGCGGGGGGCGAAAGCTTGGCGGAAGGTTTAATGGAGGAGCACCGGCAGGAGGTTGGCCGCGATGCAAAACGTTAAACCCTGCTATGCGCTGGATGCCTGCGCGCTATTGCGCCTGGCCCAAACCGGGCCGGGCTGGGAAAAGGTGCGCGATTTTCTTTATGCCGCGCAACGCGGTGAATGCGAGATATTGATGCATCAGATCAATCTCGGCGAAGTGATCTATCGCATAGGTAAGGTATGGGGTTGGACGACGGCCGAGCGCAAACGCGGGGAAATCGGCCTATTGCCTATCGAAATCGTCCCCTTCGACGAGGCGCTGTTCTGGCAAGCGGTGCGCCTGAAATCGCTGCACCCCATCTCTTACGCCGATGCTTTCGCGGCCGCGCTCGCGCTTGAACGGCAAGCCACCCTGCTTACCGCCGACCCCGAATTCGAGGCACTGGGCGGCCAACTACCAAGAATGGCGGTATGAGCAGGCACAACCTCGCCCCCGGCGTCACCCGCCGCGAAGTCTGGGCGTGGGCGATGTACGACTTTGCCAACTCGGGCTACACCACCGTCGTCATCACCGCCGTCTTCAACGCCTACTTCGTTTCCGTGGTGGCGGGCAACGCGCCATGGGCGACGTTTGCCTGGACGGTGGCGTTGGCGGTCTCGTACTTCCTGATCATGGTGACGGCACCGGCTCTGGGCGCCTATGCCGATGCCTATGCTGCCAAGAAAAGGCTGCTGCTGCTCACCACCGCGGGGTGCGTGCTGTTCACCGCCGGACTCGCCCTGGCCGGTCCCGGTGAGCTGGCGCTCGCCGTCATACTCATCATCCTGTCGAACTTCTTCTTCGGCAGCGGCGAAAACCTGATCGCCGCCTTTCTCCCGGAACTGGCGCGCAGCCGCAGCCTGGGCAAGGTCTCCGGCTGGGGATGGAGCCTGGGTTATCTCGGGGGACTGACGGCCCTGGGCCTGTCGCTGGCCTATGTGAGCTGGGCGCAGGCGCGCGGAGACGAAGCGTCTTCGTTCGTGCCGGTGACGATGCTGATCACCGCCGCACTGTTCGCCATCGCAAGCCTGCCCACGTTTCTCTTTTTGCGCGAGCGCGCGGCGCCCCAGCCGCGCCTCGCAGGCCGCGGCATCGTTGGCGAAGCCTTCGCCCGGCTCGGCCAGACCATCAAGCACGCGCGCCGCTACCGCGATCTGCGTCGTTTTCTGGTGTGCACGGTATTTTTTCAGGCGGGTATCAACGCCGTGATCACCCTGGCCGCCATCTACGCCCAGCAGGTGATGCACTTCGACACGCAACAGACACTGCTGCTGATCCTGGTGGTCAACGTCACCGCCGCCATCGGCGCCCTCTTCTTCGGCCATGTGCAGGACCGCCTCGGCCACATCCCCACCATCGCCCTGACCTTGATCGGCTGGCTCGTCATGATCGGCCTGGCCTGGTCGGCGCAAGGCCCCGCCCTGTTCTGGGCCGCCGCCAATGTCGCCGGCCTGTGCATGGGTGCCAGCCAGTCGGCAGGCCGCGCCCTGGTCGGCCTGCTCGCCCCGCCCGCGCGTCACGCCGAATTCTTCGGCCTGTGGGGACTGGCGGCAAAACTCTCCGCCATCCTCGGACCCGTCAGCTATGGGCTGGCAAGCTGGCTGTCGGGCGGAAATCACAGACTGGCGATCCTGACCACCGGGGCTTATTTTGTGGCGGGGTTGTTGATTCTAACTGGGATCGATGTGAAGCGTGGCAGGAGGGCGGCGTTGAGGAGAGATGCCTCAAGGAAAGTTTATAGAAGCTCTGAATAATTCCATCTTGGAATTCTCAGAACCCCAGCAGAGTCAGCTCATATTTAACAAGCACCATATAACCAACCAGAAACGCGTACAGGACATGAGGCACTCTGAGGCGCCGATTGAACAAAAGGAAGTTTTTATGCGCCACCAGGAATACCAGTCCGGCGGCGGTCAGCGCGAACTTGGTGACGAGAAACAACTGGACATCCATTTCGAGCAACAAGGCCATGAAGGGGTTGATCTCCTCCGCCCCCTGTTGCAGCAGGGTGAGCGTAAAAAACGCATCCGTGCAACATAGCAGCAGGGTAGCTACCGCGACATAGAACAGATGCGGCTCATAGCGATCCACATAGGTGTTCATGCGGTCTTCCGTGCGGCGCGCGCCGTGGCGCCTGCAATGACAAGCCGCGCGCCTGAAGGGTGACGTAGGCGACCGCCGGCGATCCACGCTCGCGCGCCGGTCGATGACAGCGGATGCAGAAACCATACTCCCCCCTTTTTTATCCGTGATTCCCGCTCATGATACCGGCACCGTCCCCCGCCATCAAGGCATCATCTTCGGCAAATAGCGCAGCGGATCGACGGGCTTGCCCTGAAAGCGGATCTGGAAGTGCAACATCACCCGTTCCGCACCGCTCCTGCCCATGTCGGCGATGCGTTGCCCGGCGGCAACCTGGTCGCCCTCGCGGACGTGCAGTTTGTTATTGTGGGCATAGGCGGTCAGGTAATTGTCGTCATGCTTGATGATGACCATATTACCGTAGCCGGAAAGCCCGCTGCCGCCATACACAACCCGTCCCGGCGCGGCGGCGAGCACAGGTTGGCCCAAGCGCCCGCCGATATCCAGCCCTTTTTTGCCCGGCGCGGTGGCGGAGAATGCCGACAAGACAGTACCCTGGCTTGGCCATAGCCAAGCCGCGGGATCAAACGCCCTGAATGACGCGGGTGGTATAGGTTTCACCTCGGCGGGCGGCGCCGGGGGAGGGGGCATTGGCGCAGTCGTTGCCTTGACGGGCGGCG
>SBBG01000142.1 GCA_005240065.1 Gammaproteobacteria bacterium | reverse complement strand
GAGGTCGTGGTCGATGCGAAAACCCCGCTGGACGCCTATCTGAGCGCCATCGAGGCCCCCGAAGACGTGCGCTCCTGGCATCTGGAACGCCATGCCCGCAAGGTGCGCGACCGTGTCCGCGAACTGGCGGCACGCAGCTATTGGAGTCAGTTCAAGCACAGCCCCGACTTCGTGGTGATGTTTATCCCCGGCGATCAATTCCTCAGCGCGGCCCTCGACATCGACCGCAACCTGCTCGAAGACGCGCTGCGCCAGAAAGTGATTCTCGCCACTCCCACCAGTTTCGTCGCCCTGCTGCGCGCCGTCGCATATGGCTGGCAGCAACAGGTGCTGGCCGAAAACGCCGAACAGGTGCGCGACCTGGGTGTGGACCTCTACAAACGTCTCTCCGTCTTCACCGGCCACCTCGCGCGCCTGGGAAAACATCTCGGCAACAGTCTGGATCACTACAACAAGGCCGTCGGCTCCTTCGAACGCCAGGTCATCCCCGGCGCGCGCAAATTCACCGAAATGGGCATTTCCGCGCCCAAGCCCATAGAGGAACTGGAACAGATCGAAAAAGGGGTGAGAAGTATCGAAGATGATTCTGACGCGGCACTCTCCTATAGTGATACCAGCGTCACAGGAAAACACTGAATGATAGGCATGAACAAGCTCCAGTGAACGAATCCAGAACCCACTACTTGGATGTAATGGAGCGCATCACGCGCCTGATTCTCCAGGCCAGTGACCTGGACGACCTGCTTCGATCCGTGTTGCGTGAGATGCTGGATATCTTCGACTGCCACCGTGCGTATTTTCTCTACCCTTGCGACCCGTCTTCCCCCACTTGGCGAATACCCATGGAGTGCACCCGACGCGAGTGGCCGGGCGTCTTCTCTCCGAATACGGACTACCCCATGCCTGCCGATGCCCTGATGACCGAGGCACTGGATACCAAACGCGCCCTGACTGTGGGACCAGGCAATGACTTTCCTGTTCCCTTCATGGGCGCCGAACTGTTTCATGTCAAATCTGCAATGGTCATGGCAATCTTCCCCCGCATTGGCAAACCTTGGCAACTGGGTATACATCACTGCGTAGAGGCGCGGGTCTACAGCCCGAGCGACCGTAAGATCATGGAGGGGATAGGTCATTTCGTCGCCGACGCGCTGACCGGTTTCATCACTCTGCGCAACCTGCACGAAAGCGAGCAACGGCTGCGCACCCTGGTAGAGCACGCACCGGAAGCAATCGTGGTATTCGATTTCGAGTCAGGACATTTCACCATGGCCAATCGCAATGCCGTCAAGCTGTTCGGTTACAACGAAGAGACGCTATGCACAAGCGATTTCACACGCTTGCATGCCGCAAACCAAAGTCTGGCCACCGAATCATTTGATGAATATATGCAGCAAACCATACGTGGGCGGGCGCCGGTATTTGAATGGGTGTTCCAGGATGCGCAGGGGCATCCGAAACCCTGCGAAGTCCGGCTGGTACGCTTGCCGGCGCAACATGGTGTACCCATCCGCGCCAGCTTTATCGACATCGGCACGCGCATAGCCAGTGATGCACAGCGCAGGTTGCTGTATCGCGCGCTGGAGCAGACTGCGGATGCGGTGATAATCACAGATCACCAAGGTGTCATCGAATATGTCAATAGCGCCTTCGAATCAATGACAGGGTACCTTCGCCAGGAAGCCGTAGGCAAGAAACCAAACATCATCCGGTCTGATCAACATGATGCAATGTTCTATCAAAAATTGTGGACAACGATCCGCGCTGGCGGAGTCTTTAATGAAGTCTTTATCAATCGTCGCAGGAACGGCACACTATTTTACGAAGAGAAGACCATCACTCCCCTCAAGGACGAGAAGGGTGTAATCACCCACTTTATCGCCACCGGCAAAGACATCACCGAACGAATCGAAATCCAGGAGCGGCTGCATCATCTGGCACACCACGATATGCTGACCGGCCTGCCCAATCGTGCCCTCCTCCTGGACCGCCTGAGCCAATCCATCGCACGGGCGCCCCGCCAGGGGCGAACCGTGGCGGTGTTGTTTCTTGATCTGGACAATTTCAAGAACATCAATGATTCCCTCGGCCATACGGTGGGCGACAGTCTGCTCAGGGCGATGGCGGAACGGCTGGAGAGATGTGTACGCGACGGTGACACCGTGGCCCGCTTGGGTGGCGATGAATTTGCCGTGGTACTGGATGATGTCACCGCGGAAAACGAGATACCGCCTATCGCCACGAAAATCCTGAGTGCATTGGCGCAAGCCATGGAAGTGGAAGGACATGAATTATACGTAACTTCAAGTATCGGTGTGAGTGTTTTCCCCGGAGACGGCATAGAGCCACAAACATTGCTCAAAAATGCGGACTTGGCCATGTATCGCGCCAAGGAACTAGGACGTAATACTTTTCAGTTCTTTACCCGGGAGATGAGTTCCAAGGTTCTGGCCCGCCTGTCGATGGAAACCAGTCTGCGACAAGCTTTACAGCGCGAGGAATTTTGCCTGTATTACCAGCCTCAACTGGATCTGCGCAGTGGCACGATTACCGGCGTGGAGGCCCTGCTGCGATGGCGTCACCCGCAACTCGGATTGACATCCCCTACGGATTTCGTGCACATCCTGGAGGAAACCGGTCTGATCGAACCGGTCGGAGAGTGGGTGCTGCACACCGCATGTGCGCAGCAAAGGCGCTGGGCCGAATCGGGACTGGGCACCCTGCGAATGGCGGTGAATGTCTCGCCGCGGCAATTCGAACGCGGCAACCCAGGTGGGCGTATCGCTACCATTGTCGCGGAAACGGGAATATCTCCGGCCATGCTGGAACTGGAAATCACGGAGAGCGTTCTGATTCGCAACGAAACACGGGCGCTGGAATTGTTGCAAGAGATCAGCATCTTGGGCATGACCCTTGCGCTCGACGATTTCGGCACAGGATACTCATCCCTTATTTATCTCAAACGCTTCCCGATCACCACTGTGAAAATCGACCGATCTTTCATCAAGGGCATCCAATCGGACAGCAGCGATGCCGCCATCGTTAGAGGCATAATCTCCATGGCGAAAGGCCTGGGGCTCACCATCGTGGCCGAGGGCGTGGAAAATGATGCCCAGCGGACATTGCTGCACGAGCTGGGGTGCGATCAGATACAAGGATGGGTGGTGAGCCCGCCCGTGCCCAGTGAGGAACTCACGCGCTGGCTGGCGAAACAATCACCGTTGGAAAGGACGCTCGCCTGACCGGAGCCACGGCACAAGAATAGCCTTAGCCAGCCGCGATTGTTAGAATAATATCAGCCGCATAACCAGCGTCCCACCAACCTCCATGACCGACAACCTCCGCGACGCCTACGCGCACTGCCTGCGCATGGCTCGATCCCACTACGAAAATTTTCCGGTCGCATCGCGCTTTTTGCCCCAACGGCTCCGTGAGCCGATCGGAGTGATCTATGCCTTCGCCCGCACGGCGGATGATTTTGCCGACGAGGGTGATCTCGCTCCCTCCACCCGAATCGCAAAACTCAACGCCTATGACGCGCAACTGGACGTCATCGCGGCAGGCGGCAAGGTCGATAACCCGGTGTTCATCGCATTAGCCGATGTCATCCGCCGGCATGACCTGCCCATGAGCCTTTTCCACGACCTGCTCACCGCGTTTCGCATGGATGTAACCCAAAAACGCTATGCGAATTACGAAGAAGTGCTTTACTACTGCCGTCACTCGGCCAATCCGGTGGGGCGGTTGTTGCTGCATCTCTATCACCTTGCCACACCCGTCAATCTCGCTCATTCCGACGCGATATGCAGCGCCCTGCAACTCATCAATTTCTGGCAGGATCTCGGACAGGATTATCGGGAAAATAATCGCATCTACCTGCCACAGGACGACATGGCGAACTATGGCGTCGACGAAGATCACCTTCGTCACGGCCGCACCGATGCGGCGATGCGTGCGTTGATGGATTTTCAGATCGAGCGCACGCGGCGCTTGTTGCTGTCGGGTGCGCCACTGGGAAAGGTATTGCCGGGCCGCATGGGTTTCGAGTTGCGTCTGACGCTGCACGGCGGCTCGCGCGTGCTCAATGCCCTGGAAGCGCGGCGCGACGATGCCTTCGCCCGTCCGCGTCTTGGCGCGGCGGATTGGCTGGCGATGTTGCGAGGCGCGCTTTTCCGGCGCACTCCTGCCTGATCCGAATCTGCTATCATTGCCATCCCTGCACAGCCTTTTTTCACCCGGACCATGACCCCCGACGAGTATTGCCAGGACAAAACCGCAAAAAGCGGTTCGAGCTTCTATTACAGCTTCCTGTTTCTGCCGCCGCCGCAACGTCAGGCCATCACCGCGCTGTACGCTTTTTGCCGCGAGGTGGATGATGTCGTCGATGAATGCGGGGACGCCAATGTGGCGCGCATCAAACTCCAATGGTGGCGAGAGGAAGCCGCCCGGATTTTTGACGGCGCGCCGCGCCATCCTGTCGCTCAGGCGCTGCAAGGACCCGCCGTCACCTATAACCTGCCCCTGGAACACTTCCTGGAAATCATCGACGGCATGGAAATGGATCTCGATCATCAGGGCTATCCTTCGTTCAAGGATCTTGCCCTTTACTGCCATCGCGTAGCGAGCATGGTGGGCCTGATGTCGGTAGAAATCTTCGGTTACCAGGACCGGCGCACGCTCAAATACGCCCACGACCTGGGCATGGCGTTTCAGCTCACCAATATCCTGCGCGATGTCCGCGAAGACGCCGCCCGCGGCCGCCTCTATCTGCCGCTCGACGAACTGGAACGCTTCGGCGTAACACCCGAGGATGTCATGGCGCACCGCATGTCCGACAATATGCGCGAATTGTTCAAATTTCAGGCGAAACGCGCCCGCCAGTATTACGAGCAAGCCTATGGCCACTTGCCGGAGATCGACCGCTATCCGCAGCGCAGCGGCCTGATCATGGCGGCCATCTACGAAGCCACGCTCAGGGAAATCGAAGACGACGGCTACAACCTCTTCGAACGCCGCATTTCGCTCACGCCATTGCGCAAGCTCTGGATAGCCTGGCAAACTGCGCGCCGCGAAAAAAAACGGCATAAAAAACTGGCCGGGCGCGCTGTGCAACACATATAACGTCCAATGCGCATCATCGTAACGGGTGGCGGATGGGCGGGCTTGACGACGGCGGTAGAGCTGACCCGTCACGGCGCGAGCGTCACGCTGCTCGAAGCAGGATCACGCCTGGGCGGGCGGGCACGCAGCATCGAACACAACGGCCTTCGCCTCGACAACGGCCAGCATCTGCTCCTCGGCGCTTACCGTGACACGCTGAGGCTGCTGGAGATCATGGGTGTTCCGGAATCCAGCGTTGTCGAGCGCCGTCCGCTGGAATTGCTTTACAAGGCGCCCAACCGGCCGGATATCCGCCTCGCCTGCCCGTCCCTCCCCGCTCCGCTGCATCTGGTTACGGCACTGCTGCGCGCGGAAGGCTTGACTGTGGGGGAACGGCTCAATGCGCTGTCGCTGTGCCGGGGTTTGCTGGCAAGCGGATTTGCCATCGAACACGACATCCCCCTTGCCACATGGCTGGGGCATCAGAGGCAGTCACCGGCGTTGATCCGGGCGCTATGGCAACCACTGTGCCTGGCCGTACTCAACACGCCTTTGCACGAGGCTTCGACGCAGGTGTTCCTGCGCGTCCTGCAAGACGCCTTCACACGCAGCCATAGCGACTCCCATCTGCTTCTGACGCGCACCGATCTTTGTCAATTGCTTCCACAACCCGCGCAGCGTTTCATCGAACGGCATGGCGGCGAAATCAAGCTCAATCACCGCGTGCAAGAACTCATTATTGAGGATAATGTCATCCACGGCGTGACCGCAAATGGCCAGACGATCACCGCCGATCACGTCGTACTGGCCGTCCCGCCCATTACCTGCCAGCGTCTCCTGGCGCCACACCCCACCCTGCACGGCATCGCACGACAGCTTGCCGCGATGGGGCACGAACCGATCTGCACCGTTTATCTGCAATACCCCCCGCAAACGCGCCTGCCGATACCGATGGTGGGCCTGCTCGACACCACCGCGCAGTGGGTGTTCGACCGCGCGCTCTACGGCCAGCAGGGCCTGATGGCGGTGGTGATCAGCGGCCCCGGCCCGCACATGGCGATGAGCAAGGGCGAATTGAGCACCCATATCACCAGGGAACTGGCATCCATCTTCCCGCACTGGCCCGCGCCGCACCACAGCATCGGTGAAGGCGTGGTGATCCGGGAAAAATACGCCACTTTTTCCTGTCGCGCCAATATCAACGCCCTGCGCCCTCAAGCAAAAACGCCGATACGCGGTTTGTGGCTGGCAGGTGACTATACGGACACGGGTTATCCGGCGACGCTGGAAGGCGCGGTGCGCAGTGGTATGACGTGTGCGAGAGGGATAAAACAACGATAGGGTGTGTCTCACGCACCCTACGTAAACGAGATGCTCCACAACACCACGACTAGCGACAGCGGATAGAGCCATTGCAGAAGCGGGGGACGTCCGTGTGTGGCGATTTCGATGGCATGGCAGTCCTCGCTTTCGGCATGTCTCAGTGCCTGTAGATAGAGATTCGACATGGTATCGCCAATCCGCGCTACCTTGCCCGCCAATGGGATATCGACAGCGGAAGATTGCGCCACCCATGCCTGCACCTTGGGAACGGTATCGAGCACCAGTGTCATGCGCAGGACGAGTCTGTCGCGCGGGATACCGATCAGACGCAGCGGCCCGACCAGCCAGTATATGGCGCCGAACAGTTGATCACGGGACGTGGTTTGCAACAGGAGATTGACCGCCAACACAATGACGATCAGCGAGGCGATCCGTATCATGCCTTCTTGCAGACCTTCGAGAGTGGGCGCCCACGAAGCAGCGGAAAACAGCAACGGCTCGCCGGGAGTGAACCAGAAGTAGATGATCGCCAGCGACAGGAACAGCCAACGCATGCGGTGCAACATCTTCAGCGCCGGTGCGAGATGGGGGGCGCCGGCGATGAGGTAGAGCGCGACGAGCAATACCGCCGCGATCAACAGGATATCGAGGCTGCCAAGCGAAAGGAAGACCGCCAGCACCAGAAAACCGGCGATACGGATAGCGGGATGAATCGCGTTCATTGCTGATGGTTAGTGGTTATTCGTGTCGCGTTATACATAGCGAAAAAAGCAGCGTGTACTGTGCGCACGATCAACTGTGGTTTCGCGCGCACAGTACACGCTGCAATTTATGTCATTATGTATGCAGGCGGGAATAATTTTGTAGGGCGCGGATCAAGCAAGCTGCCCCATCAACTCCTGCGCCTCCTGTTTCTGGATGGCATTGCCCTCTTCCAGCACTTCATTCAGCAGCATCCGGGCGCCATCCTTGTCTTCCATGTCGATATAAGCCTTGGCAAGGTCAAGCTTGGTGCCGACCATGTCGATACCGGCAAAGATATCGTCTTCGCTTTCTTGCGCGGATGCCTGCTCCGGCGCGGTGCCATCGAAGGAAGAAGCCAGCGATTCGAGATCCCAATTGCCGGTGGCGAGGTTTGGCGCTTCCTCTCCCGCCACGGACAGATCGACTACCTCGCCATGACCGGGAATTTCCTTGGCCTCGGCAAAGTCATAGTTGAACTCTGGCGCCGCTTCGGCAACCGATTCGACGGAGGTCAGCGTTATAT
>SBBG01000074.1 GCA_005240065.1 Gammaproteobacteria bacterium | reverse complement strand
CGCGTTTCAGATGCGCACGCCCGCCGGTGATATCGACGTGTCGTTTCCGTTGATGGGCGAGCACAACGTGATGAACGCCTTGGCCGCCGCCGCGGCGGCATTGGCGGCTGGCGCAACGCTGGCGGATGTCAAGGATGGCTTGGAGGCGATGCAAGCGGTGAAAGGCCGCCTGCAAGTCAAGAAGGCCGGTTGCGGCGCGCGCGTCATCGACGATACCTATAACGCCAATCCCCCCTCGCTGCTGGCGGCGATCAACGTGTTGGCCAGTGTAGCGGGGCGCAAGGTGCTGGTGCTGGGCGACATGGGTGAACTGGGCGATGATGCGCCGCTGTTCCATCGGCAAGTGGGCGAGCGCGCGCGGCAAGCCGGCATCGACAAGTTGTATGCCACTGGCGAGCTGAGCCGTGATGCCGCACAGGCTTTTGGCGCGGACGGCGGCCATTATGCGAGTCACGACGAGTTGATCGCTGCGCTGGCCGCGGACCTGGACGCGCAGACCACGGTGCTGGTGAAAGGCTCGCGCTTCATGCGCATGGAGCAGGTGGTGGAGGCGCTGGTGAAGGAGAAAAAGGTTTAACGGATGTTGCTCTATCTTTTCAAATACCTGTCCCAGTTCTACAGCGGGTTCGGCGTTTTCCAGTACCTGACGCTGCGCGCGGTGCTCGGCGCGCTCACCGCGCTGGCGATTTCATTGCTGGTGGGTCCGGCGATGATCCGCAAGCTGACCATGTACAAGGTGGGACAGAGCGTGCGCGACGACGGGCCGCAAACGCATCTGACCAAGGCCGGCACGCCGACCATGGGCGGCGCGCTGATCCTGGTGGCGATCGCGCTGAGCACGCTGCTGTGGGGCGATCTGGCCAACCGTTATGTGTGGCTGGTGTTGCTCGTCACGCTGCTATTTGGCGTGATCGGCTGGGTGGACGACTACAAGAAACTGATCCTGCGCAATTCCAAGGGCCTGTCGGCACGCGCCAAATATTTCTGGCAGTCGGTGGTGGGGCTGGCGGCTGCGGTGTTCATCTACAAGTACGCCGCAACGCCCGCCGAGACCGATCTACTGATTCCGTTTCTCAAGCATGCGTCGATAGAACTGGGCGCGCTGTTCATTCTGCTTACCTATTTTGTGATCGTCGGCACCAGCAATGCGGTCAATCTAACCGATGGCCTCGATGGCCTGGCGATCATGCCCACCGTGCTGGTGGCGGGCGCGTTGGCGGTGTTCGCCTATGTCGCCGGGCATGTCAAATTCGCCGCCTATCTCAGTGTGCCCTACGTCGCCGGCGTGGGCGAAGTGGCGGTGTTTTGCGGCGCGATAGTTGGTGCCGGGCTGGGCTTCTTGTGGTTCAACACCTATCCGGCGCAGGTGTTCATGGGCGATATCGGCGCCTTGGCGCTGGGCGCGGCGTTGGGTGTGGTGGCGGTGGTGGTGCGTCAAGAGCTGGTGCTGCTGATCATGGGCGGCGTGTTCGTGATGGAGGCGCTGTCGGTGATGCTGCAAGTAGGGTCATACAAGTTGACCGGGCAACGCATCTTCCGTATGGCGCCGCTGCATCACCACTATGAACTGAAGGGCTGGCCGGAACCTCGCGTCATCGTGCGGTTCTGGATCATCACGGTGATTCTGGTGCTGATCGGATTGAGTTCGTTGAAGATACGCTGATGACTGAGGAAAAACCGCAGACGCTGATCGTGGGTCTGGGCAAGACCGGACTGTCCTGTGCGCGCTTTCTCGCCGCGCGAGGCGTGCCGCTGGCGGTGACCGACAGCCGCGATAATCCGCCGGGGCTGGCCGCGCTGCAACAGGAATTACCCGATGTGGCGGTGTTCCTTGGCGGGTTCGATGCCAGCGCCTTTGCCAGCGCGCAGCGGCTGGTGATCAGCCCCGGCGTGTCGCTGCGTGAACCCTTGATTGCACAGGCCGTTGCGCGTGGTATCGAGGTGGTGGGCGATATCGAGCTGTTCGCCTGTCATGCCCGGGCGCCGGTGGTGGCGATCACCGGTTCCAACGGCAAGAGCACAGTCACCACGCTGGTGGGGGAGATGGCCAGGCAGGCGGGGCGCGATGTGCGTGTCGGCGGCAATCTTGGCACGCCGGTGCTGGATCTGCTCGATGCCACCGAACCCGATCTGTATGTGTTGGAGCTGTCCAGCTTTCAGCTCGAAACCACTTTTTCGCTTAACGCCGTCGCGGCGACGGTGCTCAATCTCAGTGTCGATCACATGGACCGCTACCAGAGCATGGATGAGTACGCCGCCGCCAAACAGCGCATCTTCCGTGGCGATGGCGTGATGGTGCTCAATGCCGATGACCCGCTGGTGGCGGCGATGGCTCAGGCCGGCCGGCATACCGTGCGTTTCTCCCTGGATGACGGGGTAGCCTATAAAGACTTTGGCGTGATGCAGCGCATGAGCGGCTTGTGGCTGACGCGCCATGACGAGCCGCTTATGGCCGCCGACGAGGTGCGTATCAAGGGCATGCACAACATCGCCAACGCCCTGGCGGCGCTGGCGCTGGGCGATGCCGCCGGTTTGCCGATGCCGGCGATGCTGCAAACCCTGCGCGGATTTCCCGGTTTGCCGCACCGCAGCCAATGGGTGGCCGAGAAGGATGGCGTGGCCTGGTATAACGATTCCAAGGGCACCAACGTCGGCGCCACGCTCGCCGCCTTGCAGGGCATGCCAGGCAAGGTGGTGCTGATCGCCGGGGGGCTGGGCAAGGGCGCTGATTTCACGCCGTTGCGCCAAGCCGCCGCCAGCAAGGCGCGTGCTGTGGTGCTGATCGGCCGCGATGCGCCGCTCATTGAGCAGGCACTGGCCGGCGTGGCGCCAGTGATGCATGCCAAAGACATGCAGGACGCAGTGGCCCAGGCGCATCATCTGGCGCAGCCGGGCGATGTAGTACTGCTGTCGCCGGCATGTGCCAGCTTCGACATGTTCAGCGGCTATGAAGAACGCGGGCAGATATTCGCCGATGCGGTGTACAAGGTGACGGCATGATCGCCCGGGCTATGAAATTGTGGGGGCGGGACAAAAACGCGGAGCGCTCGCGCGCTGTGGTGATGCCCCGGGGGCGTCCTGGGCAGCGGCCGGCCGCGCCGCCGAAGGCCGTTGTGCTGCCGCAGGGCGATCCCTGGCTGCTGGGCGCCGCGTTCATTCTGTTGGTACTGGGCCTGGTGATGGTGAGTTCCGCGTCGCTCAATATCGCGGAACGTCAGTACGGCCATCCCTTTTATTATGTGGTGCGCCAATTGGTCTTCGTCATTGCCGGTGTGATCGCCGCGCTGCTGGTGATGCGCACCCGCCTGGTGCATTGGGAAAAGGCCGGCGGCACGCTGCTGCTGGCGGGCATGGTACTGCTGGCTTTGGTGCTGGTGCCCGGCATCGGCAAGGTGATCAACGGCAGTCAGCGCTGGTTGCCTCTGGGGTTGTTCAACTTGCAGGCCTCCGAGCCGGTTAAGCTGTTCGTAGTGGTGTACATGGCCGGTTATCTGGTGCGCCACGGCGCAGAGGTGCGTTCATCGGTCGTCGGGTTTCTCAAACCGATACTGCTGCTGGTGCTGATCGGTTTGCTGTTGCTGCTGGAGCCCGATCTCGGTGCAACCGTGGTGATGTTCGCCACCGCGCTGGGCATGCTGTTCCTGGGCGGCGCGCGGCTGTGGCCGTTTGCCGTGTTGCTGGGGCTGGTAGCGGTCGCGGGAGCGGGGTTGATCTACTCCTCGCCCTATCGCATGGCGCGGCTGACCGGATTTCTCGATCCCTGGGCCGATCCCTTCGACACCGGCTTTCAGTTGACCCAGGCGTTGATTGCTTTCGGCCGCGGCGAGTGGTTCGGCGTCGGTCTGGGCGCCAGCGTGCAGAAGCTGTTTTATCTGCCCGAGGCGCACACCGATTTCCTGTTCGCCGTTCTGGCCGAGGAACTGGGCCTGCTTGGCTCGCTGGCGGTGATCGGTCTGTTCGCGTTGATCGTGGCGCGTGCTTATGTCATCGGCCGGACGGCGGAAAAGGGCGGGCATCGCTTCGCCGCTTATCTGGCCTATGGGCTGGGACTGTGGATAGGTTTGCAAGCCGTCATCAATATCGGCGTCAACATGGGCATGCTGCCGACCAAGGGTCTGACTCTGCCGTTGATGAGTTATGGCGGCAGCAGCATCGTGGTGATGTGTGTGGCCGTGGCTCTGTTGCTGCGCATCGCCCATGAGACGCGAGCGCCGGATTCCGGATTCCGGGCCGCAAGTCCGGGGTTGCGGCTGGCCGAGGGGAAACCGCGATGAGCGCGCAACTCGCAACCCAAAATGTAAAGCGCATCCTGGTGATGGCGGGCGGCACCGGCGGGCACGTCTTTCCGGCGCTGGCGGTGGCCGATGAACTGCGCACGCAGGGGGTCGAGGTGGTGTGGATGGGGACGCGCGCGGGTCTGGAGGCCGATGTGGTGCCGCGCGCCGGTTACGACATGGAATGGGTGTCGATCGGCGGTCTGCGCGGCAAGGGGCCGCTCAGCCTGCTGCTGGCGCCCTTCAAGCTCGCGGCGGCGATGATGGAGGCGCTGGCGATCGTGATGCGCCGCCGTCCCATGGCGGTGCTGGGGATGGGCGGGTTTGTCACCGGCCCCGGCGGACTGATCGCGCGGCTGCTGCATAAACCGCTGATGATCCACGAGCAGAATGCCATCGCCGGAATGACCAACCGTTGGCTGGCGCGCTTGGCCAGCAAGGTACTGGAGGCTTTCCCCGGCACCTTTCCGGCATCCAGCGGCGCGATCGCCACAGGCAATCCGGTGCGTGAGACGATCGCAGCAATACCGCCACCCGAACAGCGCATGGCCGGCCGCGCTGGCCCGCTGCGCCTGCTGGTGGTGGGCGGCAGTTTGGGCGCGCAGGTGTTCAATCAAGTGGTGCCGGAGGCCGTAAAACGGTTACCGCGCCAGCAGACGCCGCCCGAGATCTGGCACCAGGCCGGCAAGCGTAATATCGATGCGGCGCGCGAGTGCTACCAAAAGGCCGGTGTGACGGGCAGGGTCGAGCCGTTCATCGACGATATGGCGGCCGCCTATGCCTGGGCCGATCTGGTGCTGTGCCGTGCCGGTGCGCTGACGGTATCGGAGCTGGCTGCGGCGGGCGTCGCGTCGATCCTGGTGCCCTACCCGTTCGCGGTGGACGATCACCAGACGCATAACGCCGCCTATTTGTCCGAAGCGGGCGCGGCGCTGCATGTGCCGCAAGGGGAATTCACCGTGGACAAGTTGAGCGATCTGCTCGCCGATTTTTGTCAGGACATCGATCAAGGCAGGCAGCGTCTGCTGGAGATGGCCCGCGCCGCGCGCGCCAAGGCGAAACCAGAATCCACGCGCGAGGTAGCGGCATGGTGCATGCGTTTGATGGAGCAAGCATGAATCGTTTCATGAAAATACTGGCAACTCGATACTCGGAACTTGAAACTTAAGAAATGAGACGCATCAAGCACATCCATTTCGTCGGCATCGGCGGCGCGGGCATGAGCGGCATCGCCGAGGTGCTGCACAATCTGGGGTATCGGGTTTCGGGCTCGGACATGCATGAAAACGCCGCCACGCGCCGCCTTGCCGGGCTGGGAGTGAAGATCGTGCAGGGACACAGCGCCGTGGCCATCGACGAGTGCGATGTGGTGGTGACATCCACAGCCGTGCGCGGCGACAATCCCGAGGTGCGTGAAGCGCAAAGCCGCCGCATCCCCGTGGTGCCACGCGCCGAGATGCTGGCCGAGCTGATGCGTTTCCGTCAAGGCATCGCGGTGGCGGGCACCCATGGCAAGACTACCACGACCAGCCTGATCGCCAGCCTTCTTGCCGAGGGCGGGCTCGACCCGACCTTCGTCATCGGCGGGCGTCTCAACAGCGCCGGCGCCAACGCCCGTCTGGGCGCGGGGCAATACCTGGTGGCCGAGGCCGACGAGAGCGACGCCTCGTTCCTATATCTGCAACCGATGATCGCCGTCGTCACCAACATCGACGCCGACCACATGGAAACCTACGGCGGCGATTTCGGCCGTCTGCGCCAAACCTTTGTCGAGTTTCTGCACCACTTGCCCTTCTATGGTCTGGCGGTGTTGTGCCTGGACGACCCGGTGGTGCGGCAGATCCTGCCGCAAGTGACCCGGCCGGTCATTACTTACGGTATCGGCGAGGAGAGCGGCGCGGACATCACGGCCTCCGGCATTCGTCAGCAGGAAGGGCGAACCTGGTTCAAGGTGTCACGCCCCGGCCAGCCGGATTGGCTGGAGGTGACGGCGAACCTGGCGGGGCGCCACAACGTGCTCAATGCCCTGGCGGCGATCGCCGTGGCCCATGAGGTGGATGTGCCCGATGAGGCCATCCTGCGCGGCCTGGCCGGATTCCAGGGAGTCGGGCGGCGCTTGCAGAGCTACGGCGAGATCGCCATTCCCGCCGGTCACGCGATGATGATCGACGATTACGGCCACCATCCGCGCGAGGTCGCCGCGGTGGTGCAGGCGATCCGCGCCGGCTGGCCCGAGCGCCGCCTGGTGGTTGCGTTTCAGCCGCACCGTTACACACGCACCCGCGATCTGTTCGAGGATTTCGCCAAGGTCTTGTCCGAGGTGGATGTGCTGGTGTTGCTGGAGGTGTATCCGGCCGGTGAAGCGCCGATTGCCGGCGCCGACGGACGTACCCTGTGCCGCGCCATCCGCGCGCGCGGTCACGCCGATCCGGTGTTCATCGAACATGTCTCCGAATTGCCCGGCACGCTTGCGGGTGTGTTGCGCGATGGAGATATCCTGCTCACCCTCGGCGCGGGCGACATCGGTGCGGCGGCGGGTAAACTGCCAGCGCAGTTGCAGGCAGGGGTACCGTGACGACGCCGCTCGAAATGCAAGGCTTGCGCGGCACGCTGCTCCACGACGAGCCCATGGCGCGCCATACCACTTGGCGCGTGGGCGGCCCGGCACGGTGGTTTTACGAGCCTGCCGGCATCGGCGACCTGGCGCTGTTTCTGAGCCGTTTGCCCGAAGACGAGCCGCTTTACTGGGTAGGTTTGGGCAGCAATCTGCTGGTGCGCGACGGCGGCATTCGCGGCACGGTGATCATGACCGCTGGCGCGCTGGGCGGGATGACGCACGACGGCGTGATGGTGCGTGCCGAAGCCGGTGTGCCTTGCGCCAAGGTGGCGCGTTACTGTGCACGCGCGGGGCTGGTGGGTATCGAGTTCTTCGCCGGCATTCCCGGTACGGTGGGCGGTGCGCTGGCGATGAATGCCGGCGCGTTTGGCGGCGAGACCTGGCCGCTGGTGGCATCGGTCGAGACCATCGACCGGCGCGGTGTGCGCCATGTGCGCCAGCCGGATGAATATCAGGTCGGTTACCGCAGTGTCAGCGGACCGGCCGGCGAGTGGTTCATCGCCGCGCATTTCAGGTTGCGCAACGGCGACACGCAGGCCAGTCAGGCGCGCATCAAGGAACTGCTGGAGAAGCGCAATCGCACCCAGCCCACCAGCCAGCCCAGTTGCGGCTCAGTATTCCGCAATCCGCCGGGCGATCATGCGGCGCGATTGATCGAGGCGAGCGGTTTGAAGGGTGTGTGCATCGGCGGGGCATGCGTGTCCGGGAAACACGCCAACTTCATCGTCAACACCGGCAGTGCCACGGCGGCGCAGATCGAGTCATTGATTCAACAGGTAGCGGATACCGTGGAGCGTAACCACGGTGTGAGATTGATCCGTGAGGCGCACATCATCGGCGAGGCCCTTCCGCAGCAAGAGGTGAAAATATGAGCAAGATCGATAACCCGGCGGACTTCGGCAAGGTCGCGGTATTGCTTGGCGGGCGCTCCGCCGAGCGTGAAGTGTCGCTGATGAGCGGCGGCGCGGTGCTCGCCGGATTGCGCAATCGCGGCGTCGATGCGGTGGCCTTCGATCCCGCCGAGCGCGAATTACCGGAACTGCGTGGCTACGATCGCGCCTTCATCATCCTGCATGGCCGTTATGGCGAGGACGGCACGATTCAGGGCGCGCTGGAGCTGATGGGCATCCCTTACACCGGCAGCGGCGTGCTGGCCTCCGCCCTGGCCATGGATAAGTGGCGCACCAAGCTGGTGTGGCAGGCGACGGGCGTGCCGACGCCGCGCTATGTGCTGCTGGAAGAAGGCTTCGATCCCGTCGCCGTGGTGGCCGAACTCGGCTTGCCGATCTTCGTCAAACCGGCGAGCGAAGGTTCCAGTATCGGTATCGCCAAGGTGACGCGCGCCGAGCAACTTCTCGACGCCTGGCGCGCGGCGGCGCAATACGACAGTCTGGTGCTTGCCGAGCAGTTTGTCGAAGGGCGCGAGGTGCAGTTTCCCGTACTCGGCGATCGCGTGTTGCCCTCGATCCGCATCGAGACGCCCTGCGAGTTCTATGATTACCAGGCCAAGTATTTTCGCGACGACACGCGCTACTACTGTCCGGGGCTTGAGCCGGAAGAGGAAGGCCGCCTGCGCGAATCCGTGCTGCGCGCCTTCCGCGTGTTGGGCTGCCGTGGCTGGGCGCGCGTCGACCTGATCCTCGACAGTCAGGGCAAGCCCTATTTTCTGGAGATGAACACCATCCCCGGCATGACCAGCCACAGCCTGGTGCCCATGGCGGCGAAAGCGGCGGGCATCGAGTTCGACGAACTGGTGTGGCAGATATTGGAAACCACGTTGTAAGGAACCGATGTTTACCAAGCGCGCCAAAGTCAATCGCCGTATCGAGCCGTCCGTTGAGCGGAGCGGCTGGCGCGCGCGGTTGAATGTCCGTGCCGTGGCCCTGTCGGCGATGGCGCTGACAGTATGCGGGCTGGCGATATGGGGCGCGATGGTGCTGAACGATCCGCGCACCTTGCCGATCGCCACGGTGAAGATCGAAGGCGAGTTTCGCCATCTCGGCAAGGCGCAAGTTCAGCATGCGCTGGCTGGTCACGTCGCGGGCGGATTCTTCAACGCCGATGTCGAAGCGGCCAGAGCCGCCGTGTTGCGCCTGCCCTGGGTGAACACCGCCACCGTGCGCCGCGTCTGGCCGGACACGCTGGAGGTTACGGTGGTCGAACAGACCCCGTTGGCGCGCTGGGGCGTGGGCGGATTGGTCAACAGCCAGGGGGCGCTGTTTTTTCCTTCGCCTGACAGCTACCCCGCCGGGCTGGTGCAATTGCAAGGCCCGCAGGGCAGCGAGGCGACAGTCGCGGCGCGCTATCGCAATATGGATCAGTCCTTGCGCGCGATCGGTTTGCGCATCAATCGCGTAGCGCTCGATGATCGCCGCGCCTGGCGCATCGAACTCGACAATGGCGCGATGCTGGTGCTGGGCCGTGCGGCCGACGATGCGCGGCTCAAGCGCTTTGCGCGGCTTTACCCGGCGGCACTGGCGGCGCGCGCAGCGGACATTCGGGAAATCGATTTGCGTTACCCGAATGGCTTCGCGGTACGCTGGAAGAAAGTATGAAACGAGTTTCTGATTTCGGGGTCGTGGCGTTGCATCGCGTGTCTCCCGTTCGAGGCTTTGAGTTGGCGACGGAATTACCGGGGGTTAAAAAGATTTACATGTCAAAAAAGTCCGACAAAGAGTTGATCGTGGGGCTGGATATCGGCACATCCAAGGTGGTGGCGATCGTCTGCGAGGTGACGCCGGAGGGGAACATCGACATCATCGGCATCGGTTCGCATCCCTCGCGCGGCCTGAAGAAGGGCGTGGTGGTGAACATCGAGTCCACTGTGCAATCCATCCAGCGCGCGGTGGAAGAGGCCGAGCTGATGGCGGGTTGCCAGATTCATTCGGTGTACGCAGGTATCGCGGGCAGCCACATTCGCAGCCTCAATTCGCACGGCATCGTGGCGATCCGCGATCATGAGGTGACGCAGGCGGATGTTGATCGCGTCATTGACGCGGCGCGGGCGGTGGCGATTCCCGCCGATCAGAAGATCCTGCATATCCTGCCGCAGGAATTCATCATCGACCATCAAGAAGGCATCCGCGAACCGATCGGCATGTCAGGCGTGCGTCTGGAAGCCAAGGTGCATATCGTTACCGGCGCGGTGAGCGCGGCACAGAACATCGAAAAATGCGTGCGGCGTTGCGGTCTGGAGCTGGATGACGTGATCCTCGAACAACTGGCGTCGAGCTATGCGGTGCTGACCGAAGACGAAAAAGATCTGGGCGTGTGTCTGGTCGATATCGGCGGCGGCACCACCGACATCGCCATTTTCACCGACGGCGCAATACGCCACACCGCAGTGATACCCATCGCCGGCGATCAGGTGACCAACGACATCGCCGTAGCGCTGCGCACGCCGACGCAGTTCGCCGACGACATCAAGATCAAGTATGGCTGCGCCTTGCGGCAACTGGCGAGCATCGACGAGACCATCGAGGTGCCCAGTGTCGGTGATCGCCCTTCGCGCCGCCTGGCGCGCCAGACCCTGGCCGAAGTCATCGAACCCCGTTACGAGGAGCTGCTGACCCTGGTGCAGGCCGAGCTGCGGCGCAGCGGTTACGAGGGACTGATCGCCGCCGGCATCGTGCTGACCGGCGGCACCTCCAAGATGGAAGGCGTGGTTGAGCTGGCGGAAGAAGTGTTTCACATGCCGGTGCGCCTGGGTGTGCCGCAAAACATCACCGGCCTGGTGGACGTGGTGCGCAATCCGATTCACGCGACCGGGGTGGGTTTGTTGCAATTCGGCTATCAGCAGCGTTATGGGGTGATGGGTGAGGCCAAGGTTAAAGAAGGGGTCAAGAGTATGTGGGAGCGGATGAAGGGCTGGTTCCAGGGCAGCTTTTAGGGTTAGTTAAAGTCAGAGGAGAATAAATCATGTTCGAATTAATGGATGCATACAGTCAGAATGCGGTTATCAAGGTAGTCGGCGTGGGCGGCGGTGGCGGTAACGCTGTCGAACACATGGTGCGGGCAAGCATCGATGGTGTCGATTTCATTTGCGCCAACACTGATTCGCAGGCGCTGAAAAACGCTTCGGCACGCACCGTTCTGCAACTCGGTGGCACACTCACCAAGGGCCTGGGCGCCGGCGCCAACCCGGACATCGGCCGGCAGGCCGCCATCGAAGACCGCGAGCGCATCATGGAGTTGATCGAAGGCACCGACATGCTGTTCATCACGGCCGGTATGGGCGGCGGCACCGGCACTGGCGCGGCGCCGATCGTGGCGCAGATCGCCAAGGAAATGGGCATCCTGACCGTGGCGGTGGTGACCAAGCCGTTCCCCTTCGAGGGTTCAAAGCGTATGAAGGTAGCGCAGGCCGGCATCAAGGAACTGTCGCAGAATGTCGATTCCTTGATCACCATTCCTAACGAAAAACTGTTGTCGGTGCTGGGCAAGGGTGTGTCGCTGCTCGATGCCTTCAAGTCGGCGAACAACGTGCTGCTGGGCGCGGTGCAGGGCATCGCCGAACTGATCACCCGCCCCGGCTTGATCAACGTCGATTTCGCCGACGTGCGCACGGTAATGTCCGAGATGGGTATGGGCATGATGG
>SBBG01000124.1 GCA_005240065.1 Gammaproteobacteria bacterium | reverse complement strand
GTTATAACCTACTGCGAATGCCTAATGCACCGAATCTGCGCGAGAAAATCGCAACATCTATCCTCACCTTAACGCATGGCTACGGCTGCGGAATATGTTGCGATTTTCTCGCCCATCTTCAGCACCTTAGTTATTCTCGCCACGGCTCCAACTGAGGTTCTCAGGTTGAAATCTCAATCACGGAAATTGGTGTATTGCAACGGCAGGTCAAGTTTGGTTTGACGCAACAGCGTGATGGTTTCCTGCAAATCATCGCGCTTCTTGCCACTGACGCGCACCTGCTCGCCCTGGATAGATACTTGTACTTTGATCTTGCTATCCTTGATGAGTTTCACGATCTTCTTCGCCAATTCGGCATTGATGCCCTGACGCAGGGTGACAGACTGGCGCGCCTTGGTCCCGGCGACCTCCACCTTGCCCTTGTCCAGACAGGCGATATCCACTCCGCGCTTGGCGAGTTTATTGAGCAGGATATCCATCACCTGATCGACCTGGAATTCACTACTGGCGTGCAGCGTCAGCGTGTCTTCCGTTTGTTCGACACGGGCATCGGAGCCCTTGAAATCGAAACGCGTCGAAATCTCGCGGTTGGCCTGATCCACCGCATTGCGCACTTCCTGCATGTTGACTTCCGAGACCACATCGAACGACGGCATATAAATCCATTATCCTCTTGGATGGTGCGCTGCGTGCAAACTCTTCAAACGCTCCCTGGCGATATGAGTATAGATTTGCGTGGTCGATAAGTCACTGTGTCCGAGCAACATTTGGAGCACGCGCAGATCGGCGCCATGGTTGAGCAGATGAGTGGCGAAAGAATGTCGCAAGGTGTGCGGCGACAGTCTGCTTGCGGGAATACCGGCCTGTTGCGCATAACGTTTGATCAAATACCAGAATGCCTGGCGCGTCATCGCGGCAGCGCGCTGGGTGACGAACAGATCGTCGCAGAGCCGCCCTTTCAATAATTGCGGCCGCGCTTCGCGCAGGTAATATTCCAACCAAAGCCGGGATTCCTCGCCGATCGGCGTCAATCGCTCCTTGCCGCCCTTACCCGTAACCCGCGCCACGCCCTGATTCAAATTGACCTGCGTCACCTTCAGGTTCACCAGCTCCGAAACCCGCAACCCGCCGGCGTAGAGCAACTCCAGCATGGCGCGGTCACGCAGCCCCAACAAGTCATCAACAACCGGCGCTGCAAGCAGCGCTTCCACTTGATCCTCGGACAACGACTTGGGCAACGGACGGCCCAGCTTGGGCGATTCGATACGCGCGCTGGGATCGGCCTGCATCCGTCCTTCCCGCACCAGGTATTGATAAAAACGCCGCAGGCACGACAGCAGGCGCGCCATGGAACGCGCGTGCCGGCAGGTGGCGAGATAGGCGCGCAGATCCTCCTGCCGCGCCGCAAGCAACGTCTTATTCCGCGCCGCCAGCCATGCCGCCAAGCCGGCCAGATCGGCGCGATACGCCGACAGGGTGTTGGCGCTCAGGCCGTTCTCCATCCACAGCGCGTCAAGAAAGACATCGACGAGGCCCCGATCCTCCTCGGAGCATTTCCGCCGCTCCCGCCCGGCGCGCATCTCAGCAGCGGCTTTCATGTTCCAGCAACCACCGCTTGATGGCGAGCCCTTCTTCGGCCGTAGCGCCCAGGTATCCACCAAGCCCTTGCGCGCCCACCACACGGTGGCACGGCACGACGACCGGAACCGGATTGGCCCGGCAGGCCCCGCCCACGGCACGCGCGCCGCTGCCGATCTGCCACGCCAGCTCGCCATAGCTGCGCGGCTGGCCCGGAGATATCGCGCAAAGCGCTTGCCAGACACGCTGCTGAAAAGGCGTTCCCGGCAGCGCCAGCGGTAATGAAAAGACGTGAGCGGGATCGACGAAATACCGCCGCAATTGCCGCACCACCTCGGCGGCGGCGACATCGGTGGCCGCTCGCTCGGCGGCGTGCGCATCAAGAAAATCCATGGCGGATAACGTACCATGATCAATCACGATACCCAGCTTACCGAGCCAGGGCGTAGTGATGATCGCGTCGTAACGACGGGAAGGGGTCATGGACATGGCCAACCCTCAGGAAAAACGCTCCAGGTCGCGATACAGGCGACGCACCAATTCACCGCCCTGCTTTTCCTTACCCAACAAAGTAACGAACCGGCGATGGGCACGCAACCGCAGCTCCAGCGTATCGGCCTCCATGGCCAGCAGGGCGTAGAGCGCGCGCGCCTGCACGGGTTGGTTATTGTCGCCTGCGCGCTGCGCCAGAGCGAACCAGGGTTCAAAATCCCCGACCAGCAGTTGCTTCTGATTGGCGAGCAGCCGTGCGTAATTCCGGTAAGCATTCCATACCGATGTAGTGTTGATGGCGAACAG
Organism: Gammaproteobacteria bacterium; assembly: GCA_005240065.1. Lineage (GTDB taxonomy): Bacteria > Pseudomonadota > Gammaproteobacteria > Ga007554 > SBBG01. The sequence continues at coordinate 3,183 of SBBG01000124.1, read as the reverse complement.
GCCATCCCGTGCCAATTCGCCCTCGTCCAGCAATATGGCCTGCTCCAGGCAAGCGATTTGCCGGCCATGCTCGCCGGTCCTCTCCGCCCCCTCGGCTAGTGTCGCCCACAACCGCGCTTTGACGGCCGGTGCGAGTCTGTCGTTTTTCAACATCATCGCCGCCTCGACCATGACATCTTCCTGATGCCCCCCGCCGCGCAAGCGCGCCAACAGATACAAAGAACGCGCCTCCGGGTCGTCATTGGATTTAAGTAATTCCACCGCTTCGGTAAGCCGCCCCAAGACCAGCAACACATGGCCGCGCAGTAGACGCGCCTGAGCTTCGCCATCGCCGTAGTCCTGCTGGTAACGTACGATGGCGGTGTAGGCATCCTCCTTGCGGCCATCGGCGATATAGCTGCGAATCACCATCCTGCGCCAGTGGGCGATCTGGGCACTCTCCGCGCTGTCGCGCGATGTCCACAGCAGGCGCAGTAGCACGTCACGACTGCGCGCACCCTGCCTCAACTCGATATATGCCGCCGCGCTCTGCACCCAAGCCCAGCGCATGAAACCCTGCGGAGCCTCGGCGGGCAAACTCGCCACCCGCTGCACCACGGCTTGCCAATCCCTGCGCTCCTGGAGGATGGCAATACGCGCCTGCTCCCAGCGTACCCACTCGGCGGGTTGATCAGATAACGCGGGCTGATGGCCATCGACAAAACGCAGCGCAACATCAGGCGCACCCTGGCGGGCCAGCTCGGTGATGTCATCAAGGGAATCGGAATGGACTGGAGCAGCGAACAGCGTCAGCCCCAGGCAGGCGGGGAAAATTAAACCAGAAGAGAAACGAAAGAAGCAGCAGAAAAAGTCAGAGACGGGGTGCGCATTGCGAAACGGGAATCCTCCATATCTCGCCACGGCATCCCATCCCTGTTTCAGCATGCGGAATTAAAGTTTTTCCTTGATCCGCGCCGCCTTGCCTTTCAGGTCGCGCAGATAATACAGCTTGGCGCGCCGCACCGCGCCACGGCGTTTGACGGCAACGGACTCGATGCTGGGGCTGTGGGTCTGGAAGACGCGCTCCACGCCCTCGCCGTGCGAAATCTTGCGCACCGTGAAGGAAGAGTTCAGGCCGCGATTGCTCTTGGCGATGACGACGCCTTCGAATGCCTGGAGACGCTCGCGGTTGCCTTCCTTCACCTTCACCTGCACCGTAACGGTATCGCCAGGGGCAAATTCCGGCGCTTGGCGCGTCATCTGTTCAGCTTCGATCTGTTGAATAATGTTCATACTTTGCACTCCAAAATGATGGGCATTAACCCTTATCGTATTCTCTGACAAATTCTTCCAGCAGCGCACGCTGCCCGGCGTCCAGCGCCAACCCTTCAAGCAGATCCGGCCGCAGCAGCCAAGTCCGCCCCAACGCCTGCTTCTGTCGCCAGCGCCGTATCGCCTGATGATCGCCGCTCAGCAGCACCTCCGGCACCCGCATCCCGTTGACCTCCTCGGGGCGGGTATAATGCGGATAATCCAACAAGCCCTCGGCAAACGAGTCTTGCTGAGCGGAATCCTCGTGACCTAGCACGCCTGGCAGCAAGCGCGCCACAGCGTCAATCATCACCATCGCCGCCGGCTCGCCGCCGCTCAGCACATAATCGCCGATCGACCATTCCTCGTCGATCTCGGTCTGCAACACACGCTCGTCGATGCCTTCGTAACGGCCGGCCACCAGCATCAACCTGGACCGTGCCGCCAGCTCATGCGCCCCGCGCTGATCCAGACGCCGCCCCTGCGGCGAGAGATAAATCACCCGCACCGGCTCGGTATCGGCGGCGCGCGCCGCGCGGATCGCATCGCGCAAGGGCTGAACCATCATCACCATGCCGGGACCCCCGCCATAGGGACGGTCATCGACGTTGCGGTGTTTGTCATGGGTATAGTCGCGTGGATTCCATAACCCCAACCGCAACAATCCCCGCTGCACCGCCCTGCCCGTCACGCCATGCCGGGTGAAACCCTCGAACATAGGCGGGAACAGGGTGATGACATCGATGCGCACACTAAAACTCCGGATCCCAATAGACGCGCATCATCTTTCCGGCCAGATCGACATCAATCACTACCTGCGGGATGAACGGAATCAGCCGTTCCCGCTCTCCCTGAACCACCAGTACGTCATTGGCGCCGGTTTCCAGCAGATGATCCACTTCGCCGAGCACAACGCCGTCCACCGTTACAACTTCCAGCCCGATCAGATCGGACCAGTAATATCGCCCGTCCTCCGGCACCGGCAATTGCTCGCGGCACACCGCGATATCCGCACCGCGCAGCGCCTTGGCCGACTCCGGGTCATCGTAGCCATCGAGCTTGGCGACGACCCCCTTGCCGTGTAAGCGGCCATCCGACACACGCATGGCCTGCCACAGCCCCCCCACGCACACCTGCCATGGGAGATAACCCAAAATACTTTCACGCGGCTCGGTATAGGAATACACCTTGACCCAGCCGCGTACCCCATAGATGCCGGAAATTCGTCCGATAACGACTAAACCAGAAGAATCACCGCTCATATCAGGAAATCAAACCCCGCCGAAAATCCACGACAGGATGTAAAGCGAGCACTCAGAACAGGTTCTCAGGCCGCCTGCTGCTTGATCAGCATAGCGACACGGCCGGAAGGCTGGGCTCCCTTGGACACCCAATAATTCAGCCGCTCGCTGTTGACGGACAGACGCACCTCGCCACCGGCGGCGGCGGGATTGAAAAAGCCCACGCGCTCGATGTAGCGACCATCGCGCGGGTTGCGGGAATCGGTTACGACAACATGATAAAAGGGACGCTTCTTCGCGCCGCCACGGGCCAAACGGATGGTTACCATTATCTTTGCTTCCTAATCAAATTCGACTTGTCCGCCCAGGCGCAGGCAGAGTAAAACCGGGTATTTTACGTGATTTTCAGAAAAAAGAAAGATGTAGGCTCGGCCAAATCGAGACACAGTCAATGCCTGGGCGCCACCGCCACCAAGCCATATGGCCCCATGCCGGAGGCAAACGGCGCGCCGGGGATAGGCGCCAGCGCACCCGATCTGGCATCGACCTTATACACCGAAACATTGTTGGCGCCGTTGTTGGCGACATAGGCAAAATGCCCCGAGGGGTCGATCGACACCGCATACGGAAACCAATCGGTGGCCACCGGCTT
>SBBG01000084.1 GCA_005240065.1 Gammaproteobacteria bacterium | reverse complement strand
TGATGGCCTTGATTCTCGCCTCCCCGGTGTGGGCCGCCGAAGGCGACACCAGGAAACCCGACCTCCCGCCGCCGCCCACCGACAGCCTGGATGGCGGGACCGTTCCCGAACCCGAGGTCAAGATCATCCAGCGCGCCGAGGAAAAGGTCGAGGAATATCGCATCGGCGGCGTGCTCTACACGGTCAAGGTCACGCCCAAGGTTGGCCCAGCGTATTATCTGGTCGATACCGACGGCGACGGCAACCTGGAGACGCGGCGCACCCTACTGGTCAATGGCATCCCTCGCCCGGCCCCATCCCGCAACCGCCAATGTTTTGATATTTCACTCGCATGAATCCCAAGGCCATATCCCCGAAGGGCGCGCCGGATTTTTGGCGGCCGCGTTATCCGCTGGTTGATATCTTGCGCGGAACGGCCATCGTCATGATGGCGGTTTATCACTTCACCTTCGATCTGCGCTATTACGGCGTGATCGACAGCGATTTCAATCACGACCCATTCTGGCTGGGCTTTCGCACCCTGATCGTCAGCCTGTTTCTGGGGCTGGCCGGGGTGAGCCTGCACCTGGCAACCGCTCAGGGTATCCGCTGGCGCCCATACCTGCGGCGATTGTCGCTGGTGGCGGGTTGTGCCGTGCTGGTGAGTCTGGCGAGTTACATCATGTTCCCGCGCAGCATGATCTTTTTCGGCATACTGCACTTCATCGCGGTGGCCAGCGTGCTGGGCCTGTTGTTCGTGCGCCTGTTCTGGGGCAACCTGGCGCTGGGTATCGGCCTGCTTGCGCTGGGCTTGCGGTTCAAGCATGCCTGGTTCGATCAGCCGGCCTGGCAGTGGTTGGGATTGATGACGCACAAACCTGTCACGGAAGATTATGTACCGCTGCTGCCGTGGTTCGGCGTGGTGCTGATCGGCCTGTTTCTCGGGCGGCTGGTGTATAGTGGCGGGGATGCGCCCGCCTTCGCGCGCTGGCGCGGCGAACAGCCGGTGGCGCGGTTGCTGGCGTGGGGCGGCAAACATAGCTTGATGATTTACATGCTGCACCAGCCGGTGTTTTTTGCGATATTGTATGTGTTTTTGGGGAAGTAACCCGTAGCCTTGATGATCGACCTGATGGCATTCGTCAGAAATCCGGTGAAGCCGGACGGTAAGCCTCTGTTGTCGCCAGGCCAGTGGCGGACTTGGGCTGTGTCTTTGTTGCAGCCGGCGGTGGTGGGCCGCTGGGTGGTGGTGGTCAACCTTGTGCTGCTGGCGCTGATCGCCTACAGCCTGGCGAAGCTGACCTGGATGCTGTTGCCCGCGCCGCGCGAGGAAGCGCCCGCGCCGCCGGTGATCGCGCCGGCGGGCGCGGTTTCCGCCGTGGCCAGCCGTGTGCCATCGCCCCGCGAGATGGCGCAGTGGCATCTGTTCGGCGAGGCGCAGGTGATCAATGTCGGCGCCGCCGCCAATGCCGCGCCGCAGACCAGTCTGGCACTGAGCCTGCGCGGGGTGATCGCCTCGCGCGGCAAGACGACGGCCCGTGCGATCATCGCCGACAGCGCGGGCAATGAACAATTTTACGCCATCGACGCGCCATTGCCGGGCGGGGCGATATTGAAGGAGATCCGTGCCGATCGTGTGATACTGTTGCGCGATGGGCGTTATGAGACGTTGCTGTTGCCCAAGGACGGGATGGCAGGCGAAGGCATGCCGGGCTCCGCCCCGCCGCCGCTCGATGCGGCGATGATGCAGGAGTTCAGCGATACCCTGGCGAGCAATCCGCAGAGCCTGATGGAGCGGGTTCACCCCGTGCCGGTCAACGAGGGCGGGAAGTTCGTCGGCTACCGTCTCTTGCCGGGTCAGGATCCGGCCTTCCTGGCGCGGTTTGGCATGGAGCCCAACGACATCGTCACCGCCGTCAACGGCATGAGCCTGGACAACCCCGCCAAGGGGATGCAACTCCTGAACAGCCTGAAGACGGAGGGCGAGGTGAGGGTCGAGACATTGCGCAATGGCGCGCCGCGCTCGTTCATATTACGGATGAATCAATGATGAAGAATAATTCAAAGGAGAAAGCCGTGGGGACGGTCAAAACCCTCTGTGCAGCGGTGCTGCTGATGACGATATCGTTGACGCACATCGAGGCCCGGGCACAATCCGTCACGCTCAATCTGAAAGACGCCGACATCGGTGCGGTGATCGCCACGGTGGCCGATGTGACAGGCAAGAATTTCATCGTCGATCCGCGCGTCAAGGCCAAAGTGACGGTGATTTCGGCCCGGCCGATGAGCAAGGACGAGGTTTATCAGGTCTTCCTGTCATTGCTGGAAGTGAACGGCTTCGCCGCCGTGCCGATCGGCAAGGTGATCAAGATCATTCCCGACACCAACGCCAAACAGTCCACCGCGCCCGTCACCAACGACAACCAGCCGGGCCGTGGCGATGAATATGTGACGCGCGTCATTCATCTCAAGAACGTCTCCGCCGCGCAACTGGTGCCGGTATTGCGGCCGTTGTCACCGCAGCAGGCCCACATGGTGGCATATCCCGGCACCAACGCGCTGATCATCGCCGACCGCGCCGCTAACATCGAGCGCCTGGCGAAGATCGTCGAGGACATCGACCAGCCCGGCGAGGATGCCGAGGTGGAGGTCATGGCGCTGAAACATGCCGCCGCCGCCGAGGTGACGCGCATCCTCATGGCGCTGGATCAGGAAGCGCGCAAGACCGATCCGGCCGGTGCGGCGGGCGTCGTCGACCGGCCGGTGCTGATCGCCGACGAGCGCACCAACAGCATCCTGATGGGCGGCGGCAAATCGGGCCGGTTGCGCATGCGCGCGCTGGTGTCGCATCTGGATACGCCGCTGGAGACCGGCGGCAACATCCGCGTCGTTTATCTGCGTTACGCCAAGGCCAAGGATCTGGTGCCGGTGCTGACCGGCGTCGCCAGTCAGGTGCAGGACAAGGCCAGGGGCGCGGCCGGCGCGGCGCCTTCTCCGGCGGGCGGCGGACCACCCGGCTCGGGCATCAACATCCAGGCCGACGAAAGCACCAACGCCCTGGTCATCACCGCCCCGCCGGACGTGTTCCGCTCGCTGCAAGTGGTGATCAGCCAGCT
>SBBG01000117.1 GCA_005240065.1 Gammaproteobacteria bacterium | reverse complement strand
CGCAAATACACCGGCAGCGCCTGCTCTGCGGCTACCGCCAGGCCGCGTCGATACATATCGGCGCCGAGCAATGCGACATGTTCGGCGCGGGGATGGCGTTGTCCCTCCCAAGCGGACAATGCGCCCTCCATCCTGGCACAGAGTTCTTTTTGGTAAGCCTCCCATCCGGTGCCTGCGCCGAACCAGTCCTGGTCTGTGGGCAGGGGCGCGTGTTGTGGCGGGCAGACGATTTCGCTGTCTTCCAGCTTGACCAGTCCGTCATCCCCAGCGCGATAAGCCCCCCAATAGACTTCGCCCATGCGCGCATCGATGGCGGCCAGCACTTGCCGGACGCCAAGATCCCGGTATGTGCCTTGGGCCAGGGCGGCGAGTGACGATACGGCTGTTACCGGCAAATCGGCGCCAAAGGCCAGGCCCTGAGCCACGCTTGCGGCGATGCGCACGCCGGTGAAGCCGCCGGGTCCGCAGCCGAAAGCGAGTGCGTCGAGGCCAGTGATTTTCAATCCGCTTTCCGCCAATAGCGCGTCGATCATTGGCAGGATCAGCCGGGTGTGGTCGCGCGGTGCGAGCTGGTAGCATTCGCGGATTTGTTCATCGATCAGCAGGGCTGCGGAACAGGCCTCGGTGGAGGTGTCGATGGCGAGAACTTTCATAGGATCACGGAGTTGGACGGTATTATTTTTGCTAATGCTCAATGTTCGTCATTTTAATGACGCGGAAGATTATGGAGGATATCCGATGTTTCAGAAACTCTTTGCTTCGCGGCCCAAGCCGTTTCAGCGCTCAAGCCGCTTTTTTCACGTCATGTCCAGCGATGAAAATATCGCGGGCTGGTATTTCCATACCCGCGAAGGGATCGACCACGGACCCTATCTTACGATGGAGGAGGCGCAAGACCAGTGCACTTCCTTTATCCAAAAATGTATCGAGAGCAATCAGGCGGGCGGGCGGTTGCAGACTGCATAACGTTAACTCCTCGATAGCCTGAACATCACGCCCGCCAGCGGCGGCAAGGTGATCTGGATCGACCACGGCCGCCCCATCCATGGTTGCGGTTCGCTGTGGACAGCGTGGAAATTGCCCATGTTGCCGCCGCCGTAATAGCTGGAGTCGGAGTTCAGGATTTCATGGTACCAGCCATCCTCCGGTACGCCGATACGATAATTGTGGCGCGGTATAGGCGTGAAATTGAGTGCTACCAGCACGAAGCCATCGCCATCCTTGCGGATATAGCTGAGCACGGATTGTGTGGCATCGTGGCAGTCGATCCACTCGAAGCCGTGATGGTCGAAGTCATAGAAGTGCAGTGCGGGAAGCGAGCGATAGAGCTGGTTGAGATCTCCGATCAGTGTCTGGATACCTTGGTGAAAAGGATAGTCCAGCACCCACCAGTCGAGCGAGTTGGCGTGATCCCATTCGTTGCCTTGGCCGAACTCGCAGCCCATGAACAGCAATTTCTTGCCGGGGTAGGTGAACATATAGGTATAGAGCAGGCGCAGATTGGCGAACTTCTGCCATTCGTCGCCCGGCATTTTGTTCAGCATGGATTGCTTGCCGTGTACCACCTCATCGTGAGAAAACGGCAGGACGAAGTTTTCGGTGAAGGCGTAGAGCAGGCCGAAGGTCAGATGATCGTGATGATAGTGGCGGTGGATCGGATCCTTGCTCATGTATTGCAAGGTATCGTGCATCCAGCCCATATTCCACTTCATGCTGAAGCCCAGGCCACCAAGATAGGTGGGACGCGATACCATCGGCCAAGCGGTGGATTCCTCGGCGATGATCACCGTGCCGGGGTGCAGTTCGTGGGTGAGCTGGTTGACGGCGCGCAGGAAGTCGATGGCTTCAAGATTTTCATTGCCGCCATAGGCGTTGGGCAGCCAGTCGCCGGGTTCGCGTGAATAGTCGAGGTAGAGGATCGAGGCCACGGCATCGACGCGCAGGCCGTCGAGGTGAAACTCTTCGAGCCAGAACAGGGCGTTGGACATGAGGAAGTTCTTCACCTCATTGCGCCCGTAATTGAAGATCAGCGTACCCCAGTCGCGGTGTTCGCCGCGGCGCGGGTCTTCGTGCTCATACAGGGCGGTGCCGTCGAAGCGCGCCAGGCCGTGCAGATCCTTCGGGAAGTGCCCTGGCACCCAGTCGAGCAGCACGCCGATGCCGTGCTGGTGGCAATAGTCGACGAAGTAACGGAAGTCGTTGGGGCTACCGAAGCGGCTGGTAGCGGCGTAATAGCCGATGGTCTGGTAACCCCACGAGGCATCCAGCGGGTGTTCGGTGATGGGCAGCAGTTCGATGTGAGTGAAGCCGGTGCGCTTTACATGATCGACCAGACGATGGGCGAGTTCGCGGTAGTTGAGAAAGCTGCCATATTCGTCGCGCTGCCAGGAGCCCAGGTGAGCCTCGTAGATCGACATCGGCTGATGCAGCCAGTCACTGCTGGCGCGGGCTTTCATCCATGTCTCGTCGCCCCAGGAGTAATCGCGTTCGGCGACGACGATGGAGGCCGTGCCGGGGCGTACTTCGAAGCGCTGTGCGTAAGGGTCGACCTTCAGGTGGATGGCGCCGGAGTCACGGTTGCGGATCTCTAACTTGTACAGCGCGCCTTCCTGGATGCCGGGGATGAACAGTTCCCACACGCCGCTGTCGCCGCGTGTGCGCATCGGATGGCGGCGGCCATCCCAGTGGTTGAAGTCGCCGACGACGCTGACCCGTCCGGCGTTGGGCGCCCAGGTGGAAAACAGGATGCCGTGCACGCCGTCAGCGGCATGAGGATGCGCGCCGAGAAAGCGGTAGGCGTGCCAGTGCTTGCCTTCGGAAAATAGCCCGAGGTCGAAATGCGAGAGCTGGGGCGGGAAACAGTAAGGATCGTAGGCGGTATGAGTGTGGCCCGATGCGTCGCTCCAGTGAAGCTGATAGCGTTCCGCTGTTTCAGCGCGCGTGCCGCGCCACTCGAAAAAATCACTGTCGGCGATGCGGACGAGCGGCTGACCGGTCTCGGCCAGGGAAACGGCGGCGGCGCCGGGGATATAGGCGCGGATCAATGCACGATCGCCCTCGATGTGCCGGCCCAGCACGGAAAAAGGTTCGTGATGGCGCGCTTCGGCGATTTTCTGCAGATCGGCGGGAAGTGTTTTATGTGCGTTGTGAGCAGGGTGGGTCATGTCGGTCCAAACTTTGGTCGATATCAGTGGATTGGCGAGTATGCAGTAGGGAAATGATATGGTATAAAGCCTTTTGTTTAGTGAGCCGATATTAGCACAATTGAAGGGCGCCTCTAAAAATTCGATCAAGGCGCGAGGGCAACGCCGCCATCGCGGCTTCAGCGGATTTTTAGAGGTGCCCTGAAGTGTTCTGGCTGATGTCAATCGACATCGGCCTGCATGGTGAGCCAAATCGCAAAGGAGCGGGGGTACTGTGATTTTCAGTCATAAGACGCGTTTCATCAGCCGTCTGACCAGGGATACACTGGCGTTGATTCTTGCGGGGGGGCGCGGCAGCCGTCTCGGTGATCTGACGAAATGGCGCGCCAAGCCCGCCGTGCCGTTCGCCGGCAAATTCCGCATCGTCGATTTTCCTTTGTCCAATTGCGTCAATTCCGGCATCCGCCGCATCGGCGTATTGACTCAATACAAGGCGCATTCGCTGATCCGCCATATCCAGCAAGGCTGGGGATTTCTGCGTGGCGAATTCGGCGAGTTCGTGGAGATTCTTCCCGCCCAGCAGCGTTTGGGCGAGGAATGGTATGCGGGCACTGCGGATGCGGTTTACCAGAATCTCGATATCATCCGCCTGCACGATCCCAGTTACGTGCTGATCCTGGCCGGCGATCATATCTATAAGATGGACTACGGCACCATGATCGCCCATCACGTCGAGCATGGCGCGGACATGACCGTGGGATGCATGGAGGTGCCTCTCGACGAGGCGCGCGCTTTCGGTGTGATGTCGGTCGACGAGAGTGGCCGGGTGGTACGCTTTGACGAGAAGCCTGCGCACCCGCAGCCCATGCCGGGCCGCCCCGGCATCGCGCTGGCGTCGATGGGAATCTATATCTTCAACACCAGGTTTCTTTATGAGCAGTTGATCAAAGACGCTGACAATAAGCTGTCCAGCCACGATTTCGGCAAGGACATCATCCCCTCGATCATCGAAAAATACCGCGTCATGGCTTACCCGTTCCGCGATGCGCAGAACAATGTGCAGGCCTACTGGCGCGACGTGGGGACGGTCGATGCCTTTTGGCAGGCGAATATGGAGGTGATCGGTGTGGCTCCTGAGTTGAATCTGTATGACGAGGAATGGCCGATCTGGACTTACCAGGAACAATTGCCGCCGGCCAAATTCGTCTTCGATGACGAGGATCGCCGCGGCATGGCGGTGGACTCGATGGTGTCCGGCGGCTGCATCATTTCCGGCGCCCGCGTGCGCCATTCGCTGCTGTTTTCCAATGTCTTCATCCGTTCCTATGCGAGTATCGAGGATTGCGTGGTGTTGCCCAGTGTCGAGATCGGCCGTCATTGCCGTTTGCGCAAGGCGGTGATCGACAAGAATTGCCGTATTCCCGAAGGCATGGTGATCGGCGAGGATCCCGAAGAAGATGCCAGGCGTTTCCATGTAACGGCGAACGGTGTGGTACTGGTGACGCCGGAAATGCTTGGACAAGAGATCCATCATGTCCGCTGATGCCCGTCTCAAGGTGGTGTTGTGCTGGCACATGCACCAGCCGCATTACCGTGACTTCATCAGTGGCGAATACCAGTTGCCGTGGGTTTATCTGCATGCCACCAAGGATTACGCCGACATGGCGGCGCATCTGGAGGCCGAGCCGAAAGCGCGCGCGGTGGTGAATTTCGCGCCGATCCTGCTGGAACAGATCGATGACTACGCGCGCCAGGTGCAAGGTTTCTTGCAGGATACCATGGCGATCCGCGATCCGCTGCTCGCGGCTCTGGTGCAACCTGCTTTGCCGGTGGAAGCGGAACAGCGCATGGCGCTGGTGCATGCCTGTCTGCGCGTCAATGAGAAACGGTTGATCGATCCTTTTCCTTTCTACCGCAAACTGGTCGACATGGCCGCCTGGTTCCGCGACAGGCCGGAAGCCATCGTCTACATGAGCGATCAATACCTCGCCGACCTGCTGGTGTGGTATCACCTGGCCTGGCTGGGCGAGACGGTGCGGCGCCAGGATGCGCGCGTCAAGGCGCTGCTCGAAAAGGGTGGCGGCTATACTCTGCATGAACGCCGTCAGTTACTCGGCATCATCGGCGAATTGCTGGCGGGCATCATCGGGCGCTACAAGGCGCTGGCGCAACGCGGGCAGATCGAGTTGTCTGTCACGCCCTATGCTCATCCTATCGTTCCGCTGTTGCTCGATATCAAGTCGGCGAAAGAGGCGATGCCCGATGCGCCACTGCCCGAACTGGCGCGCTATCCCGGCGGCGAGGAACGTGCACGCTGGCATATTCTGCGCGGCATCGAAACCTTCGAGCATTACTTCGGATTCAAGCCCACAGGTTGCTGGCCTTCCGAGGGCGGTGTGAGCACGGCGACGCTGAAATTGCTGGCGGAATATGGTTTCCGCTGGGTCGCCACCGGCAGCAGCGTGCTGCATAACAGTTTGTCCCCTGTCATCGGCGAAGGCGAAAGGGCAGGTGAACAAGCGCCGGCGATCAACGACTGTCTGCACCATCCCTACGGCCTTGCAAAGGGGGCGGGAAGAAGCAAAATCACCTGTTTTTTTCGCGACGATGGGCTGTCCGATCTGATCGGTTTCACCTACAGCGACTGGCATGCCGACGATGCGATTTCCAATCTGATTCATCATCTGGAAAACATCGCCAAGGTCTGCGCCGGCTCGGGTGGCGTGGCCTCCATCATTCTCGATGGCGAAAATGCCTGGGAATACTATCCAGAGAACGGCTATTACTTTCTCAGCGCCCTGTATCACCGTCTCGCCGGGCATCCGCGCTTTGAATTGACCACTTTTTCCGGGTGCCTGGAAGCCAAGGTTCCGGTGCGGACATTACCAAAGCTGGTGGCTGGCAGTTGGGTGTATGGCACCTTCTCCACCTGGATAGGCAGTACGGACAAGAACCGCGGCTGGGACATGCTGGGCGATGCCAAGCGGGCTTTCGACAAGGCGGTTTCGAGCGGGCGTCTCGCCGGTGATCAACTCGCGTTGGCCGAGCGTCAACTGGCGGTTTGCGAGGGCTCCGACTGGTTCTGGTGGTTCGGCGACTACAACCCCGCCGTCACAGTGAGCGATTTCGAGCGCCTGTTCCGCCTGCATCTTGCCAATCTTTACCAGATGATGAGCGTCGAGCCGCCCGAGTATCTGTCCCATACCTTTACCCGCGGCGGCGGCGCGCCGCAGGTGGGGGGCGTGATGCGCCCCGGGCAGGCGGCGCCGTAATGCGAGGGGATGTGCTCGACCGGCGCAGAGCGGGTATTCTGCTGCATCCCACCTCATTGCCAAGCGGCGTGCTCGGGCCGGACGCTTTCCGTTTCATCGACTTCATGCTCGCCAGCGGCCTGTCTGTATGGCAGACGCTGCCGCTTGGCCCCACGCACGATGACGGCTCACCTTACCAATGTCTCTCCGTGCATGCCGGCGACACCCGGTTGATCAGCCTGGAGCTGCTGGCGGAGCAGGGTTGGCTCAGTCCTGAGGCGGCGCTGGTCGACGATGCCGATATGATGATCTATCGCCGCGCGCAACTGGAAGAGGCGCGTCATGGTTTTGCGCAATATGCTTCGGCGGAGGAGCGTGCCGAGTTCGCCGCCTTCACCGTCAGCCAGGCGCATTGGCTGGACGATTTCGCGCTATACCAGTCATTGCGCCGCGAGCAGGGCGGATATTCCTGGGTGGACTGGCCCGCGCCGCTGCGTGATCGCGCCCCGCAGGCCCTGCGCGATGCGCGCACACGTCTGGCCGATGCCATAGAACAAGCGCGTTTCGAGCAATTCCTGTTTTTCCGGCAATGGCAGAGCCTCAAACGTCATGCCAACGCGCGTGGCATCCTGCTGTTCGGCGACATGCCGATTTTCGTCGCCCACGACAGCGCCGATGTGTGGGCGCACCGCGATCATTTTATGCTCGATGAACAAGGGCGGACGCAAGTGGTGGCAGGCGTGCCGCCGGATTATTTTTCCGCCACCGGCCAGCGCTGGGGTAATCCGCACTATCAGTGGCGGCACATGCAGGACGACGGCTTCCGCTGGTGGATGGAACGCATGGTGACACAGCTCGCGCTGTTCGATCTGGTGCGCGTCGATCATTTCCGCGGCTTCGATGCCTACTGGGAGATCCCGGCTCACTCCCATACCGCCGTCGATGGCCGTTGGGTCAAGGCGCCGGGCGATGAATTGTTCGATACCCTGCGCAAGACCTTCGACCCGTTGCCGCTGGTCGCAGAGGATCTGGGCATCATCACCCCGGAAGTCGAGGCGCTACGCAAGAAATACCGCCTGCCGGGCATGAAGATCCTTCAATTCGCTTTCGAAGGCGGCCCTGGCAATCCTTATCTGTCGCACAATCACATGCCCAACGGCGTGGTATACACCGGCACACACGACAACAATACCACCGTCGGCTGGTTCGAAGATCTGCCGCACGCCGCCCAGGAGCATGTCCTGGAATATCTGGGCCATCCCCGAGAACCCATGCCCTGGCCGCTGATGCGCTGCGCATTCGCCTCCGTCGCCCGCCTGGCGGTGATACCCATGCAGGACGCCCTGGCGCTGGACGGCGAACATCGCATGAACCTGCCCGGCACCACCGAAGGCAACTGGCGCTGGCGTTTCGCGTGGGAGCAGATCCCTGGCGATCTGTCTTCGCGCTTGCGGCGGATGGTGGAGATGTATGGGAGAGCGGGTTAGCCCTACTTCAGCAGGGCCGGCAACGGTTCTTGTCTCACCAACGCCCACAGTCCTTTGCCCATGCGATACACCCACCACAGCACCGTACCCGCGCCAATCGCGTAGCCTGCTCCCGAGTACAGGGTGCCCCATGCCGCCATCATCATGAATGTGGTGGCGATAGCGGTGTTCAGCAGCCATTGGTGGTGGCTGGCGAGTATCGGCATGGAGATCCGGTAGTCCGGCATTTCTTGCTGCTCGACGTGCTGAAAGTTGGTCAGCTTGAAAAGATTAACGAGCGCGCCGATCCACGCCGGCAAAACGAGGCTGTGCAGAAGATAGGTGAACCACAACAGCCGCAGTTCGCTGCGGCAGCGCCATGCTACGGCGGGTGAGCCGGTGTTGCAAATGTGTGCAGAGATCATGTTGTCGCCTCCTGTGTTGCCTGTGAGCCTTAGTATGGTCGAACTATTAACCCGGCAATCAAATTCATCTGCCTTCCCAGCTTTTCCCAAGGAGTAGGGTGCGTCTCACGCACCACATGGATGGTGCATGAGACGCACCCTACGAAGCTATGAATCTTGCACGACCAAGCTAATACGGGGCGGCAACACATTCAGTGACAATGTCACAAATCTTCCCGGCAGACTCCTACAGCCAGATCATCCACCCCGTTTCAAATGGATGGCTGAGCAGTTTGTGGTGGGGGTAGATGCGCAGTTTGTAATATTGCAACCCCGGCAGTTCCGGGGCGAGGTTCAGTTCAAAGAGTGTTTCGCCGGCGTCGTTGTTTCCCTTGGTTTCCAGGGTGCGCCGGTGATGAGTGATGAAGTCGCTGCTCTCCGAGAGGGTTCCCGTCAGGCACTCCACCACGACATCTTGCGCGTCGAGGCCGTTGAGGTTGGCGGCGACGCGAATCGGCAGGAGGTCGCCCGCCTTGATTTCCTGCGGAGCTTCATCGACGCGGCGTATCTGGACATTGGGCCAGTGGCGGGCGATTTTTTTCTTCCAGTGCGCGAGTTCGCGGGCGGGAGCGCCATTGTGGGCGGCGAGTGTCTTGCATTGCCGGTTGGCGGGCGCATAGTAGCGGGCAGCGTAGTCCATGACCATGCGCTGGGAGTTGAAATGCGGCATGATCGACTTCATCGATGCCTTGGATTTTTTCACCCAGCCTTCCGAGTAGCCGTGGCCGTTGCGGTTGTAATACAGGGGGATGACCTCGTTTTCCAGCAGGTCGATCAGTTCCTGGCCTTCCTCCCGATCGCGCTGCACGGCGTCGTAGCCCGGGCCGTGCGGGCTGATGCCCCAGCCGTTTTCGCCGTTGTGGCCTTCTCCCCACCAGCCATCCAGGACGCTCAGGTTGATGACGCCGTTGATACCTGCTTTTTGGCCGGACGTGCCGCTGGCTTCCAAGGGGTATTCAGGGGTGTTGATCCAGACATCGACGCCGGTGACAAGTTTGCGCGCAAGAGAAATGTCGTAGTTTTCCAGCAGCAGAATGCGGCCTTCGAATTCCGGCCGGCGCGAGAAATGGTGGATGGTGTGAATCAGTTGCTGACCCGGCACGTCGCGCGGGTGGGCCTTGCCGGCGAAGACCAGGATGACCGGGCGCTGGGGATCGTTGAGCAGGCGTGCCAGGCGTTCGGGTTCGCTGAACAGCAGCGTGGCGCGCTTGTAGGTGGCGAAGCGGCGCGCGAAGCCGAGCACCAGCGTGTCGATATTGTCGGGTGAGAGGTAGCGCGTCAAACGCGCGATCTGTGTCGCGCTAAGGCCGTTGCGCCGGTGTTGCAGCACGGCGCGGCGCCGCGCGTGTTCCAGGAGTTTGGATTTGAGCGACTGGCGCAGGCTCCAATAGCTGTGGTTGGGAATGTCGTCGATGCGCTGCCAGTATTCG
>SBBG01000163.1 GCA_005240065.1 Gammaproteobacteria bacterium | reverse complement strand
ATCCCAATGATTGGGCGGGAGACGGATTCGACATGGAACATGACTTCGGGGAGCGGGTTTCATGATGGGTTACGCTGCGCTCCACCCATCCTACGCGCTACTAGTGATGAAACCCAACAATTGAGGGTGATTATGTTGTTGAAATGTGGATGGTGAGACATGCGGAGTAGTGGATATTGATGGATGTATTGGGCGTCGCAAGCTCAGCCGCAACCTGCGGCACTCCCGCGCCTGGCTACACCGCACTCCGCTTGCTGACCTCCTTGTGTTTATCGTCAAGACAGACGACATGGAACACGCTCTTTGCCAAGTCCAGCTCAATCGTTGTAATCTTCATTTCGGTCTCCTCTTCTTTCGTTTCGATGGTTTGTTACAGCTCCATCGTGGCGCATTCGACGCCGATTTAGAAGGGGGAGGAGACCATCACATCAGGCTACTTGCTTGTGTGAATGTATCGGTAGAGCGGGCGTTGGAGGTGGCGATGGAGATCAAGGTAAAGATCCGGGCAGGGGAGCGCCAATAACCCGCTTTCCATCATGCAATGCATTTCTTTTCCATAGCCGTATTCTTTGAAAACTCCAGCGCGGCGTTGATCAGGGTGGCCTGCTGTTCCAGGTGCTTGCTCAAATAGCCTTCCGCGGGCGCGGCGTAGCTTGGTCTCCCGGCGTAGCTCAAGCCCTGCCGGGGTTGGAGGCAGTCGCGCAAAACAGGCTGCATGTAATTCCATGCGCCCTGGTTGCCGGGCTCCTCCTGGCACCATACCAGCTCCCTGGCCTTGCGGAAACGCATCAGCGTCTGGCGTAGTTCATCCATGGGCAAGGGGTGGAGCTGTTCGAGGCGGAGGATGGCGATGTCCTCGATGCCGCGCGCGCGGCGGGCTTCGAGCAGTTCGTAGTAGATCTTGCCGGCGCACACCACCACGCGCCGCACGTCGTCGGCTTTCAGGGCATCGACCTCGTCCAGGACGGTTTTGAATCCCGATACGGCCAGTTCCTCCAGGCGCGAGACGGCCAGCTTGTGACGCAACAGATTCTTCGGCGTCATGACGACGAGTGGCTTGCGGTAAGGACGCAGCATCTGGCGACGCAGCAGATGGAATATCTGCGCCGGCGTGGTCGGCGCGCACACCTGCATGTTGTCTTCGGAACAAAGCTGCAAGTAGCGTTCGAGCCGGGCGGAGGAGTGTTCCGGTCCCTGTCCGTCATAGCCGTGCGGGAGAAATAACGCAAGACCGCACAGACGCCCCCATTTGACTTCACCGGAGCTGATGAACTGGTCGATGAGCACCTGGGCGCCGTTAGCGAAATCGCCGAATTGCGCCTCCCAGATCACCAGCGATTCGGGCGAGGCCGTCGCATAACCGTACTCGAAACCGAGCACCGCTTCCTCGGACAGCAAGGAGTCGATGACGATGAAGTGTTGCGGCGCATCGTCCAGCAAATGTTGCAGAGGCACATACGTGCCGCCGTCTTCCTGGTGATGCAGCACGGCGTGGCGATGGAAGAAGGTGCCGCGCCCGCTATCCTGCCCGGAAATCCGTACCGGGTAGCCGTCCCTGAGCAGCGTGGCGTAGGCCAGGGTTTCCGCGAAACCCCAATCCAAAGGCAGCTTGCCGGCAGCCATGTCGCGCCGGTCCGCCATGATCTTGGCGACGCGCGGATGCAAGGCGAAGCCTTCAGGCAGTTTCAGCAAACACTCTGCCAGCGCCCTGAGTTTATCCACCGGTACAGCTGTATTCGCGGCGTGACGCCAGTGGCTGGCCAGGTAAGGTGTCCAGTCCACCGCATGAGGGTTTTTCTCGCCGGCGATCATCTCCCGCGCCACGGTGCGGCCGTCATCCAGGGCTTTGCGGTAATCGACGATCATGGACTCGACCTCCTGCCCGGTGATCGCGCCTTCGCCGATCAAGCGTTCGGCATAGCGCCTGGTCACTGGCGGGTGATGGCGTATCTTCCGGTACATGAGGGGTTGCGTCACCGCCGGTTCGTCGGCCTCGTTGTGACCATGGCGGCGGTAACATACGAGGTCGATCACCGCATCGCGGTTGAATTGCATGCGATAGTCCAGGGCCAGTTGTGTCGCATGGATCACCGCCTCGGGATCGTCGCCGTTGACGTGAAAAATGGGCGCTTGCACCATGCGCGCCACATCCGTGCAATACAGGCTGGAGCGGGCATCGAGAGGGTCGCTCAAGGTGAAGCCGATCTGGTTGTTGATGACGATGTGGATGGTGCCGCCGGTGACGAAGCCGCGTGCCTGCGACATGTTCAAGGTTTCCATCACCACACCCTGCCCGGCGAAGGCCGCATCTCCATGGATCAGCACCGGCAACACCTGGTTGCCGGCCAGGTCGCGGCGCCGGTGCTGGCGGGCGCGCACCGAGCCCTCCACGACCGGATTGATGATCTCCAGATGCGACGGATTGAAGGCCAGCGCCAGATGTACGGGTCCGCCGGATGTGCGCACATCGGAGGAAAACCCTTGGTGATACTTCACGTCGCCACAGGAACGCTTGCCGCCGATCTCGCATTTGCCTTCGAACTCCATGAATAGATCCTTGGGGGATTTGCCCATGATATTCACCAGCACATTGAGCCGCCCGCGATGCGCCATGCCGATCACCACCTCCCGCACCTGTTGCCCGCCCGCACGCTGGATGAGCTCGTTCAGCAAGGGAATCAGGCTGTCACCGCCTTCCAGAGAAAAGCGCTTTTGTCCGACATACCTGGTGTGCAGGTATTGCTCCAGCCCTTCGGCGGCGATCAGCCTTTCCAGGATCTGCCGCTTGAACCCGGGTGAAAACTCCGGATGGCCATGATGATTCTCCAGGCGCTGCTGTATCCAGCGTTTTTGCTCCGTGCCGGTGATGTGCATGTACTCCACGCCAATGTGCTCGCAATAAATCGTCTGAAGACGTTGCAGGATATCGCGTAGCGGCGACTGGGCAGGGCCGGCCAGGGAGCCGGTGCTGAAGACGGTGTCCATGTCCGTCTCGTTCAGGTGATGAAAGGCGGGGGAAAGCTCCGGCAACGGGGGTTGTTCGTTCAGACCCAATGGCTCAACCTTGGCCTGTTGATGCCCGCGTACGCGGTAGGCGTTGATGAGTTGGAGTACGGCCACCTGCTTGCCGGCCTGCTCTGCTATCGATTGGCTGAGCACAGACGTGGAGACCCTGGGTTGCCGGGTAAGCTGCAAAAAGGCGCGCCGGACATTTTCGTGATCAGGTTCGGCGGCAAACGGACCCAAGGCTTCAAAATGGCTTCGCCATGCGGGATCGACGGAAGCGGGGTCGCTCAAAAACTGGCGATACAGCGCCTCGACAAAACTGGCATTGCCGCTGAAAAGATAACTGTCATCCGAATCCTGTTTCACCATGCCCTAGCATCACTCGCTTATGGAAGAGTCTTCCTGATATGTTTTCGTTCGTTGGCCTTGCGAACTTTAGCCCACACATTCGGCAAATAGTAGCAGAGTCTTCCAAAATCCGGCCTCTCGAATCTGTTAAAATTCCCTCATGGACGTTTCCTCTCTTCTCGATGATCTGAACGATGCCCAGCGCGATGCCGTGGCCGCGTCTCCCGGCCACCTGCTGGTGCTGGCCGGCGCAGGCAGCGGCAAGACGCGGGTGCTGGTACACCGTATGGCGTGGCTGATCCGTGTCGAAGAGGCGTCGCCGTACAGTATTCTGGCGGTGACCTTCACCAACAAGGCCGCCGCCGAGATGAAGCACCGGGTGGAGAGCGT
>SBBG01000133.1 GCA_005240065.1 Gammaproteobacteria bacterium | reverse complement strand
GACTACTCTCCACAAACAGGCCGGATGTAAGACTGCAATCGATTCTTTTCGTTATCGCTATTCACTTGGCAAACGGGCGGTGTCCATGTAAGAGGTTCCCTGGCCCGGCAATGAATATTGCCGGGCTAATAACTCCATTCGCGCACGCTTTTCAATTTCGACGATTTAGAGTATCCTTAATAAAGGATGCGAAAAAATATCTACAAAATCGTCAGTCTGCTGCTGGCCCTCGCGCTGGTGATGATGCCATTGCGGCTGGCTCATGCCGACACTCACGCCGCGCACGCCCATCCTGCAAGCCTTGATACCGAAGTCTCTAAGCACACACCCGGCCACCCGGCAATGAGCGGCCATGGTCATACCGCGATGAATGAAGATGCATGCACCATGCCTTCACCGTCGCACGGCGATCAGGACCAGACTTCCAAGACCAAGCCGAATCATTGTTACACCGGCGCCCACTGCTGCGTCGCTTTGCTTGACTCTCCCTTGGACACCGCGCATGCGGCGCCTTCCATCCCCAAGCTTGTACTGTCGGTGGCTGTAACGGGCATCACCGTCCCCGCCGAAACCAAACCTCCTCGAAGCATCCTCTAGCCTTCTTCGCATGATGGGTAGCGTGCGCCATGCGCACGATGTTACCTTCGTTCGCGCGCGTATACTGTTCGTGCCACGGCTTTTGGCATAAGGCCAGCGCCCCTTATCTAACGGATGGAGAACTTACCATGATCGAGATCATTCCCAATTGGCACCCTATTTTCGTCCATTTCACGGTGGCGCTGCTGACCATTGCGATCGCTTTTTTCGTACTGGTGAGATTCGCCAAAAATCAACGCCTGCGCGAACAGTGGCTGACGGTGGCTTACTGGAATCTGTGGTTGGGCGGCGGATTTTCAGTGATCACCGGTATTGCCGGCTGGTTCGCCTTCAATAGCGTGAACCACGATACTCCTTCGCACGCGGCGATGATCGAGCACCGTGACCTGGCGCTGATCACCATCGCGGTGGTAGTGCCTCTGGCTCTCTGGTCATGGTGGAAATATCGCGCGGGCGGAAAGGTCAATGGCGTGTTTCTGGTGCTGCTGCTGGTCAGCGGCGGGCTGCTGGCGAGTACCGCCTGGCACGGCGCGGAACTGGTCTATCGCTACGGATTGGGCGTGAAATCGCTGCCCAAGGCGGAAAGCGAGGGACATGCGCATGGCCACGATGATGGAGGTGGCCATGATCATAGCGATACCAGTGCCATGACTCCGGCGCCCGCACCGCCCTCTTCCACGGCCAACCCGGCAGACAAGACGCAGAGTGGCACACCCGCCCAAAGCGACAGTCATAGCCGTGACGAACCGCATGATCATCCAGAGAAAGAACCGCACCCTCACAAGGATGATCCGGCACGTCCGCATACACACTGATGGAGGATAGACATGAGAACATCCTATCGGCTTCCCCTGCACTTATTAATCCGGCGAACAAATATATCTGCTTTTCCAGCTTTTCTCCCGGACGTAGGGTACGCCGCGCGCACCATCCGTGCGGTGCGTGAGGCGCACCCTACGAAACACTGGGCAATGATGATCTATTTGATTACCGGGTTAGCAGGAAGCACCCTGACGATCTCCGGCTGCGATTCCGGCAGCGTGCCGCCGCGCGCCGTGGCCACCCTGTCCGGGGCGAATGTGACGCGCAGCGCCGATCCCGCCGTGCTCGAAAAGGGACGGCAGATCTTCGGCCAGCATTGCGCGAAATGCCATGGCGCGCAGGCCGAAGGCGCTGCCAATTGGCGCAACAAACAAACCGATGGCAAATATCCCCCGCCGCCGCTGAACGGCAGTGGGCACGACTGGCATCACCCCAGGCAGGAATTGCACGATTTCATCAAGAACGGCAGCCCGCCCGGCACAGGCGACATGCCGGCCTGGAAAGGCAAACTCAGTGACGAGGACATCGACGCGGTGATCGTCTGGTTTCAGTCGCTGTGGCCGGACGAGGTGTATGCGGCGTGGGTGGATCGGCATGCGATACGGTGACGGGCGATGATGCACCGGCATGTCATCACCTTAGGGAAACGCCGAATAATTCCATCCTGGAATTCCCGGCGCACGAAAAGCAAAAATGCGATTTTTGCTTTTCTTCATTTTTCAATCACTTGTCGTGATCGAAAAATGCCGGCACATTCATGCGTCGGCGGAAACGCTAATAAATCCGCGCCTCCTTCAGCATGGCTATTCGCACTAGGATGGCTGGCGTTAGCCATGCCCGCCATTGCCGCGAACGATAGCGCACCGCTTGCATTGACGCTTGATGTGGCCGAGCAACTGGCGCTGCAACGTCATCCGGCGCTGGGACAGTCCGAGGCGGAGATCGAGGCCAGCCGGTTGCGCGCCTTGTCCACGGGACAGTTGCCAGACCCTCAACTGCGTTTCGGCATGCAGAACGTGCCAGTCGATAGCCTGGCGCTGAACCGCAACGAGATGAGTATGACGACCGTGGGCGTGGCACAGATGTTCCCGCCGCCTGGCAAGCGCGATCTGCTGCAACAGGGCGCGGCACAGGAAACGGTGGCCGCCCAGACCCGCCACCGCGATCTGCGCGCGCGCATTCGTCACGATGTGCACATGGCCTGGCTCGACCTCTTTTATCAGGAACGCGAACTCGGTGTGGTGCGCACCAGTTTCGAGCTGTTCGATCAAGTGGTGCGCGCCGCCCTGGCCCAATACCGCGCCGGCCTTGCGCAAGAGGCAGACGTGCTCAAGGCGCAAGTGGAGCGGGACGAGTTGCGCGAGAGGGAAAACATCGTCGAGACCGCGCGGCGCCAGGCCCAGAGCCGCTTGGCACGGCTGATCGGCCTGCCCGCCGCGACGCTTGCCGTGGCCACGGAACTGCCTCCGCCGCCCGCCATTCATACCGAGCAGGAGCTGATCGGCACCCTGCCCAGCCACCCCCAGGTCGCCACGCTGGATGCCCAGATCCGCGCCGCCGAACTGGAACTGGCCGCCGCACGCCGCGACTACTATCCCGAATTCGGCGTCGAGGCGATGTACGGCTACCGCGCCGCGCGCGACATGGGCGGCGCGAAAGTGCCGGACATGCTTTCGGCGGGCGTGGTGATGAGTCTGCCGCTGTTCCCGGTCAAGCGCCAGGATGCCCGCGCGCAGGAACGCCAGGCACGGTTACTGGCGCTGCGCTACCAGCGCGACAACCTGCTGCTGGAGCTGCGTCAGCAGGCACAGGCACGCTTGGCCGAATATACCGGCATCGCATCGCGGCTGGAGCTGGTGGAGCGCACCTTGCTGCCGCAAGCCGGGCAGACCGTCGATGCCCTGCTCGCCGCCTGGCGCACCGGCAAGACGGACATGGCGAGCGTGCTGCGCGCGCGTCAGGCCACGCTGGACTATTCCCTTCGTCTGTGGCGCATGCGCACCGAGCTGTGGATGGCGGCGGCGGAGATCAATTATCTGGGCGCGACGGTTGTGGAGGATTCCCATGAACACTAACAAGACTCTGCTGGCGGGCATTGCCGCGGTGGGCATTGCCGTGGGTATCGGCGCAGGCTGGCTATTGAAGGAGCGTTCACAAACCACGCCCGGCGCCACAAACGCAGCGGCGCCGGCCGTGAAGGAGGAGAAAAAGGTGCTGTTCTATCGCCATCCGATGAACCCCTCCATCACCTCGCCCATACCGCAGAAGGATGAGATGGGCATGGACTATGTGCCGGTCTACACCGAGGAAGAAGAAAAGACCGAAGCTCCCGGTGTGGTCTCGATCGACCCGCGCGTGGTGCAGAACCTCGGCGTGCGCACCGCCGCCGTGAGCCGCCACCGATTCGCCGTGCCGGTCGATGCCGTCGGCACGGTGGCCATCGACGAGCGCGGCATCAGCTTCTTCAATCCCAAGGTGAACGGCTGGGTGGAGCGTCTGTATGTCCGGGCGGTGGGCGACAGCGTGCGGCGCGGCCAGTTGCTCGCGGAAGTCTATTCGCCGGAACTGGTGAGCGCCCAGGAGGAATTCCTGGTGGCCCTGCACGGAACGAAACGATTCAACGACTCTCCGCTGGCGAAGGACAGCGCCTCGCTGCTGGAAACGGCTCGGGCACGGTTGCGCCTGCTGGATGTGCCTGACGCCGAGATCCAGTCCCTGGAACGCGGCGCAGCGGTACGCCGCACCGTGAAGATCCACGCCCCCCACGCCGGCACCGTCACCGAACTGGCGATGCGCGAGGGCGGTTACGTCACACCCGACACACGCCTCTACAGCCTGGCCGACCTGTCGCGTGTCTGGGTCAATGTCGAGATCTACGCCAGCCAGCTTGGACGAGTGAAGCAGGGCGACCCGGTGACCTTACACCTGGCCTTCATGCCGGGACGCGAATGGCGCGGACGCATCGACTACCTCTACCCCACCGTCAATCCGCAGAGCCGTACCGTGCAGGCACGCCTGGTATTCGACAACCCCGGCGGCGTGCTGCGCCCGGGCATGTACGCCAACGCCACTATCCAGACCGGCACGCGCGACAACGTGCTGGCAATCCCACGCGAGGCATTGCTGCGCACCGGCACGCAAGAGGCGGTGATACTGGCGCTGGGTGAGGGACGCTTCAAACCCATGGCGGTGCGCGCCGGCATGGAGGATGGCGGCATGGTCGAAATTCTCGAAGGACTGGAGGAAGGCATGCAAGTAGTGCTGAGCGGCCAGTTCCTGATCGACGCCGAGGCCAGCTTCAAGAGCGCCATGAGCCGGTTGGAGGGCGGCGATGCGGCCGCACCATCGCAGGCGCAGGGCGGACACGCGGGGCATGGAAAGCAATGATCGAAGCCATCATCGACTGGTCGCTGCGCAATCGCTTCCTGGTGCTGCTCGCCACTGCGACGCTGATCGCCTGGGGCGCCTACGCCATACAAAAGACGCCGGTGGACGCCATCCCCGATCTCTCCGACACCCAGGTCATCATCAAAACCAGCTTCCCCGGCCAAGCGCCGCAAGTGGTGGAAGACCAGGTCACCTACCCGCTCACCACCACGCTGCTGGCGGTGCCGGGCGCGACCACAGTGCGCGGCTATTCCTTCTTTGGCGATTCGTTCATCTACGTGCTGTTCAAGGACGGCACCGATCCCTACTGGGCACGTTCGCGGGTGCTGGAATACATAAACCAGGCGCAGGGCAGGCTCCCGCCGGGTGTGACTCCGGCACTGGGGCCGGATGCCACGGGTGTGGGCTGGGTTTATGAATACGCGCTGACCGATCGCGGTAACCGCCACGATCTGTCGCAACTGCGCGCATTGCAGGACTGGTTCATAAAATTCGAGCTGCAACGCCTGCCGGGCGTGGCCGAGATCGCCACGGTAGGCGGCATGGTCAAGCAGTATCAGGTGGAAGTCGATCCCGCCAAGCTTCTTGCCTATGGTATCACCCTGCCCGAGGTGGAAGAGGCCATCAAACGCGCCAACAGCGAGACCGGCGGCTCGGTGATCGAAATGGGCGGTGCGGAATACATAGTGCGCTCGCGCGGCTATCTGCGCTCGCTCAACGATCTGCGACAGGTGCCGCTGCGCGTGAGCGATGCGGGTGCGCCGGTGCGGCTGGCGGATGTGGCGAGTATCCACCTCGGCCCGGAGCTGCGCCGCGGCGTGGCGGAGCTGGACGGCCAGGGCGAAGTGGTGGGAGGCATTGTGGTGATGCGCCATGGCAGCAACGCTCAGGAGACCATCGCCCGCGTCAAGGACAAACTCGCCGCCCTGAAGAACGGCCTGCCGGAAGGCGTGGAGATCGTCGAGACCTACGACCGCTCGGCGCTGATCCAGCGCGCGGTGTCCAACCTCGAGGAGAAACTGCTGGAAGAATCGCTGGTGGTGGCACTGGTATGCCTAGTATTCCTGTTCCACCTGCGCTCCGCGCTGGTCGCCATCGTCAGCCTGCCAGTGGGTATCCTCGCCGCCTTCGTCATCATGCACCAGCAGGGCATCAACGCCAACATCATGTCGCTGGGCGGCATCGCCATCGCCATCGGCGCGATGGTGGACGCTGCCATCGTCATGATCGAAAATATGCACAAACACCTGGAGCGCGCCGCTCCCGGCGCGGACCGCTGGGCCATCACGCGCGCTTGCTCCCGGGAAGTCGGACCGGCGCTGTTCTTCTCGCTGCTCATCATCACCGCCTCGTTTCTGCCGGTGTTCACCCTGGAGGCGCAGGAAGGCAAGCTGTTCGCCCCCTTAGCCTATACCAAAACCTATGCCATGGCCGCCGCGGCGG
>SBBG01000171.1 GCA_005240065.1 Gammaproteobacteria bacterium | reverse complement strand
TCCTTACCAATGTCTCCAAGACAAGCCGAGGAACATCTTCTCAAGATATTGTCGTCGATCGATAAAACCGGTAAATTCAAGGTTATCATTGTCTTTGACGAGATTGACAAGCTATCAAACACAGAGGAATTCATTGCTCTTGATCATCAAGAACGCGTCTTCGAAACCACACCACAAGACAAGCATGCCAGAATCAACACCCTGCTCGGCACTTTGAAAAATTTCATCACAACCGCCAAAGCTACCTTTTTTTTCATTTCCGGGCGCGAGACGCTGGATAGGTATTATTCGGAAAAAGGCAGCCCGAACTCGCTTTATGAAAGCTTGTTCGACAACGTCTTCGAGGTACCCAGCCTCTTAACCGATGAAAGATATTATTCCTCACGCCCCTGGCGAATGGCCTTACTCATCGAAGAATACCTATGCAGACGTTTGATGAACAAACAAGGAAAAAAAGATGGAAACACAAACAAGGAATATTACACTTTAAAAGAATGTCATAAACTTTTTATTGAAGAAACTCAGGGCGATGAGAAACATTCCGATGGCCGGCTCCTGGCCAGCGTCCTGCGAGATTTTATTTATTATCTGACTTTCCACTCCTGGGGCAATCCAAAGCGGTTGTCATCCATTCTTGAAAGCTTCATAGTCCCCGGGCCAGTTTCTTTTCAAGACCACATAAAATCCCTTGGCAAACCAGAGGATGAATTCGCCCCATGGTTACTTTTTGATGCCAATCAATTACGCGCCTTCTCCCTCGCCGCCGAGCTGGTCTCACTTTTCGAACACCAATTCAGCCGGGAAATTTCGAAAATGAGCGACAAGCTCACCGTCACCAGCCTTGCGTCGCTGCAATTCATACTGAAACATCACACCTATGGCTTCAGCCGCGAATCGCTGCATCGTATGTCGGAGGCGATGAGCATTCACCGCTCCCCCGCACTCAACGCCATCGTCGATGACCTGCTAACTCAAACATTCAAGTCGTATATCAGAAGGGTAAGGAATGGCGTTTATCGCTACCGCTTCCATAGCGGGTTTGAACAGGAGCTACGCTATATCATCCATGTATCCGAACTCGAATCGGCGGCTTACAACTTCTCGCTCGACTCCATGAGGCATGTCAAGCGTTTCTTCGAGGATATCCTGGTACGCGCCGACAACAAGGAGAAAAGCGCCATCTGGCGATCACACATCACTCTCGGCGATATTTGCGCCATCGAACAATCCTATAATGAAGCATCGGCTCATTATTGTTCGGTTATTAATTTACTGAAGCGGGAGATGCGCAAATCGCGAAACGACCTCGACCTGGAACTCCTGATGCACTATGTTGAGTCGATGATGAAAAATGGAGATCTTGAGGAACATAGGCAAAACTATAGCCACGCCGCCGCCATCTATACCGAAGCCGAACACGTCGTCGACGATATTCTGAGCCGTAACACCCCTGCGGCCAAAAATCTCAACAAAAGCCTCAAAGAGGGGGATTCCAAGTGGGATATATTGAAGCAACCCTTCTGGGCCGGAAAGTACCTATCACTAAAACGCAGTCCTCGCACAGCAAGCGTCACACGTCCCCCCAAATTAATTTATAAAGAAAATGACCTTCGCTTCTATCTTCGCGCCGCGAATCTCGCGTTTTTTTCCGGTGAAATTAAAACCGCAATTGAATATTACCGATCTCTCTGTAATGACACAACAGTATCATCTATCTCGAACGAAAGAAATGCCTATCTAAAGGGGAATGCGATGGTGGGGCTTGTAGAAACGAGACTGATAGAGGCATCGAACAGTTTATTCAATGAGAAACCATCGTCAAGCATCCCTGATCTCATTACAAAACTTTCCGCGTTCATGTCACACGAACCCAAAAAAGATCCCGATTCTGCCCCGCCAGGACAACAGCCTTTCCCCGATCTCAATATCATCATACCGCTATCTAAAGCAGCCAAGACTTTCGAGGAAAATCGCATTTACATCAGCGCCGCGCTCACACACATGAAGCTGATCAGCTATCTTAGCTCGATCTTGGATGCTATCGGCGAAGCAAGCGAGGGGTCACTGAAGCAGGATATCGAAAACATTTATAAGCAGGCGCTTGCAAGCGTAAAAAATGCTATCTTCTGCATCAACAAAGCAAGGCAAATGGAATCGTCACAGTCAGGAAAGACACTGCTGATCCGCGACTTTCATGATATCAATTACAATGAAGAGAGCAACCTGAATATTCCACAACTCTTTGATGTTTTACTTGGCGTCAATCCTGATACGGGGCATTTCCCTCTGGAAGAGCAAATCTATTGGCAACAATCGCTATGGGCGCACAAGCTTGCCGCCGCTCTTGCCTGGGCGCAATTCACATACTACAAAGCGACGGGAGCCCAGGATCCGGCGGGAAATCTCCGCAAGATAGACATTCCATCGAACTTCAGCACCTTCTCTATCAGACCGGCAATCGTTATGCACTGGTTGCGCGCAAGAGATATAAGCCGTCGCCTTATAGATGGCCGTCTCGTGAAAAAAAACAACGGCAAGCACCACAGCTCACTCGACATATTCAACACTTACTTGTCAGCAGAAAAAACATCCCTGCTTCTCACCGGCGAAGGAAAAAAATTCGCGGAATTTTGCTCTTCTTTCGATGACCTTGATCTCACGGCCGACGGACCCCCCATAGAATGGCCCCCCGTTTTAGAGTCTGCCTACCTTGTATGCGAAAACTTATATTTCGCGCTGACATCGATCCGCATCATATCCCGGAGGAATATAGACCTGGTTTTCCCGCGCATGAGCCAAATCTACTTCGCCCAATGGAAACTCTTGACCTGCCTTTCCGCGGCGATACTTCTGTATAAAGATCAAATCCCCAACCCCAGCGGTAATAAATTAGACTCGATAAGAGACATTTCCTTTCTTCTTCAGAGGATGTTCGTCAAACTAAATAAAGAAAAATACGATCTTCGTAAACACGAAAACAAAACCGGCTTTGGGATACAGCGAATAGACGAGCGCATACCACCAACTCATTTCGATTATGAATACACTCATTTAAGACTGAGCGAATCACTTGACAGCGCGATCAGCCTGACCGATCAAACCAGCCGCGCCCGCACCGGGATATTCCATAATAAATATTATTGCCACGATGATTACAATGATGCCGAATTCAGCATGGACTACACCTTGGCTTATATGTTTACGCCCTCGGCACGTTTATTGCGCAAACATGTCGATGAGACGCACGAACAATTTTCAAGGTGTGCCAGATCGTAGCAGAAACATCCACCTCATACTATAACTTCAGGCGTGCCGGATACAGCCAGCGTTTTCGCAAGAATCGGCCAGATTATGGTATCCTATGGCGCTAAATGTAGTTGCTCCGCCCTGATCAAACATCCCTGCAAGCGAAACTCGACCCATGCAGCCCATGCTCAATATCGCCGTGCGCGCCGCCCGCGCCGCCGGCAACATCATCGCCCGCTCTGCGGAACGGCTCGACACCCTCACCGTCACCTCCAAAGGTCCACACGACTTCGTCAGCGAAATCGACCGTCAGGCCGAACAGGAAATCATCAAGACGATCCGAAAGGCCTACCCCAGTCACGCCATTCTCGCCGAAGAAGGCGGCGCGATGAGTGGCGACGAATACCAGTGGATCATCGACCCGCTCGACGGCACCACCAACTTCCTTCATGGCTTTCCCCAGTTCGCTATCTCCATCGCCCTCCAGCACAAGGGGGTACTGACGCAGGCAGTGGTCTATGACCCCCTCAAGCAGGAACTGTTCACCGCCAGTCGCGGCGATGGCGCGCAGCTTAACAACCGCCGCCTGCGCGTCACCAAGATCAAAGGGCTGGAAGGCGCACTGCTCGGCACCGGCTTCCCGTTCCGTGATTTGCGTTTTCTGGACGCCTATCTTGGCATGTTCAGGGCCTTCATCAGCCCCACCGCCGGCATCCGTCGCGCCGGTTCAGCGGCCCTGGACCTGGCCTACGTCGCCGCCGGCCGCCTCGATGGCTTCTGGGAAATCGGGTTGAATCCCTGGGACATGGCCGCCGGCGCGCTGCTGATCCAGGAGGCGGGTGGCGTAGTCAGCGATCTTGCGGGCGGATCGGACTTCATGCAGACCGGCAACGTCGTCACCGGCAACCCCAAGATATGGGAGGAGATGACCAAGACCATCGCCCCGTATCTTTCTTCCGACTTGCCGAAATAGGGCCAGCCTTTCAGCCGCCCGCTCATGAGCACCGTGTCGCACACCCCCATGATGCAGCAATACCTGCGCATCAAGGCCGAACACCCGGACATGCTGGTGTTCTACCGCATGGGAGATTTCTACGAGCTGTTCTACGACGATGCGCGCAAGGCAGCGCGGCTGCTCGATATCACTCTTACTACACGTGGTCAGTCGGCGGGGGAGCCTATCGCCATGGCGGGTGTGCCCTATCACTCGGCGGACGGCTATTTGGCGAAACTGGTCCGTCTCGGCGAATCAGTGGCGATCTGCGAGCAGATCGGCGATCCGGCCGCGTCGAAAGGGCCGGTGGAGCGCAAGGTGGTGCGCATCGTCACGCCGGGCACGGTGACAGATGAAGCACTGCTCGACGAGCGCCGCGACAACCTGCTCGCCGCGCTGCACCAGAACGGCGAGACCTTCGGCATCGCCACGCTCGATGTCACCAGCGGCCGCTTCACGGTACTGGAAGTGCAGGGCCAGCCCGCCATGCTTGACGAGCTGGAGCGCATCAAACCCGCCGAGCTGCTGACCAGCGAGAGCCTGCCCGGCCGGGCGCTGCTGGAAGGGCGGCGCGGGCTGCGCTTTCAGCCGCCATGGTATTTCGAAACCGAGACCGCTGCGCGCCTACTCACCGCGCAGCTCGGCACGCGCGATCTGTCTGGCTTTGGCGCGCAAGGAATGCCTACCGCCATCGCCGCCGCCGGCTGCCTGCTGCAATATGCGCGTGACACGCAGCGCGCCGCCCTGCCGCATATCCAGAGCATGTGCGTGGAACGGCGCGAGGACGCCATCCTGCTCGACGCCGCCAGCCGCCGCAACCTGGAGCTGGAAACCAACATGCTCGGCGGCCACGACAACACGCTGTGCTGGGTGCTGGACCGCACCGCCACGGCGATGGGCAGCCGTCTGCTGCGGCGTTGGCTCAACCGCCCGTTGCGCGACCATGGCGTACTGCGCGGCCGTTATCACGCCATCGCCACGCTGATCGAAAACCATGACCATGAGGAGCTACACACCCGGCTGCGCGGCATCGGCGATGTCGAGCGCATTCTGGCGCGCGTGGCGCTCAAATCGGCGCGCCCGCGCGACCTAGCGCAATTGCGCGAGGCGCTGGGCGCGCTGCCCGGCCTGCACTGTGCGTTGCAGCCCCTCGATTCACCCTTGCTGCAAGACATCGCGCGCAGAATCGGCGATTATCCGCACCTCCATACCCTGCTTGCCCACGCCATCCTCGAAACCCCGCCGATGCTGATCCGCGATGGCGGCGTGATCGCCCCCGGTTACGACAGCGAACTCGATGAGCTGCGCTCCTTGAGCGAAAACGCCGGACAGTTCCTGCTCGATCTCGAAACCCGAGAGCGCCAGCGCACCGGCATCGGCACCCTCAAGGTCAACTACAACCGCGTGCACGGCTATTACATCGAGGTCACCCGCGCCCAGTCCGGGCATGTCCCCGCCGATTATCAGCGCCGCCAGACGCTGAAAGGCGCGGAGCGCTACATTACCCCCGAGCTCAAGGCATTCGAGGACAAGGCGCTGTCCGCCCGCGAACGCGCCCTGTCCAGGGAAAAAGCGCTGTATGACGAGCTGCTCGACGGCCTGCTACCCCATCTGGCGCCGTTGCAGGGCACGGCCGCGGCGCTAGCCGAACTGGATGCGCTTTCCAATCTGGCCGAGCGCGCCGACACCCTGAAATTCAGCCCGCCGGAACTGACGGATTCGTCGGCGTTGCGCATCGAAGGCGGCCGTCACCCGGTGGTGGAACAGACCCTGGACACGCCCTTCGTGCCCAACGATACCGACCTGCACGACGCGCGGCGCATGTTGATCATCACCGGCCCCAACATGGGCGGCAAGTCCACGTACATGCGTCAGACCGCGCTGATCACTCTGCTCGCCCATATCGGCAGCTTCGTCCCCGCGCAGCGCGCCGTGTTCGGCCCCATCGACCGCATCTACACCCGCATCGGCGCCTCGGATGACCTGGCGGGCGGGCGCTCGACCTTCATGGTAGAAATGACCGAAACCGCCAACATCCTGCATAACGCCACCGAGCACAGCCTGGTGCTGATGGACGAGATCGGACGCGGCACCAGCACCTTCGACGGCCTGTCGCTGGCCTTCGCCTGCGCCGAACATCTGGCGCGCCAGGTGCGCGCCTTCACTCTGTTCGCCACCCACTACTTCGAGCTCACCGCCCTGCCCGACAGCATCGACGGCGTCGCCAACGCCCATCTCGACGCCGTGGAGCATGGCGACAGCATCGTCTTCCTGCACGCGGTGAAAGAAGGCCCGGCCAACCAGAGCTACGGCTTGCACGTCGCCGCCCTGGCCGGCGTGCCGCGCCCCGTCATCGAGCAGGCCAGACGCAAACTCGCCGAACTCGAAAATCACACCGCCGCCCCGCGAAGGATCACGCCAGAGCAGCAAATGCCGCTTTTTTCAAGCGGCGGCGATCACCCGGTGGTCGACACGCTCAGAGAAATCGACCCCGACAAGCTCACGCCGAAACAGGCGCTGGACATGCTTTACCATCTCAAGACATTGACCGGCGAATGACATATTCGCCTCTCGTTATATGCTTATTTTAAATGGAGAAATAAAGAAAAATTTTTGGCGAAACCGGCGCCGCATACTCGCCATCACAGCACAGAACGATTAACATAGCGGGCAAACGCCAAAACGTGCCCGCATCTCAGGTTAGGAGAGTTACATGACATTCATCGTCACCGAAAACTGCATCAAGTGCAAATATACCGACTGCGTCGAAGTCTGCCCTGTGGACTGCTTCCATGAAGGTCCAAACTTCCTGGTCATCGACCCCGACGAGTGCATCGACTGCACGCTGTGCGAACCCGAATGCCCGGCCGAGGCCATCTTCTCCGAACACGACCTGCCCGAGGACCAGAAGCATTTCCTTGCGCTGAATGCGGAACTGGCGAAAGAATGGCCGGTGATCACCGAAAAAATCGACGCCCCGGCGGACGCCGATGACTGGAAGGGTGTAAAGGACAAGCTGAAGTATCTTGAGCGTTGACTGTGAAGGGCGCTTCTACGGTGGGATCACGTCACAGACGCAAGATACCGTATGAACGCAGTAGAAATTGAAGCAGCCGTCTCGGAACTAGCTGAACAACCCTTCGACCCGGCGGAGTTTCCGTTCTCCTTCCTCGCCGCTTTTGGCAATAAGGACACGGCTCTCAAGCGCCTGCGTACCGGCAACAACAACGCCTCGGATGTGCCCGACGGCGTGCTCCAGCGCAACAACATCCACATCGCCGTGTGCGCAGCGGGCACAGTGGGCAAAACCCTCAAGGCGTTGCGCGAGAGTCCCGCCACCACAAAGGCCCGAGCCAAGTTCATCCTCGCCACCGACGGCCAGACCCTTGAAGCCGAAGAACTGGCCAGTGGCGAAACCATCGCCTGCCACTATCCAGACTTCCCCAATCACTTCGGCTTCTTCCTGCCTCTGGCCGGCATCTCCACCATCAAGGAGATCAAGGACAACCCTATCGACGTGCGCGCCACCGGGCGCCTGAACAAGCTCTACGTCGAACTGCGCGCACAACTCGAAGCGGCTGGCGAGAACAAGACCAAACTGCTCAACCTGCGCAAACGCATGGCGCGCATCCGCGTTTTTGATCCGGCGTGCGGGTCGGGAAATTTTCTCGTCATCGCCTACAAACAGATGCGCGAGATCGAGGCGGAGATCAACCGCCGCCGGGGGAGCCGCACCTGGGCAGCGAAATTCCACTCACCAACTTCCGGGGCATCGAGCTGCGCGACTTCCCGGCGGAGATTGCGCGGTTGGCGCTCATCATCGCCGAGTTCCAGTGCGACGTGCTCTATCGCGGACAGAAGGATGCGCTGGCGGAGTTTCTGCCGCTGGATGCGCAGAACTGGATCATCTGCGGCAATGCGTTGCGGCTGGATTGGTTGAGCATCTGCCCGCCCGCTGGAACGGGTGTAAAAGTGCTCGGTGATGACTTGTTCAATACGCCGCTGGATCAGGCGGAAATTGATTTTGCGAACGAAGGCGGAGAGACCTATATCTGCGGGAATCCGCCGTATCTCGGCTCTACTTGGCAGACGGGCGAACAGAAGGCGGATTTGCAAGCCATCTTCGCCCACCGCGCCAAGAACTGGAAGTCGCTGGACTATGTGGCGGGCTGGTTCATGAAGGCCGCCGATTTTGGCACTAAGACCAATGCCACTGCCGCATTTGTGTCCACCAATTCCATCTGCCAAGGGCAGCAAGTCCCCATCCTCTGGCCGCCGGTTTTCAGCACCGGCAACAAGATCGTATTTGCGCACACCTCGTTCAAATGGGCCAATCTCGCCAGCCATAACGCAGGCGTAACCGTGGTGATCGTGGGTCTGTCAGCGCAAAGCAAGGCCCCGCGCCGTCTGTATGCCATCGCCAACGGCAAGGGCGATGTGATGGACGTGAAAGAGGTGGGGCACATCAACGCCTATTTGGTGGCTGGTGCTGATGTGATGGCGGAAAAGGCATCACGCCCGTTGAGTGGGCAGGCGGAAATGAGCTTCGGGAACAAGCCTGTTGATGGTGGTCATCTGCTGCTCTCTCACGATGAAATCCAAGCGCTTGGCCTCACGACAGATCAGACAGACAAATTTATCCGCAAAATCTTGGGGTCTGCTGAGTTCATTCGCGGCCTTGAACGGTACTGTATTTGGGCTAAAGATGAGGATGCAACACTAGTGTCCGGTTAACTTAGCCGTGTTATCGCATAACTCAATGAGTCATAGCAATTTTTCGACAAAAAAACGTGGTGTCGACTTGAACACGAACAGG
>SBBG01000082.1 GCA_005240065.1 Gammaproteobacteria bacterium | reverse complement strand
TCCCAATGATTGGGCGGGAGACGGATTCGACATGGAACATGACTTCGGGGAGCGGGTTTCATGATGGGTTACGCTGCGCTCCACCCATCCTACGCGCTTCCAGCTCATGCTATGGATGTGGGTATAGGCATGTTAGGTGCTAGCATGGGGCAGGATGGAAATTGATTTGTGTTGGAAAACCACATGCAAAGCTGCCCCTATAGCCAGCTATATTCTTATGCCTCCTGCAATTAACCGACTGATTTTATTGTTATGTTTTTTTGGGGTAGCAGGATTTGCGCCTCCCGGAGCGAGTCAATCTGTTTGTGTCTCTCTTGTGAGTGATAATAATGATGTAATCAAAAAAATTATTGGGTTTTTCGAAGAACAAGGGTTTATTGTAAACACTGATGAATTGATTACTCGGCAAAATAGCACTTTTCGGGGTATAGCTTTTTCTCGTGCTCGCGAAGATTTCACTCTTGATTGCGGATCTATCTTGAAGTCAGGTTGTATATACGGCTCTGTGATTCAAGGCACCCATTCTCGAAAGATAAAGGTATCAATCTCTGAAGACTATCGATCAGATAATTCTTTCGAGGTTATTAGCGTTATTCAGACTGCTATCCAGAAGATTAAGGATTTCGAAAATATTGAGCGTGTTTCAAGAATATACACGGGAGCGGAGCTGGTTAAAATTAGGGGATGGTGCTCGTAAAAGGCGACGATACAAACAACTAAGGAACCTCTGATCAATCCCCCTGTTATGCGATAATAATCGCATCCAACCCGACAGGACAAGGACATATTGCTCCATCCGGGCTAATTGATCGGCCTCGGTCAGGCGGTTAGTGGCCTGCAGCAGCGCCAGGTTGTTGAGATCTCGGTGCCGGTGGCGATGAAGTCTTCCTGCTCCTTGACCGTAACGTTGGGGCGATCCAGGTCGCGGCGCAAGGCGTCGCGGCAGCTGCGGAATTCCGCGCTGACGGTGGACAAGAATACCCTGACGCCAAACGGCATAGACGCAAACGCGCCGGGTTTCACGCGAACATCCCTATCGTTTATTGCCACCTGAGATACGATCTTTTTTGCTCATCAGGCGGTTCGGTCGGCACGACCACGGTGCCTGTTTCTCCATTCCGGAGATTGAGATAACAGGCGTTTTTATGGTATAAAGCACGGCTGGTCACGAAAAGCGGGTTGTCCGCGATTCTGGCCGGCAATAAATCTCACACATGTACCGGCACATCTATCAGGGTGCCTGGGCCGTTCTTTAAATGGGGCGGCGCGGGTTGATAGATGGGGTGCGTGGAGGCTCAACCCTTACAATCTGGAGCTTTAATCATGGCTAATATTTCCATGCGTCAAATGCTGGAAGCGGGTGTTCACTTCGGTCATCAGACCCGTTACTGGCATCCCAAGATGGCGTCGTTCATTTTCGGCGACCGCAACAAGATTCACATCATCAATCTTGAAAAAACCCTGCCGCTGTTCAACGACGCGGTGAATTTCATAAGCAGTCTGGCCGCCCGCAAGGGCACGATCCTGTTCGTCGGCACCAAGCGCGCCGCGCAGGATGTCGTTAAGGAAGAAGCCACGCGCTGCGGTATGCCCTATGTCGACAAGCGCTGGCTGGGCGGCATGCTGACCAATTTCAAGACCATCAAGCAGTCGGTCAAGCGCCTCAAGGAGCTGGAGGCCATGGTGCAGGACGGCAGCATCAACCGCTTCAACAAGAAAGAGGCCCTGGGACTGACGCGCGAGCTGGAAAAGCTGCAAGGAAGTCTGGGGGGTATCAAGGATATGAAGGGTATCCCCGACGCCCTGTTCGTTATCGACACCGGCTATGAAAAGAACGCCATCAGCGAAGCCGTCAGGCTGGGCATACCGGTGATTGGCATCGTCGATACCAATAACGACCCCAGCGGCATCGATTATCCGATTCCCGGCAACGATGACTCCATTCGCGCCATTCAGCTCTATGCGCGTGCCGCCGCCGATGCGGTGATCGAGGCGCGCGCTACCCTGATGCAGGCGGGCGCGGCCGATGAGTTCGTCGAGGTGGAAGAAGAGGGTAAGGCCGCCAGGCCGGCGAAAAAGCCCGCCAAGACCGCAGTGAAGAAGCCCGCCAGGAAAGCAGCCGAGAAGACCGAAGCTGCGGGTGGCGAATAAGTAGCGAGTAATCGAGTAGCGAGTAGCGAGGTATGAAGATGAAAAACATCGGGGCCTCGCCACTCGTCACTTTAATTTTTTAATTTCGAGGATTGAATCATGGAAATTACGGCCGCGCTGGTAAAAGAGCTGCGCGAACGCACCGGCTCCGGAATGATGGAGTGCAAAAAGGCATTGGTGGAAGCCGGCGGCGATATCGAGGCCGCCGTTGAGCTGATGCGCAAGGCGGGGCTGGCCAAGGCCGACAAGAAGGCCAGCCGCGTTGCCGCCGAAGGTTGCGTGGTAGTGCGTCTGAGTTCTGACGCAACGCAGGGCGCGATTGTGGAAGTCAATTGCGAGACCGATTTTGTCGCCAAGGGCGACGATTTCACCGCCTTTGCCAATCAGGTGGCGCAGCAGGCCCTGGCGGGCAAACCTGCCGATCTGGATGCGCTGATGGAGATGCCGCTGCAAGCGGGCGATAGCAAAACCATCAATACCGCGCGCCAGGAAATGGTGGCCAAGATCGGTGAAAACATCTCCGTGCGCCGTGTGGCGACGGTGACGGCGAGCGCCGGTGTGATCGGCGCCTATTCACACGGTAGCCGCATCGGGGTGCTGGTCGAGCTGCAGGGCGGCGACGCCGTACTCGCCAAGGACATCGCCATGCACGTCGCCGCCAGCAAGCCGATGTGCGTATCGGCCGAGGAAGTTTCCGCCGAGTTGATCGAAAAGGAGAAGGAGATCTTCCGCGCTCAGGCGCTGGAGAGCGGCAAACCCGCCAATATCGTCGAAAAGATGGTCAGCGGCCGGGTGCAGAAATATCTTGCCGAGATCACCTTACTAGGTCAGCCGTTCGTCAAAAATCCTGATGTCACGGTGGAAAAGCTGTTACAGGATGCCAAGGCTAAGGCGGTGCGCTTTGTGCGCTTCGAAGTGGGCGAGGGTATCGAGAAGAAGCAGGAAGATTTCGCCGCCGAGGTGATGGCACAAGTGCGCGGAGCCTGACGGGTGACAGGAAACAGTCCCAAACCGGCATTCCAGCGCATCCTGCTGAAACTCAGCGGCGAGGCTTTGATGGGCGATGGCGAGTTCGGTATCAGCCCCGCCGTGATTAACCGTGTCGCCGCCGAGGTCCGTGAGCTGGTCGAGATGGATGTGCAGGTTGGCATCGTGATCGGCGGTGGCAACCTGTTTCGTGGCGCCGGATTATCCGAAGCGGGCATGGACCGGGTGACGGGTGACCAGATGGGCATGCTGGCGACGGTGATGAATGCCTTGGCCATGCAGGACGCCCTGGAGCACCAGGGTGTTTTCACCCGTGTGATGTCGGCCATCAAGATCAATCAGATCTGCGAGGACTATATCCGCCGCCGCGCCGTGCGCCATCTGGAAAAGGGCAGGGTGACGATCTTCGCCGCCGGTACCGGTAATCCCTTTTTCACCACCGATTCCGCCGCCAGTCTGCGCGCCATCGAAATCGGCGCGCAGCTTTTGCTGAAAGCGACCAAGGTGGATGGCATCTACTCGGCCGACCCGCTGAAACACCCGGACGCAGTGCGCTACGAGCGCCTCAGCTATGACGAGGTACTGGAACGCAAACTGATGGTGATGGATCTCACCGCCATCGTTTTGTGCCGCGATCACAAAATGCCGTTGCGGGTGTTCGATATGAACAAACCCGATGCGTTGCGCCGCATTGTTATGGGTGAAGATGAAGGTACGCTTGTCGGAGGAGATGCCAAATGATCGAGAACATCAAGAAAAATGCCACCGCCCGGATGGCGAAAAGTATCGATGCGTTGAAGGATGAATTGACCAAGATACGCACCGGCCGCGCTCATCCCAGTTTACTGGATCATGTCATGGTGCTCTTTTACGGCAACGAAGTACCCTTGGCCCAGGCCGCCAGCGTGACCGCCGCCGATGCCCGTACCCTGACGGTGACGCCGTGGGACAAGAACATGGTTCCCGTCATCGAAAAGGCGATCCTGGCCTCCAATCTTGGGCTCAATCCGGTCACTTCCGGCACAGTGATCCGTGTACCCCTGCCGCCGTTGACCGAAGAACGCCGCCGCGACATGATCAAAGTGGTGCGTGCCGAGGGCGAAGCGAGCAAGGTCGCTATCCGTAACATCCGGCGCGATGCCAACGCCGAGCTGAAGGAAATGCTCAAGAAAAAGGAAATCTCCGAGGACGAGGAGCGCCGGGCGCAGGACGACATCCAGAAACTGACCGACAAATATATCGCCGAAGTGGACAAGGCATTGGCCGCCAAAGAGGCGGATTTGATGGAGATTTGAAGGCCGGGGTGGCCGCCGGGTACTGCCCTGGCGTTCCCAAGCATTCGTCTTCGTTGCAATCTTCCCGCTGGCATCCAATATGACCGATAACAGCAACCCGAAAACCTCCCTGCCGCGCCATGTGGCGATCATCATGGATGGCAACGGCCGCTGGGCGAAGAAACGCTTTTTGCCGCGTATCGCCGGGCATAAGGCGGGCGTAGAGGCGGTGCGCGGCGTGGTCCGCGCCTGCGCCAGGCGCGGCATCGAGGCGCTGACACTGTTCGCGTTCAGCACCGAGAACTGGCGGCGCCCCAAGTCGGAAGTGGGATTGCTGATGGAGCTTTTCATGATGGCGCTGGAGCGCGAGACCTTGCGTCTGCACGAAGGCAATGTGCGGCTGAAGGTGATCGGCGAACGCGGTGCGCTCTCGCAAAAATTGCAGGACAGGATCGCCGAGGCCGAAGCACTTACCGCCGCCAACACCGGGTTGACCGTGGTGGTGGCGGCCAATTACGGCGGACGCTGGGACATCACGCAGGCAGCGCAGGCCGTGGCGCGGAAGGTGGTGGCGGCGGAGTTGCAACCGGCGCAGATCACCGAAGACCTGTTGGCGCAGCACATGTCCTTGCACGGCCTGCCTGAGCCCGACCTGTTCATCCGCACCGGCGGCGAAGAACGCATCAGCAATTTCCTGCTCTGGCAGCTTGCCTATACCGAGTTCTATTTTACCGAAACGCTATGGCCTGATTTCGACGAGCGGGTTTTCGAGGATGCGCTCAATTCCTTCACCACGCGTCAGCGGCGTTTTGGGCGCACCGGGGATCAGGTGGAAGAAGAACAGCAAAGAGAGGCGGGGTAAGCAAGTAAGATGCTCAAACAACGCATATTGACCGCCGTCGTCCTGATTCCGCTGATTGTTCTTGCGATCTTCAAGCTGCCCAATAGCGCCTTTGCCTTGTTGCTGGGCGCTTTTGTCACGCTGGGGTTTTGGGAGTGGGCGGGTTTGATGGGGCTCGGGGATTCCACCGATCGTGCCATGTATCTGAT
>SBBG01000028.1 GCA_005240065.1 Gammaproteobacteria bacterium | reverse complement strand
GACATGTACTGGGCACATATGACCGGACGGGGACACTGTCCAGCAACGAGGATGACTTGGTTATAACCGGCGCCAGTTGTCTTGACGAAAAAGGCCAACCTCGCTTGATAACCGGCATCGAGACGCTCAAATTCAACAAAGGTACCGGTATTTACGCGGGATTAACGCACGGGTCCATAACCTTCAACCTCACTTTCGACGCCTGCACGGACACAACCAACCCCGTAGCCGATCTCAAGGCTGTCTCCGGAGAAATCTGCTTCAAGGAGTGAGATATCGAACACTGCTCGAAGAGTTTTTGGAAAATCCTATTAACCTTATCCAAAAGGAACCAATTCATGAATATATCTTTTTCAGGAACGCTGTTGCGTTTCGTAAATTTCCAGAAAAATATTTCGATAGATGCGCAAACAGCTAGAGATGCTCTGGACAAACTGGTTTCACTTTATCCACAGACACGCCATGTTATATATGACGCTGAAGGCAAGGTTCGCCAAGTACATCAGATTTTTCTAAATGGCAAACAGTTGCGGGCTGACGATCTTAACAATCCTGTTCGCGCAGACGATCAACTTGATATCCTCACTGCTATAGCTGGTGGTTAATGATGTTGCGCCACACGCATTCTTCCATCCCCGCCTGCCCAACACTATTCACGCCCCTGCAAATTCACAGCCGTGATCTTTTGCAACTGGGCGTGAGAGCATGGGTTGGATGGATGCGCGATCACACAATCAGCATCCAGCGTATGATTGAGCGCTACAGCGCCAGTGTTGTTGTCGCTGGCGCGAATCTGGAATATATCGACCAGTGTCGGTTTCACGATAGCGACACCATTGATATGAAAAGCCATTCGGTTGTTCACAAAAAGGGGGTTCTCATAGAGGGAATTACAGAGTTCACTTTTGGGTATAAAAAATTAGCTAAAATGAGCGTTTTTTTGAGACCGGTAATAATTGAAGATAAGCACAGTTCAGCTGCAAAATCCAGTTATTTGCTACCCGAAATCCAGAGGCTGTTCGACCCAGAAGAATTCTGTCAATACCCATATGCGCGCCATGTCAAGCAGTTGTTGCCTGATATCGAGCGCGAGGGAACGGTTATTGCAACAGGAATTTATCCATTCAAAATGCATCGTCATGCCATGGATTTCGCGGATCAGTGGGCTTTCATGGAGACCGCGGCTTATGTCGGATCCAGCAGGGAAAGCATAGCCATGAGCGAGGCTGGCACGCATCCTAGATTGATCGAAGGCATATCAAAAGCCATCAAAAATTATTATTTGGACTTGAAAAAGCCTTATTTTTTGTTCGATGAAGCCAGGGTTGAGTCGAAAGCCTTTTTATGGCGAGAAAAACTCTTTTTCGTCCATCATCTTACGAGCGAAATTCGCGGCGACACACAAGTTCATGCCTCTGTGATAGAGGAGATGCGGGATTGATATTATCACAACATAAAACATGATCTATTCGATGGAGCATCACAATGAATGACAAATCAATGGTTGGTCTTTCCCACGAGGAAATTCAGCGATATAGCCGCCATCTTCTTCTCCCAGAAGTCGGTCTAGAGGGGCAGAAAAAACTCAAATCAGCCAGCGTTCTGATCATCGGCGCCGGCGGATTGGGATCGCCCATAGCCATGTATCTTGCGGCGGCAGGAATAGGGCGCATAGGTTTGGTAGACATGGATGTTGTTGAGGAATCCAACTTACAGCGACAAATCATTCATGACAGCGACAGGACAGGCGAATTAAAAACTGAAAGCGCAAGACGCAGTATTGCCCGCATCAACCCCTTCGTCCAAGTAGACACTTATTGCGAAAAATTTACTGCGGAGAATGCTCTTAATATAGCGCGAGATTACGACATCATCATCGATGGCGCCGATAATTTCCCAACTCGCTATCTTGTCAATGATGTGTGCGTGATACTTGGAAAACCCAATGTCTATGGAAGCATCTTGCGATTTGAGGGGCAGGCCAGTGTTTTTTCCGCAAAGCATGGTCCTTGCTATCGCTGCTTGTATCCTGAGCCACCGCCAGAGGATTTGGCGCCGAATTGCGCTGAAGGCGGCGTGATTGGCGTATTGCCGGGAATGATCGGCACCATACAAGCCAATGAGGCGATCAAGATAATTATCGGCAAGGGTACGCCACTTTACAACCGTCTTTTAGTGCTCGATGCTTTGGATATGCGTTTCCGGGAAATGAAGATCAGCAAGAATCCAGACTGTTCTTTATGTGGAAACACGCCGACGATTACCGCACTCATTGATTCACAGTATTATTGCGGAATCACTCCTAAATCAGGGGAATACAGAATGGATCGCAATGAATTTATTTCACCATATGAACTCGCGGAAAAGCTCGATAATGACGATGTGCTACTAGTCGACGTGCGTTCACCGGAAGAACATGCCATTTTCGCAATAGAGAACTCCATATCGATTCCTTTGCAGGAGCTGACCGCCAGAGTTGGCGAACTGAATAAGCAGAGAGATATAGTGATTTACTGCAAATCCGGGATTCGCGGCGCCAAAGCGGTTGAATTTTTAAATGCGGAAGGCTTTGCGCGGGTTAGAAATCTCGACGGCGGGATTGCGGCCTGGGCGAAAGAAGTAGATAGAGAAATTCCCGGTTACTAACCTGGCGATCAAATAGACCGTTATTACTCCGTGTTTCGCAGGGCGCGTCTCACACACCGCGAGAATGGCGCGTGCGGCGCGCTCTACCCCTGGAAGAAAAACTGGAAAAGAGAGTGACTGAAACCTTAGATATCGCACTGCTTGCAAAAGAGCGTTTCGGCGATTTTATAGAATCGCAAGTCAACCCCGGGGTGCTGATCCGAGATTTACACGGTGAATCCATAAGCAACGATATTTTTCATAAAGCTTGCTTGATGGGACTTACATCTTTTGGTTTGCCGGAAGAAATAGGCGGAGCGGGAAATACCCCTTTGGCGTGGGGAAAAATGCTTGAACAAATT
The DNA here is from genome assembly GCA_005240065.1 of Gammaproteobacteria bacterium. Classification (GTDB taxonomy): domain Bacteria; phylum Pseudomonadota; class Gammaproteobacteria; family Ga007554; genus SBBG01. The sequence goes on along the minus strand of SBBG01000028.1, from coordinate 25,885 downwards.
GGCTACTATTGCAGAGATTCTGGATTTCCTCTGGTAGTGTCATTGCGCGCGGGTCTAATTAATACTTTTTATCGTTCCGGTCGCGATGATATCACCGAAAAATATGTCAAACCCATGGTCTTTGGGACGCGTGCCCCAGGCTTCGCTTATACCGATGGAACAGATCCTTTTTCATTCAAAACCATCGCCAAAAAAATCGATGGTGGCTATCTGCTTCGGGGTGAAAAGCTCTACGTTACAGGCGGCGCAACAGCGGACACATTTATGGTTTATGCGCGCATGAATGAATCCGGTCATAATGATTTGCAAGTATTTATTCTAAATAAGGGAGATCATGGGCTGGAAATTTTTCCGGAGGATCTTTCTGGTTTGCGTACCGCTGGCATTAGCCGGCTTTTGCTCAACGATGTTTTTGTCCCTGTCGAACGCTTATTGGTGGCGCATGATGGCCTAAGTCATGTGCAACGCTTCTTGAATGAGCGGCGTGTATTTCTGGTTTGCCCGTTGGTTGGACGCATGCAATCAATAATGGAAGGGTGCGTAGCCGACCTGGAGGAAAAACAGCGCTATGGCAACGCCCTAACATCCATGCAGCATGTTCAGGCTAAAATTGGGCGTATGCTTCAACTTATCGAGGTTTCTCGCTCGATACTTTATCGTGCCCTGGAACGACTCTCATCACCCAATTTCGACGCCCACTGGGACGCGTTAGGTTCCATCGCCAAACTTACTGTGATTGAAAATGGTATTGAGCTCATTCATATCGCTCAGAAACTTCTGGGAGGCGACGGATATTTGCGCTCCAGGCATTACGAGCGTTACCTGCGCGATTTTTGCGGGTACATTCCCGGGGGAGGTTCACAAGAAACTCTGATTGTCGATCTTGGCATTAACACCATCACAAATCATACCCTAAAGAACCTCTGATTAATTCAGAAGTTCCTTGAAAAAAATATTTAACGCAATGGAGATGCAACATGAATAAGACAAAAATCACGAAATGTATTTCTACTATTATCTCGGTAATTTCAATATCGATATTAATGATTTTATCTTCGTCATCTTCCGCTCAGAACGAGGGTGGAACGGATTTTCCTGGCGGGATGGAGTTGAATCGGACATTGACGATGGCTCTACAGCACGCAGGCTTCACGGGCGGGATCGAAAAGACACTGGAAATACGACTCGGACGCCCAATTAATAAACAGCTTGCCGACTTGGGAAGACTTATATTCTTTGACAATATTCAGGGCTTGCATGATGACAACTCCTGTGCCGGATGTCATGCACCCACCTCTGGTTTCGGTGATACGCAATCGATCGCCATCGGGGTTGACAACAATGGTTTCGTTGGCCCAAGCCGGGCCGGTCCGCGCAACCAGCGACGCGCGCCGTCGGTTATTAACAGCGCCTTTTTTCCAAAGCTAATGTGGAATGGTCGTTTTTCTTCGGTTTCAGGTGATCCGTTCGACAACTCCCAGGGGTTCCGCTTCCCTTTGCCAGAAGGGAATGCTAAATTTCCACCCAACGACCCCGAAATCAGGCATCTTTTGGCCGCCCAAGGATTCATACCACAAACCGAGCTGGTTGAGATGTCCGGTTTCGCGGGTACCAGAGGAACCATCACCCCCCTATTTGACGCGTTTGACGATGGACACGGTGCTCTGGTACCACCGCCGGACAGCAATGGATTTCGTAATGATCCAATCCGTAAACGGGTGCTGGCGCGTTTCAATGCGAGCCCCAACTATCGGACGCGCTTTGGAGCGCTCTTCCCATCCGTGCGTCAGGGCGGCGAAATCACCTTCCCGAGGATCGGTCAAGCTTTGGCGGAATTCCAGATTTTCCTGACTTTCTCCAATGCTCCGATTGATCGGTTCGCCCGGGGAGAGCGAAATGCCATGACATCAAAGGAGAAACGGGGGGCGCTTTTATTTTTCGGCAAGGCCGGATGCGTCCAATGCCATGCGGTTGCAGGACAGTCCAATGAGATGTTCAGCGATTTCAAAATGCACGCAATCGGCGTTCCTCAAATTGCCCCATTTTTCGGAACAGGACTGGGCAATGTGTTATTCGACGGTGCGGGTCAGAATGAAGATTTCGGCCTGGAACAAGTCACCGGGAACACGGGTGATCGCTATCGGTTCCGCACCTCCCCTTTACGTAACGTGGCCCTTCAGCCCGCTTTCTTCCACAATGGGGCGTTTACCCGGCTTGAAGACGCGATACGCCACCATCTGGATGTATATCGATCTGCCAGGTATTATAATCCCTCCGCGTCTGGTATCGACCCGGACTTAACCCAACGCATCGGACCGGTTGAGCCCGTGCTGGCGCACATAGATCCGCTGCTGGCAAAACCAATCAGGCTTACTGAGAGAGAATTTAAAGACCTCGTTGCCTTTGTGCGGGACGGCCTTCTCGATCCTCGCGCAAAGCCCAGGCGTTTATGCATACTTGTTCCCGAGGCTGTACCAAGCGGTATGCGAACCTCTTTCTTCGAAGGATGCAGGCCATAATCCTTCACAACCACGCCACATCATTCATGCATAAAAGCCAGGAGAGAACATGATGAAAATGAAAAAACCGGGATTCGTAGCGTTATTTTTAGCGGCGTTCTTTGCATTTGGAACGGTCGCTCATGCGGTGGAACGCCGCGCGCCCGCCTTCGAATTGATTTCCTTGGAGGGAAAAAAATTCACGCAGGAGAACTTGACCGGAAAAGCGACATTGGTGGTTTTTTGGGCATCTTCGTGCGGTACCTGTAAGAAAGAGTTACCTAAGATATCAAATTTACAGAAGAAAATGGAAAAACAAGGATTTCAGGTACTGGCGGTGGGTTTTGCGGATGCCGAAGCGGATATCCGCGACTACGTGACATCACATCCCGATGCATTCAATTTTCCAGTGTTGTACGACAACGAAGATCGCGTAGCAACACGGTGGGGGGTGCGAGGTACGCCTACTCTTTTCCTCGTAGACAAGAAAGGAAACGTCGTCATCACCCATCTCGGCGGGGGGCTGCTCGAAACCCCTGCATTTCACAAAAAACTGGATGAATTACTGCTGGTTAAGAATTAGCGCTTCCCTAAACCGATCCCCGCACAGCTTCAATAATAACACAATCGCTGGCGCTGGCTTTGTCTGCGCAGCATGTCGTTTCGCAGGTTTTCGACAACCCTTGCAATTTCTGTTTGAGGCTTGTCAGTTGATCGATTTTTTTCTGAATCGCCAACAAATTGCGATCCGTCATACCCAACACCTCCTGACAAGGCGCCCGATCATCTGCCGCAAGATTCAATAATTCTTTCACCTCGGCCAAAGTAAAATCCATCTGGCGCGCTTTGAGCACAAAGCGCAGCTGCTGAATATGGGTTTGATTATAGAGCCTGTGGCCGCCAGCAGAGCGGGGTGGTTTTGGAAGTATCCCTATTCGCTCGTAATATCGGATTGTCTCTATAGGGCATCCTGTCGCTTCCGAGAAGTCACCAATTGAAAATACCATAAATCATCCCGAGAAATATCAAAATAAAGAGCCTATGCCGAATAGCCGGCACTTATGCTAACACACGATGTTTATCAACCCAAAACAGGGTGCGACATCCTGTCGCATTCCCGCGCGATTCTTGTCCATTTAACATGAACACCCTGGAGAAAAAACCACTCAATCGCAGCCAGAGGATTCGATAATGCAAAGAAAGCTTTTCTGCCTTTCGTTGGCAAGTTGCGCGGGGCTGGGGGGAATCGCCATGGCCGCCGGCACAACCACCGTGCCGACGCTCGGAGAAATCACCGTCACAGGTACGCGCGAGGAGCGTCCGCTGGCGGAGACGCCGGCCACGATAGGTGTGATAAAAAGGAAGCAGCTCAAGGAACTCAGCCCGGCCCATCCCTCCCAGATCATGGGGCAGGTGCCCGGTGTGTGGGTCAACACTACCGGCGGCGAGGGACACATGACCGCCATCCGCCAGCCGCTCACCACCAGCCCCGTCTATCTGTTTCTGGAGGATGGCATTCCGACCCGCTCCACCGGCTTTTTCAATCACAACGCCCTATACGAAATCAATGTGCCGATGGCGGAGGGCATCGAGGTCACCAAAGGGCCGGGCACGGCCTTGTATGGCTCGGACGCCATCGGCGGCATCATCAATGTGCTGACACGCCCCGCGCCGGCCAAACCCGAGGCCGAAATCAGCCTGGAAGGTGGCAGCTACGGCTGGCGGCGGTTGCTGGCCACAGGGGGCAATACCGTGGGAGACAACGGCTGGCGCGCCGATCTCAACCTGACCGGCACCGACGGCTGGCGCGATGCCACCAATTACGACCGCCAAAGCGGCACGCTGCGCTGGGATCGGGTGTTTGGCGGCGATGCCTTGCTCAAGACCATCGCCACCTTCTCGAACATTGATCAACAGACCGCTGGCACATCCACCCTCCGGGAAGCCGATTACCACGACAATCCCACGCTCAACTATACGCCTATCTCGCTACGCAAGGTGAAGGCGTTCCGCCTGTCGAGCGCTTACGAAAAGGAAATCGGCAGCACCCTGATAAGCATCACGCCCTATGTGCGCTATAACGAGGCAGATCTGCTGCCGAACTGGGCGCTCACTTTTGATCCGACCATCAGCAATGTCCAGAACAACTCCATCGGTCTGGTCGCCAAATACCGCTACGATTTCGTTCCTTTGCGCACCCGCGTCATCGCCGGCGTCGATCTCGACTACAGTCCAGGCAGTCGCTTCGAGCAAAGCATCAACACCACCCGCAACGGCAGGACATTCACCGCCTACAGCGTAGGACAAACACTTTACGACTACGACGCGACCTTCCGCGGCATCTCGCCCTACCTGCACACAGAGCTGTCGCCCACCGAACGGTTGAGGCTGACGGCGGGTGTGAGGTACGATCATCTGGGTTACAAATACGACAACAGGCTCCCCGACAGCGACATCGTCATCAGGCCGGCCAATATCCCGTTCAATATCACCTACCGGCACCCCTCGGACAGAACCGTCAGCTTCGACCGCCTCAGCCCGAAGCTCGGCGCGACATACGGCTTCACTCCCGACACCAACGCCTTCGTTTCCTATAACCAGGCCTTCCGCGCCCCTTCCGAAGGCCAGTTGTTCCGCCCCGGCACCGCGCTGAACACGGTGGATCTCAAACCCGTCGTCGCCGACAGCTATGAAATTGGATTGCGATCCAAACTGGCCGAAGCGGCGAACATAGAAGTGTCGGTCTACCGCATGACGAAACAGGGCGACATCCTCAGTTATCGCGACCCGGTGACAGGAGCGACCCAGGCGGTCAATGCCGGCAAAACCCTGCATCGCGGCGTGGAGATGAAAATCGGCGCCGATCTCTGGCAACAACTACGCTTCGACAGCAGCGTTTCCTATGCAAAACATTCCTATCAGGAGTGGGCCGTCTCCGGCACCGCCGACTATAGTGGCAACGAGATCGAAACCGCGCCGCGGCTGATCGCCAACACCCGCCTGAGTTACGCGCCGCTGTTGCTGAAGGGCGGCCGCCTGACGATGGAGTGGGTCAAGCTCGGCAGTTATTGGATGGATGCCGCGAACACCCAGAAATACGACGGCCATGACCTGCTCAACCTGCGCGCCTACTACCCGGTGCGCGCCCAGTGGGAACTGTTCGGCAGCATCACCAACCTGGCCGACACGCGTTATGCCGAAACCACCTCCTATACCACCACCCGAGGCCGCGAACTGGCGCCCGGCATGCCGCGCACGTTTTATGCGGGGGTTCGTTACAACTGGAATAAATAGGAAGGAAACATGCTGTCGCTCTTGATCCGCACCACCCTGGCCCTGGCGATAATTCTGACGACCACGGCACATGCCGAGGAACCGGCGAAGAAGAAACACGACATGGCCGCCATGTGGCAGACCGCGCTTGCCAAGCCGCCCATCGCCGTATCCGCCACATTCGACTCCAGTGGCCGGCTCTGGCTGATCAAAGTCGAAAACGGTTATGTGCTGGTCAGCCATTCCGACGACACCGGCAAGACATTCAGCCCGGCGGTCAAGGTCAACGCAGCGCCGGAACGCATCGCGGCCGAAGGTGAGGGCCGCCCCAAGATCGCCGTGGGCGGTGACAATACGGTTTACGTCTCTTACACCGAGCATCTCGACCAGCCCTTCAGCGGCAACGTGCGTTTCAGCCGTTCGCTGGACGGCGGTAAAAGCTTCTCCGCTCCGGTCATCGTCAACGACAATCGCGAGGTCATCGGCCATCGCTTCGACACGCTGGGCATAAACGCGCAAGGAAAGATATATCTGGCCTGGCTCGACAAACGCGACGCCAGCGCGGCGCAGAAAAAGCGGCGAGCGTTATGCCGGCGCGGCGCTGTATTACGCGGAATCGGACAATCGCGGCGCCAGTTTTTCGATCAATAAACGGCTGGCCGCCAACACCTGCGAATGCTGCCGGGTGGCGATGGCGATGGACATCGATGGTACGCCGGTGATCTTCTGGCGCCACATCTATGACAACAATGTGCGCGACCACGCCACGCTCCGGCTGGACGGAAAGAGCGGTGCGATGCGCGTCAGCGAAGACGATTGGCAGATCGATGCCTGCCCGCATCACGGCGGCGCCATCTCCATCGGCGGCGAAGGCGCTTACCATGTCGCCTGGTTCACCAATGCACCACAGCGCAAAGGACTGTTCTACGCCCGCTCCACCGACCGGGGAAAAACCTTCTCGACACCCCGGCCCTTTGGCGATCACCACGCCCAGGCGGGCCATCCTCATGTGCTGGCGCAGGCCGGGAACGTGTTCATCGTGTGGAAGGAATTCGATGGCCAGCGCGCGGCGGTCTACGTCATGATCTCGCAAAACCAGGGATCAAGCTGGTCGAAACCGGTCAGAATGGCCGACTCCGCCGGAGCCTCCGATCATCCGCTGCTCATCGGCGACGGCGAACGCGCTTTCCTTTCCTGGAACACCGCCAGGGAAGGATGGCGGCTGATCGACGTGACCATACCATGAACCGATCGCCGCTTTATGCTCTTTGCGTGGCGTTCATTCTGGCTTGCGGCATTTCGCCCCCGTCCCGGGCCGCTCCGTCCGCCAAACCCTTCGTCTCCGGCAGCATGCAGCAGATCGTCGGCGCCCGCAAAGGCAAACCGTTCATCCTGAGCCTGTGGTCGCTCGACTGCGTATATTGTCCGGAGGAGTTGAACCTGCTGTCCCGATTGAAGGCTCGATATCCCAAATTAGAGATCGTCCTGATCTCCACGGATACCCCGGAACAAACCGCCGCCATCGCCGCCACACTCGACAAGTCGTTTGGCAAACAGGGGCAACCACGTCGCGTGGAAAGCTGGGTCTTCGCCGACGACTTCACCGAGCGCCTGCGCCATGAAGTGGATCGCACTTGGCACGGCGAACTGCCGCGCGCTTATTTCTACGGCAAATCCGGCCTTGCGGCGGCAGTCAGCGGTCAATTGAATGCGGCGGAGGTGGAGCGCTGGGTTGGCCAACAGTTCGGTCCGAAACGAGGCCAGTAAACCATGCGACATAATGTCGCATTCCCGCCCACTCCTTGATGGCATTAATATCTCATTCCACCACCAACACACCCGGAGAACCTATGCGGCAAAAAATCTTCCTCGCGACAGGCCTGGCGCTGGCGACGGCCGCGCCCATCGCGCACGCCAGTTGCGCCTCGACCAACTGCTTCCTTGTCACCGGCACCCAGGAAGGCATTGCCAATCCGGGACAGCTCCTCATGGACTTGTCTTACCGGTTCATCCCGATGAGCCGTGCCCAGCGTGGCAGCGAGAGCGCTCCGGAAGCGTTCACGTCGGGCATCGATTTCGCCAAGGGCGAGATCGAGCCCAATCATCACCGCGAGATACGCACGAACAATGAGCTGATGCAGCTCGATGCCAGTTACGGGATCACCCGGAAATTCGCCGTGACGCTCGCCATGCCGCTGATGAACAATCGCCTGCATGAACACTTCACCATCCATGAACACGCCGGGAGCAAGGAAGAACACTTCTCATCCCAAACCTTCAGCGGCCTGGGTGACCTGCGCCTGATCGGCAAATATGCGTTGCATATCAGCATCAGGCACTTGCTGGTCGGCGGGCTGGGCATCAAGGCGCCGACCGGCGAATACAAACTACTCAACACCAGCGGGGCCATCACCGAACCCACCATCATGCCCGGCACCGGCTCGTGGGACGGCATAGCGTCCGTTTATTATTCTTATCAGATCAAACCCCATCGCATGGACGCCTTCGCTTCGGCATCCTACCAGATCACGACCAAAAACAGCCTGGACTATCAATTCGGCAATACGCTGCTCGTCAATGGCGGCATGAATTACCTGTTCAACGTCGCGCAAAAAGACCTCACCGCCAGCCTGCAACTCAACCTGCGTCAGGCTCCACGCGATGAGTTCAAAGGGCAGAACGTACCCAGCACGGGCGGCACCTGGATCTACCTCACGCCCGGTATCAAGGCACAAGCTTCGGATAGCACCTCACTCTATGCCCATGTGCAATTGCCCATTTACCAATATGTCAACGACACAAACCTGGTGCCGCGCTATGGGTTGATTTTGGGGGCGTCGCACGCTTTCTAAAGGACGCTTCTAGAGGATGGAGCAAGCCCATTGCTTCTTTTAGCCTGCATTGCTGGGAAAAATCTGGCTGATGCCTGAGAATCGGCAGGGGCAGGACCAACCCGCCCCTGCCCATGGGGGAAAAACGTCCTCAATGCCCCTTCACATTGCCGCGCTGGCGCTGCGCGAAGTCCTGCAACTGCCGTCGCGCGGCATCGAAGGCGTCGCGGATCGCCACATAAAGATCCTCATGGGACTCCCGCTTCACCACCAGCTCCGACCCCGGCACCGTCAGGTCGATGCGCACATTGTAGAGCACCCCCTGGTGCTGGCTGCGATGTGGCGCTTCCACCAACACACGGCAGCCCATGATGCTGTCGTAAAAGCTGTCCAGTTTGGCGGCCTTTTCCCGGATGGAAGTTTCGGCGGTCTCGGAAAGGGAAACATCGCGCACGGTGATCTGCAAGGGCAATTTCATAATGATCTCCTTGATTCTATGAGGGGTTTCTTCGTGGAATCAGTCTGGCAAGCAAAGAGATCTCTTTGCAACGGGGCTGAATTACAATGCTAAAGGTACATGAATCGCGCCCAATTCTCAAATACAGCAGGCCTCCGCGTGCCATCTCAAGAACCAAAAATTTACGCCGATACATAGCTTGAATTTAGGCGGCGTGTTCGGCTATAAAATTACTGTGGCGTATGCGGGATGAGGGATCACCCGCGAACGCAAGACAACCGGACACCATTATTTTCAGGTTCAACAGCTTGCAATTTGAAGGAGCAATACCATGCCATCTCAGTTCGAACCCGTCATAGGCGACTGGTACAAAATGCCCGACGGCGAAACATTCGAAGTTGTCGCCATCGACGAAGGCGACGGCACCATCGATGTCCAGCATTACGATGGCACCGTGGAAGAATTCGACATCGACACCTGGAATACGCTGGAGCTGGAAACCGCTTCTCCCCCCGAGGACTTGGCCGGCGCCTATGACAACATTGACGGCGACGATTACCGGGGACTGGATGACATGGATGCCATTGGCAACGATTGGGGTAGCGGCATGGATGATTACGACTAGACCAGCGCCGTACGCAGGCAAACTCGTGCAGGACATGGAACACGACAACCGAAGGACATCGCGCCGGCCAGCTTGATTTCGTCACCCGCCAACTCCAGGGATAGATGCCTTGCACGACATGGTCAGGAGTCATGCCTTATAAAGAATTTTTAAGCGCCATCGCCATTGCGCTCACCTTGGCAGCGTTTTTCCCTTACATCCGCTCCATCATCAACGACACCGTCAAACCGCATGTGTTTTCCTGGGTTATCTGGGGGATGACGACGCTCGTGGTGTTTCTCGCTCAGATCAATGACAACGGCGGCGTGGGGGCTTGGCCGATAGGTGTTTCGGCGAGTATCACACTGTTCATTGCTCTATTGGCGTATATAAAAAGGGCTGATATCACGATCACCAGAATAGACTGGTGGTTTCTTGTCGCGGCAATGTCTTCCTTGCCGCTGTGGTATTTCACATCCGACCCGTTATGGGCGGTGGTGACTCTGACAACAGTCGATGTTCTCGGGTTTGGGCCAACCGTCAGGAAAGCCTATAATTTCCCATACTCGGAATCGTTACTGTTTTTTGGCCTGTTCACAGCCCGCAATCTCATCGCCATCATGGCGCTGGAGAACCGCTCGGCGACGACGGTATTGTTTCCCGCTGTCATAGCGGCCGCATGCGCGTTATTGATGCTGATGATCGTCTATCGCAGGCGCGTGTTGTCAACCTGACAGCGTTTTAAGGAAATTTTCTGGAGATGGCCTTGAAACTCAAGCAATACCAAGTCGACGCCTTCACTGACAGGATCTTCGGCGGTAACCCTGCCGCAGTGGTGCCATTGCCATCGTGGCTGGACGATTCTCTTCTCCAGGCCATTGCCGAGGAAAACAATCTTTCCGAGACGGCATTCTTCGTTTCTTCCGAAAAAGGTTTCAGGCTGAGGTGGTTCACACCAGTAAAGGAGGTTGATCTTTGCGGCCACGCAACCTTGGCGACAGCGCATGTCATCTTTGAAATTCTTGGTTACTCCGAACAAGTCATCACCTTCGAAACACACAGCGGCGAACTGCTCGTAAAAAAGAAGGGAAAGCAGTTGGAAATGGATTTCCCCGCCTGCCCGCCGGCGCCTTGCGAGCCGCCCGCCGCTTTGACGGAAGGACTTGGCCGGCGACCCATCGAAGTTTTGGCCGCCGACGATTACGTGGCGGTATTCGACAGCGAGGCCACCATTCGCGCCATCACGCCCAACCATGTGCTGCTGAATCAGCTTGATTTACGCGGTGTCGCGGTCACCGCCCCCGGCACGGATGTTGATTTTGTCAGCCGTTTCTTCGCTCCAAAATTCGGTATCCCTGAAGACCCCGTCACAGGCTCCTCCCATTGCGAGCTTGCCCCTTATTGGGCCAACCGGTTGGGTAAAAACATCCTGAGCGCCACACAGGTTTCCAGACGGGGAGGCCGCATCACTTGCGAGGTAAAAGCCAGCCGCGTGGCGTTGTCAGGGTATGCGGTCACGTTCATGGAGGCGGAGATCACCTTTTAAGCACCGATTCCGCTGGTATTTTCTCAGAAGGAAAATTTGCCGCATTTTTCCCGCTGGCTTCGGGACCGCTCTCATAGTATATTTAACGCCTCAACACCACCCCCCGTGGAAGAGATCCCGCCAGGTTCATGCCGGCGCGGGACGCCGAAGGCGCAACCCGCCCGGAATCGCTCAGGCAAAAGGACCGCAGGGGAAGGTTGACTCTGGAGAGAGATTTGCCCGAGAGCAGGGCACATCCGCCGAAGGGGCTCAAGCTCTCAGGCACACGGGACAGAGGGGCGGTAGATAAGCCACGAGCTTATCTACCGCCCTTTTTTATTGTTACGACTTGAGCCGCCATGCCCCAAACCATCATTCCCGTCTTCGACCATTCGGCGCACCCCAATATCGGGCGCATGCCGCATTGGATACGCCAGCACCTGGGCGATCATACCCATTATGCCGGCACGGCACAGGCGGTGCGCGAGCATGCCTTGCACACCGTCTGCGAAGAAGCGCGTTGCCCCAATCGCGGCGAGTGCTGGAGCCGAGGCACGGCTACCTTCATGTTGCTCGGCGACACCTGCACTCGCGCCTGCGGTTTTTGCGCCGTGAAAACCGGCCGCCCCGGCGGCTATGATCTCGGCGAACCGCGCCGGGTGGCGGATGCGGTGATCGGCATGGGGCTGGATTATGTGGTACTGACTTCCGTGAACCGCGACGATCTGGCCGATGGCGGGGCAGGGGTATTCGCTGAGACGATACGCGAACTGCATCGACGCAGGCCAAGCATCGGCGTGGAGTTGTTGACGCCGGATTTTCAGCAGTGCCAGGAACAGGCGGTGAAGATCATTGCCGGCGCACTGGATGAACCCACCTCTCTGGTCTGGGGACATAATGTGGAGACCGTGCCCAGGCTGTACCGGACAGTACGCAGGGGCTCTCGCTATGAGCGTTCGCTGCGCCTGCTGGAACAGGCTGGCAGCCAGCCAGGAGTGGAAACCAAATCGGCGCTGATGCTAGGCTTGGGCGAGAAGCGCGCCGAGGTGTTGGACACCCTGCGCGACCTGCGTACCACCGGAGTGAACCGCATGACGCTCGGTCAATACCTGCGCCCAACGCGTTATCATCTGCCGGTCAGAGAATACATCGCGCCGGAGATTTTCGCGGAATATGAGAGCGAGGCGCGCGCACTGGGCTTTGCCTGGGTAAAAACGGGGCCACTGGTGCGATCTTCTTACCATGCGGAAGAAAACCAGTAAACAGTTGGGACAGAAAGAATGAGCAAAAGAACGCCGCTTTACGATGCGCACCTTGCCTTGGGTGCGAAGATGGTCGATTTCGGCGGCTGGGACATGCCGCTGCATTATGGTTCGCAGATCGAGGAGCATCACATCGTGCGCCGCGCGTCGGGCATGTTCGACGTGTCGCACATGACCATCGCCGATCTGGAAGGCGCACGGGTGCGCGAGTTTCTGCGTTATCTGCTGGCCAATAATGTGGACAAGCTGACCGTACCGGGCAAGGCGCTCTACACTTGCATTCTCAACGAGCGTGGTGGCGTGATCGACGATCTGATCGTCTATTTCATGAGCGAACAGTGGTTCCGCCTGGTGGTGAACGCCGCGACACGCGACAAGGATCTGGCATGGATCACGCGACACGCGGACGCATTCGGTGTAACGGTGAAAGAGCGTGATGACCTGGCGATGATCGCCGTGCAAGGACCCGCCGCGTGCGATGCCGTACACGGCTTGCTGGGCGATGCCGCGCCCCGGATCGCTGCACTGGCGCCGTTTCATGCCGTGATGGCGGGTGAGCTGTTCGTTGCCCGCACCGGATATACCGGCGAGGATGGTTATGAAATCATGCTGCCCGCCGTGCAGGCCGCCGGTTTCTGGCAACGCTTGCAAGCGGCCGGAGTGAAGCCCATCGGGCTGGGCGCGCGCGATACGCTTCGCCTGGAAGCGGGGATGAATCTGTACGGCGCGGATATGGACGAGAACACCACGCCGCTGGAATCGGGGCTGGGCTGGACGGTGGCCTGGGAGCCCGCCGCGCGCGACTTCGTGGGCCGCGCCGCGCTTGAAGCGCAACGCGCGCGTGGCATCACGCTCACGCAGGTCGGACTGGTGCTCAACGACAAGGGTGTGCTGCGCAATCACCAGCAGGTTTTCATCGGTGGCGAAACGGCGGGTGAAATCACCAGCGGCAGCTTTTCTCCCACACTCGGCATCGCCATCGCCTTGGCTCGTCTGTCGCGTGAGGCACAAGGCGAGTGTGAGATCGAGATACGCGGCAAGCGCGTTGCCGCCAGAATCGTCAAACCGCCGTTCGTGCGTCACGGCAAATCCTGTATCGAATCACAATGAGGATAATGAAATGAGCAAAGTCCCCGCTAATCTGAAATACATCAAAAGCCACGAATGGGTGGAACCGCAGGCCGACGGCACCGTGAAGATCGGCATCACCGATCACGCGCAGGATCTGCTGGGCGACATGGTCTATGTCGATCTGCCGCAGCCAGGCCGCGTGCTCAAGGCCGGCCAGGAATGCGCCGTGGTTGAATCGGTGAAGGCCGCTTCCGATGTCTATAGCCCGATCGCCGGCGAGGTCATCGCCGTCAACGAAGCGCTTGCCGCGAGCCCCGAACTGGTCAACAAGGACCCGTATGGTGAAGGCTGGATCATGCGATTGAAACCCGCCAACCCCGTGGAGCTGGACAACCTGCTGGACGCGGATGGCTACGCCGCATTGATCGCCGCCGAGGCGCATTGATTTTTTTGACCCGAGATAATCATGCCTTTCATTCCCCACACTGAAGACGATATCCGCCAGATGCTCGCCGCCATCGGTGCATCCGGCATCGAAGACCTGTTCGACGAGATTCCTCCGGAGCTGCGCGCCGAGGCGGCATTGGAGAACATCCCCGACGGGATGAGCGAAATGGACATCGCGCGCCTGATGACGGAACGCGCGGAACAGGATGGTCGTCCGTTGTGTTTTGCCGGCGCTGGCGCCTACGACCATCACATTCCCGCCGCGGTGTGGGAGATCGCCACGCGCGGCGAGTTTTACAGCTCCTATACGCCGTACCAGGCCGAGGCCAGCCAGGGCACGCTGCAATTGCTTTACGAATACCAGACCATGATGGCCAGCCTCACCGGCATGGACGTTTCCAACGCTTCGTTGTATGACGGCGCCTCCGCGCTGGCCGAGGCGGTGCTGATGGCAGTGCGCGCCAATCGCAAGTCGCAGTCCAAGCGTGTGCTGTTACCATCCACCGTGCATCCCGTTTATCGCAAGGTGGTGCATGCCATCGTCAGGACACAGAACATCGAGCTGATCGAACTGGCCTACTGCGCCGAATGCGGCCATACCGTACCCGAGGCACTTGAGAAATACAGCGGCCAGGACATCGCCGCGCTGGTGATCCCGCAGCCCAACTTCTTTGGCGTGCTGGAAGAAGTGGATGCCCTCACCGATTGGGCGCACCGCAACGGCGCGCTGGCAATCGGCCTGGTCAATCCCGTTTCGCTGGCGCTGCTGGCGCCGCCCAGCACATGGGGCGAGAAGGGCGCGGACATCGTCTGCGGCGAGGGTCAGCCGCTGGGCGCGCCGTTGTCCTCGGGTGGGCCGTATTTCGGCTTCCTGTGCTGCAAGCAGGAGCATGTGCGGCAGATGCCGGGGCGTATCGTCGGGCGTACCGTCGATCTCGACGGCAAGCCGGGCTTTACTCTCACGCTCCAGGCGCGCGAGCAGCACATTCGCCGCTCCAAGGCGACTTCCAATATCTGTACCAACCAGGGACTGGTCGTCACCGCCGCCACCATCCACATGAGCCTGCTCGGCCCCGACGGCCTGGAGCGCGTGGCCGGCGCCTGCCATGCCAACACCTTGGCGCTGATCGACAAGCTCACTGCCATCCCTGGCGTGACCAAACTGCTTGACCGCCCGCTGTTCCACGAGGCGGTATTGCAACTGCCGCGCCCGGCCGGCGAAGTGCTGCGCGAACTCGCCGCGCAGAGGGTGCTGGGAGGATATGACCTGAGCGAGGATTACCCTGAACTCGGCCATGCGTTGCTGATCTGCGCCACCGAAACGCGCACGGTGGACGATATTGAAATCTACGCCAATCATTTGCGGCGTATACTGAAACCGTAGCCATGGGCAAAGAACAACTGACAAAGAGACCACTATGCTGATCTTCGAACACTCCCATCCCGGCCGTCGCAATCCCTCGCAGGCCCCTGCCGACAAAGCGGCGATCAACGACATCCCGGAAAAATTCCGGCGCAAGCAGCGCCCGCTGCTGCCCGAAGTCTCCGAGCTTCAAGCCGTGCGCCACTACACGCGACTGTCGCAAAAGAACTTCTCCATCGATACGCATTTTTATCCGCTGGGTTCGTGCACCATGAAATACAACCCGCGTGCCTGCAACCGCCTGGCGATGCTGCCGGGGTTTCTGGCGCGCCATCCTCATGCGCCCGCCGAATTGAGCCAGGGCTTTCTCGCCTGCATGTACGAGTTGCAGGAAATGCTCAAGGAAGTGACCGGCATGAAGGGTGTATCGCTCACGCCGATGGCGGGCGCGCAGGGCGAGTTCGCCGGGATGGCGATGATCCGCGCCTATCACGAGGCGCGCGGCGACAGCCGGCGCACGGAAATCCTGGTGCCCGACGCGGCGCATGGCACCAATCCGGCAACGGCGGTGATGTGCGGCTACACCGTGCGCGAAATCCCCACCGATGCGCAGGGCGATGTCGACATCGAGGTATTGAAGAACACCGTGGGGCCGCAGACGGCGGGCATCATGCTCACCAATCCTTCCACGCTCGGTGTGTTCGAGCGCCGCATTGTGGAGATCGCCCGCATCGTGCACGAGGCCGGCGGCCTGCTCTATTACGACGGCGCCAATCTCAACGCCATCCTCGGCAAGGTCAAACCCGGTGACATGGGTTTCGATGTCATTCACATGAACCTGCACAAGACCTTCTCCACGCCGCACGGCGGCGGCGGGCCGGGTGCCGGGCCGGTGGGCGTGAGCGAGCGGCTGTTGCCGTTCATGCCCGTTCCTGTCGTGGACCGCGACGGCAAGACCTATCGTCTGCTCACCGAAAAAGACCGTCCGCAGACCATCGGCCGTCTGTCGGCCTTCATGGGCAATGCCGGCGTGCTGCTGCGAGCCTATGTCTATGCGCGGCTGCTGGGACGCGAGGGCATGCATCGCGTCGCCGAATTCGCCACGCTCAACGCCAACTATCTGATGGCACGCCTGGCGCAGAGCGGTTTCGACCTCGCTTTCCCGCAGCGCCGCGCCACGCACGAGTTCATCGTCACCCTCAAGCGCCAGGCCAAGGAGCTGAATGTCAGCGCGATGGACGTTGCCAAGCGCCTGCTCGATCTGGGCTATCACGCACCGACGACCTACTTCCCGTTGCTGGTGCCCGAGTGTCTGCTGATCGAGCCGAGCGAGACCGAAGCCAAGGAAGAGCTGGACCGCTTCATCGCCGCCATGCGGCAAATCCTCGACGAGGCGCAAACCGCGCCGCAACAGCTCAAGGCCGCACCGCACACCCTGCCAGTGCGAAGACTGGACGACGTGAAAGCCGCGCGCGAGCTGGATCTGACCTGGAAGCCTGCCGCCGTCGCGTAACCCATGGCGAGCCGCGACAAAGCCCTGCCCCACATCGTCCGCGCCGCGGGCTATTCGCTCAAGGGTCTCAGGGCGGCGCTCGCCCATGAGACCGCCTTCCGTATCGAAGCCGCGCTGTTCCTGGTTCTCGCTCCGCTTGGCCTGTGGCTGGGCAACAATGGTGTGGAACGGGCGCTGCTGCTGGGATGTCTGCTGTTGGTGCTGCTCGCCGAATTGCTCAACTCCGCCATCGAAGCGGCGGTGGATCGCGGCGGCACGGAATTCAACGAGCTCGCCGGACGAGCCAAGGATCTGGGTTCGGCGGCGGTGATGGTCTCTCATGTCACGGTGGTTGTGGTGTGGGGGCTGATATTGCTGGGACATTGACAGCCACTCAGGTTAAACCTAAAAACGGCGATTCACCGCAGAGGACGCAGAGAACGCAGAGGAAAAACAAAACCTTGGCTTGTGTGCCGAGTCACCCACTGGGTGAGGGCGCGTATTACGCTAACCACCTGAATTTCTTTGCGTCCTCCGCGTCCTCTGCGGTTCAACTGCTTTTTCTAGGTTAAAGCGCCCGCCCTTCCGGCCGATATAACTCCGGTAACCACGAATCTCTACCGGAATGCCAGCCACCTTCTCCGCCAGGATGCACGATCATTCCCGCAGCGACGCCATGCCGGCCCAGACCTTTGGCCGCGACGCCGCTGATGCCTGGCGGCTGCTCAACCTGCTCAATTTCTATCGCCTGTTGATCGCCGGCCTGTTCGTCGCCCTGCCCTGGCTGGATGCCGAACAACGGATTTTTGCCAATGGGGCGCCGGGACTGTTTGGCGTGGTCAGCCTGGCGTACCTGTTGTTCGGTGTCGCCAGCCTCCTTGCCACCCGCGGACGCTGGCCCGCATTCAAGGTGCAGGCGCACATCCAGGTATTCGCCGACATTCTCGCCATCACCCTTATCATGCATGCCAGCGGCGGGGTGGGCAGCGGGCTGGGCATGCTGCTGCTGATCGCCATCGCCGGCGGCAGCATCCTCATGCCGGGGCGCACCGCCACGCTGTTTGCCGCCACGGCGACGCTGGCGATACTCGCCGAACAGCTTTACGCCCAGTTGACCTTCGGCCCCTCGATGCCGAACTATACCCAGGCCGGCCTGCTCGGGGCGACGTTCTTCACCACCGCCGCGCTCACTCATGCCCTGGCGCGACGCATCCGCGACAGCGAAACACTGGCGGCGCAGCGCGGGGTGGATCTGGCCGACATGCAGCAGTTGACCGAATACATCATTCAGCGCATGCAAACCGGCGTAGTGGTTATCGATGCCGAGGAAAACGTGCGCCTCATCAACGAATCGGCGCGACACCTGCTGGGTGCACCCGGCACCCAGGGACCGGGCAGGCTCGACCGGATCTCTCCCGAACTGGCCAGCCAACTGCATGACTGGCTTCATCAACCCGATGCGGAATCGCATACCTTTCGCCCTGCCGTAACCTCGGCCACCGTGTTGCCGCGTTTTGCGCGCATGGGCGCGGCTCCCTCCTCGGGCACGCTGATTTTTCTCGAGGACACCGCCGCCCTGGCGCAGCAGGCACAGCAGATGAAGCTGGCCTCACTGGGCCGCCTCACCGCCAGCATTGCCCATGAGATACGCAATCCGCTGGGCGCCATCAGCCACGCCGGGCAATTGCTCGCCGAATCTCCCGCGCTGGACAAGCACGACGCGCGGCTGACGCAAATCATCGCCGATCAGTCGCAACGCGTGAACGCGATCATCGAAAACGTGCTCCAGCTCAGCCGCCGTGATCGTTCCCAGCCGCAGGATTTCGCCCTCGAACCCTGGCTGAGACGGTTTGCGGAAGAATTCAGCCGCAGCGAAAACATCGCCATGACGTCTTTGTCCATCGGCGTCGCCCCAGCGGACCTTCAGGTGCGCATCGACCCCAGCCAGTTGCACCAGATCGTGTGGAATCTGTGCGAAAACGCCCTGCGCCACAATCCGCACGCCGCGCCGGGAATCGCATTGCGCGGCGGCGTGACGCGCGAGTCGGGCGTGCCTTTCCTCGACGTGATCGACAACGGCCCCGGCATCGCCGCCGGCGTCACCGAACAAATCTTTGAGCCGTTTTTCACCACCAGCCCCAACGGCACCGGTCTGGGCCTGTACATCTCACGCGAGCTGTGCGAATGCAACCAGGCACGCCTCAATTATCGCGCACAACCAGACGGCGGTTGCTTCCGCATCACCTTCGCCGATCCGCGGCGCAGACAGGTGGCCTGACCATGAACAGACCCTTCGACAAGGCTCAGGACAGGCGCTTGGCGCTGGTGGTGGACGACGAGCCGGACATTCGCGAGCTGCTCGAATTGACGTTGGGACGCATGGGCATCGACAGCCATGCCGCCGAAAGCATCGCTCAGGCGCACATCCTTCTGGGCAAACACACCTTCGACCTGTGCCTCACCGACATGCGCCTGCCCGATGGCAACGGCATCGATCTGGTGGAATATATCCAGAAAAACCACGCCAGTCTCCCGGTCGCCGTCATCACCGCCCATGGCAGCATGGAGCTGGCGATCAGCGCGCTCAAGGCCGGGGCCTTCGACTTCGTTTCCAAGCCCGTCGATCTGCACGTCCTGCGCAATCTCGTCAGCGCCGCGCTGAAGCTCTCCGAACAATCGTCGCAAGCCTATCCCGTGCGCGAGCGGCGTTCGCGCCACATCCTGCTCGGCGAATCCTCCGCCATGCAGACGATCCGCGCCACCATCGCCAAACTGGCGCGCAGCCAAGCGCCGGTTTACATCAGCGGCGAATCGGGCACCGGCAAGGAACTGATCGCGCACCTGATCCATGACAAGGGACCGCGCGCCGACGCCCCCTTCGTCCCCGTCAACTGCGGCGCCATCCCCGAACATCTGATGGAAAGCGAATTCTTCGGCCACAAGAAAGGCAGCTTCACTGGCGCCGCCGGCGACAAGGACGGCCTGTTCCAGGCGGCTCACGGCGGCACACTGTTCTTCGACGAGGTCGCCGATCTGCCGCTGCACATGCAGGTCAAACTGCTGCGCGCCATTCAGGAAAAGGCCGTGCGTCCCGTCGGCGCGCAAAAGGAAACACCGATCGACGTGCGCATCCTTTGCGCCACCCACAAGAATCTCGCCGCACTGGTCAAGGATGGCGCCTTCCGCGAAGATCTCTATTACCGCCTCAACGTCATCGAGCTGCATGCCCCCAGCCTGCGCGAACGGCGCGAGGACATTCCACTACTGGCGGAACACATTCTGGAAAAGCTCACCCGCCAGGCCGGCGCAGGGAACGAGGCGCCGATGCTTTCGCGGCAAGCCCTTCAGACCCTGCAAGGCTATTCCTTTCCCGGCAACGTGCGCGAGCTGGAAAACATCCTGGAGCGTGCCGTCACTCTGTGTGAAGGCAATATCATCCAGGAAGCCGACCTCCACCTGCCGCAGAACACCGCCGAAAAAGCCGTTCCCGCCGTGCCTGCCTCCGGCGCCCTCGAACCCTACCTCGACACCCTCGAAAAAAACGCCATCATGAAAGCCCTGGAACAAACCCGCTACAACAAAACCGCCGCCGCCAAACTGCTCGGCATCACTTTTCGCGCACTGCGGTACCGGTTGAAGAAATTGGGGATGGAGTAAAGTTGTAACAATATCGCCCCCCTATACTCCTTACATATCATTAAATTTGTAAGGAGGCGCATGTGAGTGTCGCCAAGTTAACCAGCAAGTTTCAAGTCACTATTCCCGCCGAAATACGCCGCAAACTGGGGCTCCATGCCGGGGATACCATCGTCATTGACGCAGACGAAGACAAAGCAGTGTTGCGCCCTATCCATGGCGGCCATACCGCTCGCATGAGGGGGCTTGGAAAATCGGTATGGGCACGACCCGGTGGCGGGGAAAGCGTTCTTCGGGCAGAGCGTGAATCCTGGGAGAACGAACGACCCTATTAACCCGGCAATCAAATCCATCTGCTTTTCAGATTTTCTCCCGGCGTAGGGTGCGCCGTGCGCACCATCTGCGCGGTGCGTAAGACGCACCCTACGAAACTGACCAAGAAAAGCTGTTGCATCACCCCGCCCACTCATGGTAAAAAACCATATTAATAGTAGTGACATTGTGTGTCACTTTCTGACACGGCGCGGCAATTCATGAGGAGATGATCCCTCCCAGCGGTGACGAGCAAGGCCCACCCCACAGCGGATTGTTGTGACCTGCGTCACAGTTTTCAATGAATCATACCTGTTTCGCCGGTGATTGCCTCCCCTTCCGCCAAGCCTGGCACGCCTCGTGCTTTATCGAGGACAAGGCGCCTGAACTATCGACCAGGCACCGGAAGCGTACCTCGCCACGGACAGGTCATCGAATAAGGACAGGCGCCAAAACTTTTCAACTTTATCCAACGAGGAGAAACACCATGAGCATGAAGAAGGCACAGCAGGGCTTCACCCTGATCGAATTGATGATCGTCGTGGCGATCATTGGTATTTTGGCGGCGATTGCGATTCCGGCATATCAGAATTACACGCTGAAAGCCAAAATGACTGAGGTCGTAAATGCCTCCGCGCCATACAAAACCGCTATAGAGTTGTGCGTGCAGGATGGAAGCTGCTTGGCCGCCGGCGCAATCGCTGGTGTGGCCTTTGGTAACCAAACAATGGGTATTCCGCCCGCACCTGACACTACCAACACCAAATACTTGGGAGGTATGACGCTTGGCGCCACAGGTGTAATTACCGTCACCCCCAAAGCTGTCGAGGGATTGTCTGCGGCGGATAACTATGTGCTGACCCCGACTATGCGGGCTGATGGCGGGGTTACCTGGGGGGTAAGCGGCGGTTGCAAAACTCGTGCTGCGGGCCCCATCTGCTAACCTGCTGACACTACTCTCAGTACACCGCAGGGTGGGCAATGCCCACCCTGCTTTATTTTAGGCCCCTCCCAAACAAACCGTTCCGGCCACCATCTTGACGAGCAATTCGCCAAGGGGGCCCTGTCAAAACAAAGCTTTCTGCATCTGCTAAAAAAATCTGTTACCTAGCCGATAAAGGATAGGTAATTTCTTTACGGACAGCACTTCAAACCATGAGCGTCCCCGCATCCAGCATAAACACACCTCTCAGCGGCCTAGCCCGCCGTCTGGTGTTCGACGGCCTGCTGAGCGAAGACCAGGTAGTTAAAGCCCAGGAATACGCAACAAAAAACAAGATCGCGTTCGTCAGCCACCTGGTACAGAGCAAACTCGCCGATAGCTACGCCATCGCCCAGGCCGGCTCCGAGGAATTCGGCGTGCCGCTGTTCGACATCAACGTCATGGACATGGACATGGCGGCAACGGGATTGGCGAACGAGAAGCTGATCCGCCAGCATAACGCCCTGCCCTTGTTCAAGCGCGGTAACCGGCTATTCGTGGCGGTGTCCGACCCCACCAATCTGGCGGGATTGGATGAGATCAAGTTCCAGGCCAACCTCACGACCGAGGCGATCCTGGTCGAGGAGGACAAGCTCGCCAAGGTCATCGAGAAAGTACTGGAGGCCAAGGACAACACCATCAGCGCCTTGAGCGACGATACCGATCTCGACAATCTCGACATCACCAGCGATGAAGATCAGGCACCGAAGGATACCGGTGGCTCCGATGTCGATGACACGCCGGTGGTGCGCTTCATCAACAAGATTCTGCTCGACGCCATCAACAAGGGAGCGTCGGACATTCACTTCGAACCCTATGAAAAGTTCTACCGGGTGCGTTACCGCCAGGATGGCATGTTGCACGAGGTCGCCACGCCACCCATCGCGCTGTCCAACAAGCTCTCCGCGCGCCTGAAGGTGATGTCGCGCCTGGATATCTCGGAAAAACGCGTGCCGCAGGACGGACGCATGAAGATGGTGTTGTCCAAGACGCGCGCCATCGACTTTCGCGTCAACACCTGCCCGACGCTGTTCGGCGAAAAGATCGTGCTGCGTATTCTCGATCCTTCCAGCGCCAAACTAGGCATCGACGCGCTGGGCTACGAGCCGGAACAGAAAGAGCTGTATATGAAGGCGCTACACCAGCCCTACGGCATGATCCTGGTCACCGGCCCGACGGGTAGCGGCAAGACGGTGTCGCTCTATACCGGATTGAACATTCTCAATACCATCGACAGGAATATCTCCACCGCCGAAGACCCGGCCGAAATCAACCTGCCCGGCGTCAATCAGGTGAACGTCAACCCCAGGGCGGGACTCACCTTCGCTGCGGCGCTGAAAGCATTCTTGCGCCAGGATCCGGACGTGATCATGGTCGGCGAAATCCGCGACCTGGAAACCGCCGAAATCGCCATCAAGGCAGCGCAGACCGGCCACATGGTGCTGTCCACCCTGCATACCAATGACGCGCCACAAACCCTGGGGCGATTGCTCAATATGGGCGTGGCGCCATTCAACATCGCCTCGGCGGTATCGCTGATCATCGCCCAGCGCCTGGCGCGGCGCCTGTGCAGCCATTGCAAGAAACCGATAGACATTCCCCGTGAAGCCCTGCTGAAAGAAGGCTTTACTGAAAACGACCTGGAAGAGCATTTCACAATTTACGGACCAGCGGGCTGCGACCAATGCCACGAAGGTTACAAAGGCCGGGTGGGCATTTATCAGGTGATGCCCATCTCCGAGGCCATGGGCCGGATCATCATGCAAAATGGCAATGCCATGCAGCTCGCCGACCAGGCACAGAAGGAGGGCATCTCGAACCTGCGCCAGTCGGGACTGAAAAAAATCAAGCAGGGCCTCACCGGCCTTGAGGAAATCAACCGCGTCATCACGGAATAAGGTTTATGGCTACCAAAGCGATTGCAAAAGAACCGAAGATGGATGTCTTCGTCTGGGAAGGCACGGACAAGAAAGGCGCGAAAGTGACGGGCGAGATGCGCAGCGGCAACATCGCGCTGGTCAAGGCCGATCTGCGCAAACAGGGAATCAATCCCCTGAAAGTGAACAAGAAGAGCCTACCCGCCTTCGGCAAGCGCAAGAAAAAGATCACCGCCAAGGACATCGCCATCTTCAGCCGCCAGCTCGCCACCATGATGAGTTCCGGCGTACCATTGGTACAATCCTTCGAGATCATCGGCCGCGGCCATGAAAACCCGGCTATGCAAGACTTGGTATTGAAGGTCAAGGCCGACGTGGAAGGCGGCAACTCGCTCACCGAGGCCCTGGCCAAGCATCCTTATTACTTTGATTCCTTGTATTGCAATCTGGTGCAAGCCGGTGAGCAAGCGGGTATTCTGGAAGGTCTGCTGCACAAGATCGCGCTCTATAAAGAGAAAATAGAAGCCATCAAGGGCAAGATCAAAAAGGCGCTGTTCTACCCTACCGCAGTCATCGTGGCGGCGTTTATCATCACCGCCATTCTGATGATTTTCGTCATTCCGCAGTTCCAGACGCTGTTTAGCAGTTTTGGCGCCGACCTGCCGGCCCTGACAAAAATGGTGATAGCTCTGTCCAAGATATTCCAGGACTGGTGGTGGGCGATTTTCGGTGGCATTGGCCTGACAGTTTACGGACTGATCGAAGCCAAGAAACGGTCACTCAAAGTCCAGCAAGCCATGGACCGGCTGATGCTCAAGATACCCATCATCGGCGACATCGTCACCAAGGCGACCGTGGCGCGGTATGCGCGCACTCTTTCCACCATGTTTGCCGCCGGTGTGCCACTGGTGGAGGCCATGACCACAGTGGCCGGCGCCTCCGGTAACGTGGTCTACGAAAAGGCCATCCTAAAGATCCGCGACGAAGTGGCCACAGGCATCTCGCTACAGATGGCGATGCGCCAGAGCGAATTGTTTGCCAATATGGTGGTGCAGATGGTGGCCATCGGCGAAGAAGCCGGTTCGCTGGATGCCATGCTGGCGAAGATCGCCGACTTTTACGAACAGGAAGTCGATAATGCCGTGGACGGCTTGAGCAGTCTGCTGGAACCGATCATCATGGCGGTGCTAGGCTTAATCATCGGTACCCTGATCGTGGCCATGTATCTGCCCATCTTCAAGATGGGTGAGGTGGTGGGATAGACTGTAGGGTGCGTCCCACGCACCAATCATTCTCCATAGCTAAAGCAGCGAGAACCCAATATTTTTGTCTTCTCTCGCTACTCATATTGGTGTGTGGGACGCACCCTACTAATGACTCCAATGGACATGGCCCTGATCGACCTTCTTCAATCCAGCCCCATCGTCTTCACGGCGATCGCAACCATTCTCGGCCTGCTCATCGGCAGCTTCCTGAATGTGGTGATCCATCGTCTGCCGGTCATGATGGAACGCCAGTGGCGCGCCGAGCATGCGCAGATGAACGGCGCGGAGGCGGAAACCACGCCACAGGGAAAATACAACCTGGTCGTGCCGCGCTCGCGTTGTCCGCAGTGCGGGCATGCGATTACCGCGTTGGAAAACATTCCAGTGCTGAGTTATCTGGCGTTGCGGGGCAAATGTTCGCAGTGCGGCGCGCGCATTTCGGCGCGCTATCCCGTCGTGGAGATTCTCACCGCCGTGGTATCCTGTGCCGTGGCTTGGCGTTTCGGTTTCGGCTGGCAGACCGGAGCTGCGCTGTTGCTGAGCTGGGCGTTGATCGCGTTGACCTTCATCGACATCGATCATTACCTGCTGCCCGATTCCATCACCCTGCCGGTGCTGTGGGCGGGGCTGCTACTCAGTCTGTACGGCGTTTTCGTCGATAGCCATGCCAGCATCATCGGCGCCGCGGCCGGATATCTCAGTCTGTGGTCGGTCTACAAGGGCTTCAAATGGCTGACGGGCCGGGAGGGCATGGGCTATGGCGACTTCAAGCTGCTGGCCGTGCTTGGCGCCTGGCTCGGCTGGCAGGCGCTACCGGCGGTGATCCTGTTATCCTCCCTGGTCGGTGCGGTGACCGGCATCGCCATGATCCTGCTGCGTGGCCGCGACAAGAATATACCCATTCCCTTCGGCCCCTACCTGGCTGCGGCGGGATGGATCGCGCTGATGTGGGGCGAGAACATAACGCGCGTCTATATGGGTATGGCGGGG
>SBBG01000064.1 GCA_005240065.1 Gammaproteobacteria bacterium | reverse complement strand
GTGGTGCGTGAGACGCACCCTACCCCCAGGAAAAAAGCTGGAAAAGCAAATGAACCGGATTGCCGGGTTAATGACATCCAGATCGTTAACCAGCGCGCAGGCATGGGCTACCTGCTATCTCGCTGGCGCTGGTTGTGTATCGAATGTCACCGTCGGCGGGGCCGAAATCGCCTTTTCGTTTTCGACGGTGAAATTGGGCTTGACCTTGAAGCCGAACACCATCGCCGTCAGATTGCTGGGGAAGGAACGCACCGTCACGTTGTATTCCTGCACCGCCTTGATGTAGCGGTTGCGCGCCACGGTGATGCGGTTTTCGGTGCCCTCCAGTTGCGCTTGCAGATCGCGGAAGGCCGCGTCGGACTTCAACTGCGGATAGTTTTCCGACACCACCAGCAACCGCGCCAGAGCGCTGGACAGCTCACCCTGCGCCGCCTGGAATTTGGCGAAGGCCTGTTCGTCGTTGATCAATTCGGGCGTCGCCTGTATCGACCCCACCCGCGCGCGGGCTTCGGTGACGCGGGTCAGTACCTCTTTCTCCTGTGCGGCAAATCCCTTGACGGTATTCACCAGATTCGGCACCAGGTCTGCGCGGCGCTGGTATTGGTTGAGCACCTCGGACCAGGCCGCCTTGATCTGCTCATCGTTGGATTGCAGCGTGTTGTAGCCGCAGCCGCTGAGCAGCAGGGTGAAGATCAGCAATAAACCGGCGCTTAGCTTGCGCATGACGCTATCCTCCATGCAAAAAATAATATATTACAATTATTTAAAATAATAACCCAAACTTGATTATTATGATATGCGCGCCTACCAAAGAGTATCCAGAACACTCACTTCACGCAGCCGGCTGTCGCCCGTGATCAGTGTGGCGCGATGATGCAATGCGGTGGCGGCGATGAGGCGATCGGCAGGATCGCCGTGATTGAGCGCGGAATGGGTTTGCGACAGCACGGCAATCTCGGGCGTGATCGGTAGGACTTTCATGTAACGCGATAACACCAGATCATTGATGAACTGCGTTGGAACGATACCAGGGTCGATGCACCCTTTCGCAATCAGCATGGCGATTTCCCACAGGGTGATGTCGGAACAGGCCAGCTCGCGCTGTTGCGCACCGGCCTCGATCGCTTGCCGAGCCGCCGTGCTCAAACGGTTGGGGCTCAGAGCATCGAAAATCAGGACGTGAGTATCACAGACGACCATGCTCGGCGTCCCACTCTTCGCTGCCGGAGCTGATCACATCGCCGATGCGGCATTTGCCGCGCAAAGCGATCAAGCGCCGCCGAGCCGCCTCCGCCGCGTCTTCGACGGGAACGACACGCGCGATCACCTTGCCGCGCGAAGTAATGTCGATGGTTTCGCCTTTTTGAATCTCATCCATGTATGCGGGCAAATGGCTGCGGAACTCGGTGATCTTTACTCTGCGCATGACTTGCTTCTCCAGCAATAAACGTACACTTCAAGTGTACATAAAACATGCCAATAACTCAAGGGTACCTCTAAAAATTCGATCAAGGCGCGAGGGCAAGGCGGAAATGCGCGAAAAAGCGGAGTGTACACGGAGTCTGCCGCTTCCCGGCCCCGCATTTTGAGCACCCCCTGTTATTAAGGGCAACGCCGCCATCGCGGCTTCAGCGAATTTTTAGAGGTGCCCTCAACACTCCGAATAATCCACTATCTCGCGCAACATCACTGTCGCATAACTCCCCGCTGGCAAACGAAACTCCAGCAAGACGCTGTCATTTCCTTCAAATTGCCAACGCAGATCGTCGACCTTGAGGCGCAAGGATCGACGCTGTTGTTCCAGTCCCGCTTGTTCGAGCCCGTCACACCATGGCGCGCAGTCGGCCAGCGCATCTTCCTCGATCCGCCGAGCCGCGTGCCGGCTGCGCAGTTCTCCCGTGCCCCATAACGGCCCGGTGGGATGGACATCATGCTCGCTTACGCGCCGCGCGATTTCCGCATCGACATCATCCACGGCGAAGACGCTGTGCGTACCGTCGAGCATCATGACATCACCGGGAATGGCGGCGTTCCAGTTGCCCGCCGCCACGCGCCGCGCCAGGACGCGGTTGAACAGTTCGGAACGCGCCGCGGACAGATACAGGCTGCGCTGATGACGGTCCCTGACACGCAGCTCGCCCGCAAACATACGGCTGGCGCGTTCGAGATTGGCATGACCGAAGCGTTGTTCGCCGAAATAATTCGGCACACCCTCTTCAGCAATGCGCGCCAGACGCGGTTCCATGCCGGACATGTCGCCGTGCACATTGCGCACCCGCAATGTGAAACGGTTTCCCGTCAAGGCGCCACGCCGCAGCTTGCGATCGTGGCGGGCGATAGCAAGAAACCGGATGTCATCGGACGCGATTCGTGTCCAGTCGGGCTCCGGCCGGCCGGCCATATTCACACTGAACCACTGACTGGTCACCGCCTTGCGATCCTTGAGGCCGGCGTAGCCGACATCGACCGCCTTGGCCCCCGCCAGCCTGGCCAATTCTCGCGCCAGCCACTCAGTATTGGCATTGCGTTTGCGGATACGCAGCAGGACGTGTTCGCCCTTGCCGGCAGGCAGAAAACCGAGTTCTTCATCCACTTGAAAATCATCCGCCGTGTCACGGATGACACCCGTGACACGGGGACGCGCCACGGCGTATGGCAATTCGGAGGTAGTCATCAGTATGCGACCTTTCTGGCGAATTTGTTGTTGCGGACCCGCGAGAGTCCGATGTTTACGGGCGCCGTGACCGGTGCATGCCCGGCCACGGCTCGCGCGGCTTGGGATCGCGTCAAGGCATCCGTGCCTTGGCAATGTTCATCGCCGGGTTGATAGTACCGGTTGATGACTATGCAAAAACCAGCGATCCAGAATCACATGCCGCGAAAAGAAGCGTGTTGCCACAAGTCTTTTACCGATAAATTGTTTCAGCCCCGAAGAAAAAAGATGGGGAACTTCCATCTTGCCGCGCTCTCCGAAACGGCCCATCAATCGCCTCCGATAAGCTTCGAGATTTTCGCGCCGGTAATCGCCGCCCGCGGCAAGAATCACCTCGGCGGCGATGATACCCGATTCCACGGCGGGACGTATGCCCTCCCCGCTCTGCGGATACGCCAGGCCGGCGGCGTCGCCGATAAGCAGCACGCCATCGTCCAGCAGTTTGCGCGGCGCGTGGCCATATAGCAGATAGGCATGGCCCTTGAATCGCTCAGGAGTATCCTGCGGAATCCTGTTGCGACGTTTCAGGAATTGGCTGAATGCGCTGACATGCCCGGCGAGCCTGTGAGTGTCCTCCCTGCCCAGCCCGACGTTGAGAAAATCACCCTTGCGAAAACACCAGCCGTAGCCCTTCAAATCGTCACAAAAATAGATCTCGGGTATTTCCGGCGCGACCCGGCATGCCCTCGCCTGTTGCCGGCTCATCTCGAATTCGATCTCTTGCGCCGCGATGACCTGCTCGCCGCCGCCCGGTTGGGCGCCGAGAAAACGCGCCACCGGACAGAAATGCCCGCCCGCGCCGATCAACAAAGGGGTTCGGATCGATGCGTTGACCAGCCACTCCTGATCGGTTCTGTCCAACGTTCGCACAGGCTCTCCGAGCCGCAACCGCGCACCCGAGCGGGCAAGCAGATAATGATCGAATTCGCAGCGCCGGATGCCATAGCTCACCGGCCGGCCATAGCGGGTTTCCGTAGCCAAGCCGTCGATCCAGCCGACCAGGAAGCCGGTGATCGGTTGAAACACCCGCCCTTGTCGATATTCCTCGACATCGACATGCAAGGTCTCGATGACCGCCGGTGTGATCCAGCCTGCGCAGACCTTGTCGCGCGGAAAAACCTGCTTGTCCAGTACAAGCACCTCGAACCCGGCCCGACGCAATCGCCAGGCGCATGTCGAGCCCGCCGGTCCGCCGCCCACAATCACAGCATCGTACCGTTCCATGCCTTTCTCGCTCCGTTCAGGCTCGATAGTTGTCTCACGCACTATCTGTGTGGTGCGTGAGACGCACCCTACAACCAGGGGGAAGGCTGGAAAAGCAGAGGAATTTGCCTTCCGGGTTAATAATCGCCATTTTGGTAGACGCCCTTAGCCTTGATAGAGATGCGCTCG
>SBBG01000044.1 GCA_005240065.1 Gammaproteobacteria bacterium | reverse complement strand
CGCCTTGCAGATGGATATCAAGATCGACGGCATCACCCGCGAGATCATGGAAATCGCCCTGGCCCAGGCCAAAGAAGGGCGTCTCCACATCCTGGAAAATTTGTGTGCCCCCTTGTTTGAGTATCTATAATCAGTTGATGTATGATGATTTCAGAGCGTGGTCGTGATGGCTTGGCTTTTATCAACGCCAGCTGCGAGAAGACATTGTTGAGAGGAGAGTAAAATGGCAATCATTGGCATCGATCTCGGCACATCCAATTCGGCGGCGGCGGTCTTGCGCGGCGGACGTCCGGTGATAATTCCAAGCGCGGAAGGAATCAGTCTTGGCGGTAAGGCTTTTCCGAGTTATGTGGCGATTACCGCTGACGGTGTGACATTGGTGGGTGAACCGGCACGGCGCCAGGCGGCTGCCAACCCGGAAGGGACCGTCACTGCGTTCAAACGCAAAATGGGCAGGCGTGAGATGATCCGTCTGCGTGATCGTGAATTTTCTCCCGAGCAACTTTCGGCCTTTTTGCTGCAAAAAATCAAACGTGACGCCGAAGCCTATCTCGGTGAACCGGTGGTCAAGGCAGTCGTCACGGTACCTGCCTATTTCGACGATAATCAGCGCAGTGCAACCAAGGACGCGTGTCGTATTGCCGGTCTCGATGTTGCGCGGCTGGTCAATGAGCCGACGGCGGCATCGCTGGCCTATGGTCTGGACAGGCTCGGGCAAGAGTTGCGTATTGTGGTCATTGATCTTGGCGGCGGCACTCTCGATGTCACGATCATGGAATTCGGCAAAGGCGTATTTGAGGTGAAGGCAACCAGCGGTGATACCCAATTGGGCGGCACCGATATGAATCAAAATATTTTTGAATATCTTGCCAAACGTTTTCGCGAACAGACCGGAATTGATATTCATGGCGATCGAAAGGCGGAGGCGCGTCTGCTCGAGGCGGCGGAAATCGCCAAGATCGAATTGTCTGCCAGTACCACAACGCATGTCACGCTTCCTTATCTGACGGCGAAGGGAGGCGAGCCACAACATTTGGATCTTGATCTGACACGGACCGAGATGGAGCGCGTGATCCGTCCCGTGATCGAACGTTGCCGTGGGCCGGTAGAGCAGGCGCTGCGCGATGCCGGTATTACACCAAAGGAAGTGGATCGTATTGTCTTCGTCGGCGGGCCGACAAGGATGCCTGCCGTCCGTTCTTTCTTCGAGGAAATGTTCGGCCGCAGCGCCGAATCCGGTATCGATCCGATGGAATGTGTAGCGCAAGGCGCAGCGATTCAAGCGGGGGTGCTAAGTGGTGAAGTTGGCGACATTGTGCTCGTGGATGTGACACCGCTCACCTTGGGTGTGGAAACACTCGGTGGCGTAGCGACGCCGCTGATCGCGCGAAACACCCCCATCCCGGTAAAACACTCGGAAATCTTCACCACCGCGGCCGATATGCAAACCAATGTCACGGTTCATGTCTACCAAGGCGAGCGTCCGATGGCGGCCGACAACACCAGCTTAGGAGAATTTAACCTCGAAGGACTGGTGCCGGCGCCGCGCGGGGTGCCAAAGATCGAAGTGACCTTTGATATTGATTCAAACGGTATTCTTAATGTTACCGCCAAAGACCAGGCAACGGGGAAATCGCAATCGATCACCATCACCGGCTCAACCCGTCTTAGTGAAGATGAAAAACAACGCATGATTAAAGAAGCGGAAAAATATCGCGAGCAAGACAAACAGCGGCGTGAGAAAGCGGATAAGCTCAATGAGGCGGATTCGGTCTGTTACCAGGCGGAAAAGATGCTTGCTGATTTCGGTAGCAAGTTAGCAGAGGAGATGCGTAAACGCATCGAAGACAATTTGCATCAAACGCGGGAGGCGTTGACAAAACAAGATGTGATTCTCGCCACCCAGCGCGCAGATGAGCTTAAAAAAGTATTGAAGGAAGCCGGTGTCGCGATTTACGCGCAAACGCCACAAGCCGGAGTATACAAGGAAACGCGCGCTTCAACCGCTGCACACGGTAATGAACCGCGGCCATCCGGGTCAGGACCTCGCGGCCGGGTTATGGACGCGGACTACAAGGAAACTGTTTAATTTAAAAAATATATGGCGGCCCCGCAACGCGATTATTATGAGGTGCTTGGCGTTTCCCGTGATGCCGATACCAAGGCAATTAAGGAAGCATTTCGTAAACTCGCCTTAAAGTATCATCCTGACCGCAATAAGTCGCCGGATGCGGAAGAACGCTTCAAGGAAATTGCTGCCGCCTATGCTATTCTGTCCGATCCGAAAAAACGCGCCGATTATGATGAGCGCGGTTTTGCCGGCGTAGCCGGATTCACGCCCGAAGATCTCTTCGGAGGCATTGATTTCGGCGATATCTTCGGTGATCTCGGGTTCGGCTTTGATTTTGGAGGCGGGTTGTTCGACCGGTTGTTTCGCCGCGCCGTAAAAGCGCCTCGCCGCGGGCAAGATATCGAGGTCATTTTGAATATCCCTTTACAGCGTGTAAATCTGGGCGGTGAAGAGCGCGTACGTATCAACCGGCCGGTAACCTGTCCGGCATGCCATGGGTCCGGAGCGGCGGCGGGGACATCGCCGAGGAAATGTCCGGATTGTGAAGGGACGGGGAAAAAAACCATGGCATATCAGGAGAAAGGTGGAATACGATTTCAGCAAATCTCTACCTGTCCGAAATGCAGTGGCAGCGGCGCGCTCATCGAAAAACCTTGCAATGAATGCGAAGGGCGTGGCGAAGTCGAGCGGGTAGAAACGCTATCGGTGAACATCCCTGCCGGTATCGAAGAAGGCGCCGCTTTGCGTATTCCCGGACATGGTCTTCCATCACGCGCCGCAAACGCGCCGCCCGGTGATCTTTTCGTTGTTGTCCGCACCGAGCCAGATCCGCGTTTTGAACGCCACGGCGCTGACTTATGGCGTACCGAGACGATTGAACTCGTCGATGCGGTGCTTGGTACACGGTTGAAAGTGCTCGGCTTGGAAGGCAATATCGAGGTTACCATTCCTCCGGGTACTCAGTCGGACTCCGTTTTACGGTTGCGAGGCAAAGGGCTGCCTTCCTTTGGCGGCGGCTACCGCGGTGATCTGAATTTACGCATCATCGTTCACATTCCCGAACATCTTTCTCTCAAGGAGCGGCGGCTCTACGAACAGCTTCGAGATATGAAGCAAGAGAACAGTAAACATAAATGGCGAACCAGCTCCTAGCCGATCTTATTCTCGTCGTCCACGCACTTTTTATCGCGTTTGTGGTTCTGGGATTTGCTTTGATCGTCATCGGTATGTTCCGGCATTGGGATTGGGTTCGAAATATGTGGTTTAGACTTAGGATGAGCAGTACAAAAGGGTCAAGTCTTGACGTAACACTTTCACCTTTCCCCCTTGATCACCTTACTCACCGTAGAATAGTGCACCTTGGCATGACGAGCAATCGCCGCCATGCTATACCCATAGTCCAGAAACGCCTTCCGAATTGCCTCGTCGCGCAAGGCTTTATCGCCTTGAACTGCTTTG
>SBBG01000014.1 GCA_005240065.1 Gammaproteobacteria bacterium | reverse complement strand
GATCAACAACGAGGCGGGGTTTACCCAGGAGTTCCTCAAAGCCAGGGATGCCTTCAAGCCGAAAATCACCCAAAACCTCACCGCTACGGGGGTGGTCAGTACATTTTCCGTCGATATGAGCTCGATCGGCTACAGCACGAACAACGCAGCGGTGCCAATCGTCAACACGCTGACGCTCACCGCTCCTGGTATCCCGGCAGGGTCGGGCAATTTCGACATCGAGAAATTCACCGCCACCCGAAAAGTGGAGGCAGGCAAGTATATCTATACCGCTGGCACGGGCGATGGCGGGAGTTTTGGCACCTATACTTACGTTGCCGGGAGATTTGATGTTTACGGCCTGGATTGGCTCGCGTTTTGCGACCCGGCGCAGAATCCTGTGTCAGGCTGCGCGAATTTTGGCAGGGGTGGCATGATGGGCGGTGGTATGGGAGGAGGTATGTAACCCAGTCTCTTTCCTTTTCGATGACATTGCGGCAGCCGGAAGGGCGGCCCTAGGTCGTCGACGAGGGCGAGGCGCACATGTCGCACCAGAGAGTTTATCGGGCTGATGATTTCAATAAATCAATCACGGCATTGACGACTTTCAAGAGTGACTCTTGTTTCAAACGGCCAATCTCTGTGACCAGGAGATCGCTATTGGCAGTGAATAGTTTCCCTGGGCGGGCATAACTTACGATCCGAAGCGTTCCTTCGTGGAAGTCGCCGGTGGCAAGCGGTACAGCCAAAGGGTCGGCGTAGGGGTTGCTGGTAACCTGGCACAAGATCCAGTCGCCCTTTGCCGCATCCGCAAGGACTACGGCGGGGCGAAGTTTTGATTGAGACAAGTCGGAGAAAGGAAAGGGAACCAGTACTACCGAGCCGGTTGCAGGTGCGACCATGCGGCGTCCTCCTCCGGGCGATTCCAATCCGCAGCAAGGGCCATCTCGCTCAGTAATGCGGTTTCACTGGCGGGTGCGGCGGGGCCTTCATCCAGAATGGTCACCAGGGCGCGATGCGCTTCGGGAAGGCTGATAGACTCAAGCAGTCGCACTCTGCCTTGCTCATCGATAATCGCTTCAATGGTTCTGATCATGGACGCCTCCAAGCATCGGTGTGCCAACTGCCGGAATCACCCCGTCTTCCCCAGGCCATCCAAATACTTCTCCGCATCCAGCGCCGCCATGCAGCCCGATCCCGCCGAGGTGATGGCTTGGCGGTAGATGTGGTCGGCGACGTCGCCGGCGGCGAACACGCCGGGGATGCTGGTGGCGGTGGCGTTGCCTTCAGAGCCGCTCTTGACCTTCAGGTAGCCGCCGTTCATCTCCAGTTGGCCGGTGAACAATTCGGTGTTGGGTTTGTGGCCGATGGCGATGAATACGCCTTGCAGCGGAATGTCCTTGGTACCGCCGTCGACAGTACTCTTGATGCGTATGCCGTTGACGCCCTTGGCGTCGCCCAGCACTTCATCAAGGGTGCTGTTCCATTCGATGCTGACCTTGCCGCTGCCGACTTTTTCCATCAGGTGGTCGGCGAGGATTTTCTCCGACTTGAATTTGTCGCGACGGTGCACCACGGTGACGTGGGAGGCGATGTTGGACAAGTACAACGCCTCTTCTACGGCGGTGTTGCCGCCACCGATCACGGCCACGGGTTGATTCCGGTAAAAGAAGCCGTCGCAGGTAGCGCAGCCCGACACGCCGCGGCCCTTGTAGGCCTCTTCCGAGGGCAGGCCGAGATACATGGCCGAGGCACCGGTGGCGATGATCAGCGCGTCGCAGGTGTAGACGCCGCTGTCGCCAGTGAGGCGAAAGGGGGCTTGCTGCAATTCCGCCTTGTTGATGTGGTCGAAGATAATCTCGGTGCCGAAGCGTTCGGCGTGCTGGCGCATGCGCTCCATCAGCTCGGGACCTTGTACGCCCTGGGCGTCGCCCGGCCAGTTGTCCACGTCGGTAGTGGTGGTCAACTGACCACCCTGTTGCAGGCCGGTGACGAGCACGGGCTTGAGGTTGGCGCGCGCAGCATAGACGGCGGCGGTGTATCCGGCGGGGCCGGAACCGAGGATCAGAAGTCGGCAGTGTTTTGTCTGGTTCATGTTTTTGAATACCACGCGATGGACTGAGGAGCGGTATAATATGCCAATAATTGTACTGCCAGCAAATAGCGAGGATTGAAGTTTTGGCGCAGGCAACACGCAAAAAACAGGGCAGGACGCCGCTGATCGGCCAAGTCACCCGAGGGGTGCGCGAGGGCGCGCTGCTGGTGCTGGGGGCGATCGCGATTTACCTGCTGGTGTCGCTGGTTACCTATCATCCTGCCGATCCGGGCTGGTCGCACACCGGCTTGACGGACAGGGTGGAGAACAGCGGCGGGGTGGCGGGCGCCTGGTTTTCGGATCTGTTTCTCTATGTATTTGGTTATTTCGCTTACCTGTTTCCGGTGATGGTGGGTGTCGGCGGCTGGCTACTGTACCGCGAGCGCGAGGCCGGCAGCGCGGAGGCTTTGCAGCACCTCGGCCTGCGGGCGGCCGGATTCGTGTTGACGATGACGGCGGGCAGCGGATTGGCGACGCTGCGTTTCAGCGCGGATGCGTCGGCGCTGCCGCTCAATTCGGGCGGTATCCTCGGTGATGTCGTGTCG
The DNA here is from genome assembly GCA_005240065.1 of Gammaproteobacteria bacterium. Taxonomy (GTDB): domain Bacteria; phylum Pseudomonadota; class Gammaproteobacteria; family Ga007554; genus SBBG01. Next base: position 1,990 of record SBBG01000014.1, on the reverse strand, counting down.
AAGGCGCTGGCGGGCTCGTTCAGTGCGGTCGGCGCGACACTCTTCCTGCTGGCGCTGTTTCTCGCCGGCGTGACACTTTTCACCGGTTTGTCGTGGTTTCGTCTGATGGACGCCACGGGGCGGCTGACCTTGCAGACCTTCGAGAACGCGCGCCAGGCCTGGCTGAGATTCCGGGAGAACCTGGCTGGACGCCGCGCGCGTCAGGAGCGTGGCGACGCCCTGGAAGCCGACAAATCGCAGCGCGAAAAGCGCCCCCCCCCGCGCATCGAACCGGTGATCAAGAAGATCGAGCCCAGTCCGCGGGTGGAAAAGGAGCGGCAGATGTCGATCCCGATGTTCGAGCACCCGGCCGACACCGGGCTGCCGCCGCTGGCTCTGCTCGATCCTGCCGAGTCGCATAAGGAGACGCTGTCCGCGCCGGCGCTGGAGGCCATGTCGCGCCAGGTCGAAATGAAGCTGAAGGACTTCGGCATCGATGCCCAGGTGGTGGAGGTGCATCCGGGGCCGGTCATCACCCGTTTCGAGTTGCAGCCTGCCGCCGGGGTGAAGGTGAGCCAGATTACTGCGCTGGCCAAGGATCTGGCGCGTTCGCTGTCGGTGACCAGCGTGCGCGTGGTGGAAATCATTCCCGGCAAATCGGTGGTCGGCCTGGAGATTCCCAACGAGCACCGCGAAATCGTGCGCCTCTCCGAGATCCTGCGCTCCAAGGAATACGACAGTGCGACCTCGCCGCTCAGCCTGGCGCTGGGCAAGGACATCGCCGGCCATCCGGTGGTGGTGGATCTCGCCCGCATGCCGCACCTGCTAGTGGCAGGCACCACTGGTTCGGGTAAATCGGTGGCGGTCAACGCCATGATCCTGAGCCTGCTGTACAACGCCACACCCAGGGACGCGCGTCTTATCATGATCGATCCCAAGATGCTGGAACTGTCGATCTACGAGGGTATTCCGCATCTGCTCGCGCCGGTGGTGACGGACATGAAGGAGGCGGCCCACGCGCTGCGCTGGTGCGTGGCGGAGATGGACAAGCGTTACCGGCTGATGTCGGCGCTCGGTGTGCGCAACATCGGCGGCTACAACAAGAAGGTGCAAGAAGCGATCGATGCCGGTCAGCCGATTGCCGATCCTTTGTTCAAACCCATGGAAGGCATGACGGCTGCCGAGCTGGCGCCGTTGCCTTACATTGTCGTGGTGGTCGACGAACTGGCCGACATGATGATGGTGGTGGGCAAGAAAGTGGAAGAGCTGATCGCCCGCCTGGCGCAGAAGGCGCGCGCCGCCGGTATACACCTGATTCTCGCCACCCAGCGCCCTTCAGTGGATGTCATCACCGGTCTGATCAAGGCCAACATTCCCACCCGTATCGCTTTCCAGGTGTCGTCCAAGATCGATTCGCGCACCATTCTCGATCAGATGGGCGCCGAGCAACTACTGGGACACGGCGACATGCTATACCTCGCCCCTGGCACCGGTGTGCCGGTGCGCGTGCACGGCGCGTTTGTCGCCGACCACGAGGTGCACAAGGTGGTCGATCATCTCAAGCGCGCCGGCGAGCCGCAATACCTCGATGAAATCCTGCAAGGAGAAGACGCCGCGGAGGGCGGAGATTACCGGGGCGAAGATCTGCCGCCCGGCGGCGAAGCCGATCCACTTTACGATCAGGCGCTGCGCATTGTCACCGAATCGCGCCGCGCTTCCATCTCCGGTGTGCAACGCCGCCTCAAGATCGGCTACAATCGTGCCGCCCGCCTCATCGAAGAAATGGAGCGCGCCGGCGTGGTCGGTCCGCTGCAATCCAATGGTATGCGCGAAGTACTTGCTCCACCGCCAGCGGGGATTGATTAACCGCCAAGGCGTCACTATCTCAAGAAGATAGGATGCGGACTCCAGGCAATCCGCGCTTCACCCGCCAAATCTTCGGTGGCGTCATGGACATAAAACTCCACCTTTCACGTAAGACTTCCATCTCGCTGGGTCTCCTGCTGTGGTT
>SBBG01000185.1 GCA_005240065.1 Gammaproteobacteria bacterium | reverse complement strand
GTCCGGCCAGGGTCTTGGCGAGGGCGCGCGCCGCGTTCATCAGCGGCATCACGTACATCAGCACCAGTCCCTCGACCTCGGCGCAATCTCCCAGGGCGTAGACATCCGCCGTGCTTGCAGCAAGCTGGCGGTCCACCACGATACCGCGATCGACGCGCAGTCCCGCGCTTTGCGCCAGTGCGGTGCGTGGCCTGAGGCCGACGCAGGACAGCACGGTGTCGGTTTCCAGCGTCGAGCCGTCGGAGAGCGTCAGGCGATAACCCGCCGCCGCGCGATTGACATGTTGGACTGTTCTGCCCAGGTGCCAGTTCACGCCGATATGGGCCAATCCCTCCCGCAAGGCGTGTCCCGCCGCTTCCGGCAGCAGGCGATTGAGCGGTACGGCGCCGGGGGCGATGACATCGACTTCGAAGCCCGCGCTGCACAGGTCATTGGCGAATTCGCAGCCAATCAGTCCCGCGCCGATGATGGTGGTGCGTTTGGCGTTGGTGATCGCCGCGCGGAAGCGGGTATAGTCGGTGAGGTCGTTCACCGGCATCACCGCGTCCACGGCGTTGCCCTCCAGCGGCGGTTTGATGACATCCGCGCCCAGCGCCAGTACGAGTTTGGAGTAGGTGATTTCATCGCCGTCGATGGTGACGGCGTGCCGCAGGGTGTCGATGGCGTTCGCCCGGGTTCGGGTCAGAATCGTGGCGCCGAGCTGTGCGGCCATTTGTTCGGTGGAAGCGGTGGCGATTTGCTCCGGTGTTCTGCTATTGGCCAGGGCATTGGAGAGCATGGGCTTGGAATAGAAACGCCCATCATCGGCGGTGATGATGTGTAGCGGCGTGTCTTTGTCCAGTTTGCGCAGCTCGCGCGCCAGGGTGTAGCCGGCCAGGCCGCTGCCGATGATGACGATGGGGTTCATGGCTTCTCCAGAGTGGAATGGTGTATGGTGTAGGGCGGGATCCCCCCCTTTGATGTCATTCTATCAGGTCATTTTCTCTATGTTCGTTTAGTCATGGCATAATGGGAGTGGTCGCCAGGATTTCGTCCGATGCTTGATTATGTATAAACGCAAAAAATCACCCGTGTCCGCCGGGTGGGGCGGGCGCGCGCCGCCAGACATTCCCCTGTCCGTGATGCTGGCCGAGGGCCTGCAACAGATGGGGCTGCGCCTGCCGGAAGGGGCGCACACCAGGATGCTTGCCTACATTGCGCTGCTCGCTAAGTGGAATCGAGCCTATAATTTGACGGCGGTGCGCGATCCGCTGCAAATGGTGACACGCCACTTGCTCGACAGCCTGACCGTGACGCCGTACATCAAGGGTCCGCGTGTGCTCGATGTGGGCACGGGTCCGGGTCTGCCGGGTATTCCCTTGGCGCTGGCTTTACCCGAGTGGCGTTTTGTGCTGCTCGACAGCAACCGCAAGAAGACCCGCTTCCTCATTCATGTGGTGGCCGAGCTCGGGCTGACGAATGTCAGTGTCGAGACAGCCCGGGTCGAGGAATATCACCCCGCGCAGCTATTCGATACCGTAATTTCGCGGGCGTTTTCCGAGCTGTCTGAAATGCTCGTCGCCGCCGGCCGCTTGTGCCGTCCCGCCGGCGTGATGCTTGCCATGAAGGGTGAATATCCGGTGGCCGAGCTGGCCGCGGTGCCGCCGGGTTTCATGGTGGCGGGGGTGTACCCGCTGCATGTGCCCGGTCTGGATGTGGCGCGGCATCTGGTGTGCGTCACAACTACCAAATGATACTGAATATATGACCAGAATTATCGCGGTAGCCAATCAAAAGGGCGGGGTGGGCAAGACCACCACCAGCGTCAACCTCGCTGCTTCGCTGGCGGCCACCAAGCGTCGCGTGCTGCTGGTCGACCTCGACCCTCAGGGCAATGCCACCATGGGCAGCGGCGTCGACAAGGCGGCGCTGGAATTTTCCAGTTACGAGCTGCTGCTCGGCGAGCGCGACGTGGCCGGCGTCGTTGTCGCGGCGGGGCAGGCGGGTTACGCCCTGGCGCCCGCCAACGCCGATCTTACCGCCGCCGAGGTGCATCTTATGTCGCAACCGGCGCGTGAGCGGCGTTTGCGTCAGGCATTGCAGGCGGCGCAGCCGGATTACGATTACATCATTGTCGACTGCCCGCCGTCGCTGAACATGCTCACCGTCAATGCGCTGGTCGCCGCCGACTCGGTGATCATTCCCATGCAGTGCGAATACTATGCCCTGGAGGGATTGACGGCACTGATGGAGACCATCGAACAGATCCGTGCCACGCTCAATCCGAGGCTGGCCATCGAAGGACTGCTGCGCACCATGTTCGATCCGCGCAACAACCTCGCCAACGAAGTTTCCGAGCAGCTCACCCAGCACTTCGGCGAGCAGGTCTATCGCACCATCATCCCGCGCAATGTGCGCCTGGCGGAAGCGCCCAGCCATGGCCTGCCGGTGTTGCTGTATGATAAGGCCTCGCGCGGGGCGCTGGCTTATCTTGCGCTGGCGGGGGAAATCCTGCGGCGCGAGAAGCAAGGGCGCGCCACGGAGATCGTATAAACGAAAGGGCGCTTCTAAAAATCCGATCAAGGCGCGAGGGCAAGGCGGAAATGGGCGAAAAAGCGGAGTGTATACGTAGTACATGAGCATTTTGAGCACATTTCCAACGCCGCCATCGCGGTTTCAGCGGATTTTTAGAAGTGCCCGAAAACCAGGGGCATTGTTTCAATGACGATAAAAAAACGCGGATTGGGCCGTGGGCTCAACGCCTTGCTCGGGGCAAGTCAAACTACCGTGGCGGGCATCGATCGTAGTGAGGAATTGCGCAACTTGCCCGTCGACCTGATCCAGCGTGGCAAGTACCAGCCGCGCGTCGACATGCACCCGGAAAGCCTGGAAGATCTGGCTAGATCAATCCGCGCCCAAGGCGTGGTGCAGCCGATCGTGGTGCGCCCCCTGCCCGCGCCCGGCCGCTATGAGATCATCGCCGGTGAACGCCGCTGGCGCGCCGCGCAGCTCGCCGGCTTGCAGGAGATCCCGGCGGTGGTGCGCGACGTGCCGGATCAAGCGGCCATCGCCATGGCGCTGATCGAGAACATTCAGCGCGAAAACCTCAATCCTGTCGAGGAAGCCAACGCCCTGCAACGCCTGATCGACGAGTTCGCGCTCACTCACCAGCAAGCCGCCGAGGCGGTGGGCCGCTCGCGCGCCGCCGTCAGCAATCTGCTGCGCCTGCTGGAGCTGCCCGGCGAGATCAAGCGCATGCTCGAACGCGGCGACCTGGAAATGGGTCATGCCCGCGCCCTGCTCGGGTTGCCCGATGCGACGCAGGGCGAGGCGGCGCGACAGGTGGCGGCCAAGAGCCTGTCGGTGCGCGAGACCGAGCAACTGGTGCGCCGCTTGCTGGCGGTGCCATCCTCCGGCAAGCCAGTCGCGAGCAAGGCCGTCGACCCGGATATCCGCAGATTACAGGAAGACCTTGCCGAAAAGGTCGGCGCCAGGGTGGACGTGCAGCACGGCGCGCGCGGCACGGGAAAGCTGGTGATTCACTACAACAGCCTGGATGAGCTGGATGGTATTCTGGCGCATATCAAATAAAAGTGCCTCCTAAGGCGGCAAGTTCCTTGCAGTGCGCCCCCATTTTTTTAATTTAACTATTCCGGGGTTGTGACGGGCGTGTCAGGGTGGTAGAATGCCGCCCGGTTTTTCCTCGGTTTTGCCGTCATGAACAGCCCTCCGAAAATTGGCTGGCTTCTGGTCGGCGTCGGCACCAATCTGGCTTCAATGGTGATCGTGGGTTTTCTCCTGGGGTATGCCTTCGATGCCTGGCTGGATAGCCGGCCGTGGTTGATGTTTATATTCGGTTGCCTGGGGTTCGTCGGCGGCATCCTGAGAGCTCACAAGCTGCTGAGCAAGTGGGGTTGAGAGTGGATAGCGCTGAGCGCCAGATTGCCGACAAGGCTCGCCGGGTCATTGCTTTTCAGGTCGTTGCCGCCGTGCTCGTGGCGGCCGGTTTTTATGCGGCGAAGGGCGCCTGGGAAGCGCAGTCGGCGCTTTATGGCGGGTTCATCAGCATGTTCGCGGCGGTGTTGTTGCGCCGCGGTGTGCAGCGCGCGGCGGCGCAGGCGGCCGAGCGGGATCCCAAGCAGGTCATGGCCACGCTGTATCTTGGCGCCGTGCAGCGCTTTGTGCTGGTGCTGGCGCTGTTTGGTCTCGGGCTGGCGGTGTTCAAGCTGGCCCCTCTGGCCACCGTCGCCGGTTTCGGCGCAGCGCAGCTTGTCTACCTGATGGGGATGAGCGGGGTACGATAGCGGTGGCGCGCTGGGTGTGTATAACGAATTCAAGTATTGGACGGGAGTAAGGACATTGAGTGAGGCAGCGCATAATTCCGGCGGCAGTAGCACCGTCGAGTATATCCAGCACCACTTGACCAATCTGTGCGCCGGTGACTGCGATCCCGTGACGCACCAGGCTGCTGGCTTCTGGGCGTTTCACCTCGATACCATGTTTTTCAGTTACCTGCTGGCGGCGCTGATTGTGTTCGTCGGTTGGCGTGTCTCCGCCCGCCTCAATCCTGGCGTGCCGAGCGGGCTTCAGAATTTCGTCGAGATGATCCTCGATTTCGTTCGTACCCAGGTCAAGGATACCTTCCCCGGCCATAACCCGCTGATCGCGCCCCTGGCGCTGACGATCTTCGTCTGGGTATGGTTGATGAATTTCATGGATCTGATCCCGGTCGACTTGCTGCCGGCCATCGCCGCCGTGATCGGCATTCCCTACCTCAAGGTTGTGCCAACCACCGATCTGAGCACCACGCTGGCCATGTCGCTCACTGTGTTCGCCCTGATTATCTTCTACAGCTTGAAAGTCAAGGGGCCGGTGGGCTACCTCAAGATGTTCCTGTTTCACCCCTTTGGCAAATTTTTCGTGCCGGTCAATATTGTGATGACTGCCATCGAAGAGCTGGCCAAACCCCTTAGCTTGGCGTTGCGACTTTTTGGTAACCTGTTCGCCGGCGAGCTGGTGTTCCTGCTCATCGCGCTGATCGGCGGCACCTTGGCGGTGGGCGCGGCGGCGGCGTTCTGGTTCCCATTGCAGGTCATTCTTGATCTCGGCTGGCTGATTTTTCACCTGCTGGTGATCACCCTGCAGGCATTCATCTTCATGGTGTTGACCATCGTCTATCTGGGCATGGCGCACACTTCGGCAGATGACCATTAGTATTGTTTTTGGTTTGATTTGATTGATTTTTAACTTGAGGAGAGCAGTGAAATGACACCTGATATGATTGCCCAAATCTATGCCTACACCGCAATTGGCGTTGGCGTTATCCTAGCTGCCGCCGGTCTCGGTTCCGCTATCGGCTGGGGTCTGATCTGCGCCAAGACGCTGGAAGGCATCGCGCGCCAGCCCGAAATGCGTCCTGCCCTGATGACCAACATGTTCATCTTCGCCGGTCTGATGGAATCCTTCCCGTTCATCATCCTGGCGTTCGCCATGTGGTTCCTGTTCGCCAACCACTTCGTTGGCGCCCTGGAAGCTGCAATCAAGACGGTGGGTGGCTAAGGTCAAGGCCCTGTCGGCTGATTGAGCGAAGAGGAATATCAACGTGAATATAACCGCGACCCTGATAGCCCAGATCATCGCCTTCGCGCTGCTGATCTGGTTTGTGAACAAGGTGCTGTGGGGGCCGATGTCCAAGATGCTGGACGACCGCCAGAAGCGCATCGCGGATGGCCTTGCTGCAGCGGAAAAAGGCAAGCACGACCTTGAGCTCGCTGAGAAGCGCGCCAAGGAAGAGTTGCAACAGGCCAAGGCCAAGGCTGCCGAGATCATCGCCCAGGCCGAGAAGCGCTCCAATACGATTCTCGAAGAGGCGCGCGGCAATGCCCGTACCGAAGGCGATCGGATGATCGCCGCCGCCCAGGCGGAAATCGAGCGCGAGGCCCATCGCGTCAAGGAGGAGCTGCGCCGACAGGTAGCGGCGGTTGCCGTGGCCGGCGCCAGCAAGATCCTCAAGCGCGAGATCGACGCCAAGGCGCACAGCAATATTTTGAATGACATAATTGCGCAGATCTAGCCATGGCTGAAAACACTACTGTTGCCCGCCCCTACGCGCAAGCTGCTTTCGAGCTGGCGCGCGGCAAGAACGCGCTGCGCGCATGGTCGGATGGTTTGCAACTGGCGGCCGCAGTGGCCGCCGATGCCAGGGTGAAAAAGCTGATCGCCAACCCGCGTGTGCGGCCGGAGCAAATCCAGGACTTGATCCTTGGCGTTTGCGGCACGCACCTTGCGGGCGAGGCGCAGAACCTGATCAAGGTTCTGATCCAGAATCAGCGTCTTGTCCTGTTGCCGGAAATCGCGGCGTTGTACGAGTCCTACCGCGCGGAAGCGGAGCGCACCCTGACCGCCGAAGTCGTTTCCGCCTTCCCGCTGAGCGACGAGCAGCAGGCGAAGATCACCCAGGCGCTGAAGAAGCGTCTGGGACGCGACATCAGCCTGGTGTGCAAGGTCGATGACACCCTGCTGGGCGGCGTGATCATCCGTGCCGGAGATTTGGTGATCGATGGGTCTGTGACCGGGCAATTGAGCAAGCTCGCTGGTGCGTTGGCGCATTGAGCCGACTTCTAAAAGATACTGAGGAATAAGTAAATGCAATTGAGCGCTACAGAAATCAGCGATCTGATCAAACAGCGGATCGAAAAGTTCGAGGTGGTCACCGAGGCCCGCACCGAAGGTACGGTGGTCAGCGTCACCGACGGCATCGCGCGTGTTCATGGTCTGGCCGACGTGATGCAGGGCGAGATGATCGAATTCCCCGGCAACACCTTTGGCATGGCCCTCAACCTGGAGCGCGACTCGGTCGGCGCGGTGGTGCTGGGTGAGTACGAGCACATCAAGGAAGGCGACAGCGTCAAGTGCACCGGCAAGATTCTTGAAGTGCCGGTGGGCGAAGGTCTGCTCGGCCGCGTGGTGGATTCGCTGGGCAATCCCATCGACGGCAAGGGTCCGGTCAAGGCCGCTGGCACGTCGCCTATCGAAAAAGTGGCGCCGGGTGTGATCGCCCGCCAGTCGGTGAGCCAGCCAGTGCAGACCGGCATCAAGGCTATCGATGCCATGATTCCCGTCGGCCGCGGTCAGCGCGAGCTGATCATCGGCGATCGCCAGACCGGCAAGACCGCCGTGGCGGTGGACGCCATCATCAACCAGAAAGGCACGGGCGTGAAGTGCATCTACGTGGCGGTGGGCCAGAAGGCTTCGTCGATCGCCGCCGTGGTGCGCAAGCTGGAAGAGCACGGTGCCTTGGCGCACACCATCGTCGTCGCCGCCGGTGCCTCCGATTCCGCCGCCATGCAGTTCATCGCCCCTTACGCCGGTTGCGCGATGGGCGAATACTTCCGCGACCGCGGCCAGGATGCGCTGATCGTCTATGACGATCTGACCAAGCAAGCCTGGGCCTATCGCCAAGTATCGCTGCTGCTGCGCCGTCCGCCGGGACGTGAAGCCTATCCGGGCGACGTGTTCTATCTGCACTCGCGTCTGCTGGAGCGCGCCGCGCGCGTCAATCCTGATTATGTCGAGAAATTCACCAACGGCGAGGTGAAAGGCAAGACCGGTTCGCTGACCGCGTTGCCGATCATCGAAACCCAGGCAGGTGACGTGTCGGCCTTCGTGCCCACCAACGTCATCTCGATCACCGACGGCCAGATCTTTCTTGAAACCGATCTGTTCAACGCCGGCATCCGTCCCGCCATCAACGCCGGCCTGTCGGTATCGCGTGTCGGCGGCGCGGCGCAGACCACGATCATCAAGAAGCTCGGTGGCGGTGTGCGTCTCGACCTCGCCCAGTACCGTGAGCTGGCGGCCTTCGCCCAGTTCGCTTCCGATCTGGACGAGGCCACCCGCAAGCAGCTCGAACGCGGCCAGCGCGTCACCGAGTTGATGAAACAGAAACAGTATGCGCCGCTGTCCGTCGCGGAGCAGGCAGCATCGCTGTTCGCCGCCAACGAAGGCTTCCTCGACGACGTGGATCGCAAGAAGGTGGTGGATTTCGAGCAGGCGCTGCATGCCTATCTGCGCGACAAGAACGCCGAATTGATGGAACGCATCAACAAGAGCGGCGATTACAACGACGAAATCGCCAGTGGTCTGCGCGAGGCGATCAAGGCCTTCAAGGCCAGCAGCGTCTGGTAATCGGAGCGAGATAACATGGCCGTCGGCAAAGAGATCCGCAGCAAGATCAAGAGTATCAAAAATACTCAGAAGATCACCCGCGCCATGGAGATGGTGGCCGCCAGCAAGATGCGCAAGGCGCAGGATCGCATGGAGGCCGCCCGCCCCTATGCGACAAAGATCCGCAATGTGATCGGCCATCTGGCCCACGCGCATCCCGAGTACAAGCATCCCTACCTGCAAGATCGCGAGGTCAAGAAGGGAGTTGGTTTCATCATCATCTCGTCCGACCGCGGTCTGTGCGGCGGTTTGAACGCCAACCTGTTCAAGGCCGCAGTGCGCGCCATGCGCGAATGGCACGACAAAGGGGTGAAAATCGACCTGTGCACCATCGGCGGCAAGGCGGAAGGCTTTTTCAAGCGGCTGGGCGGCAACGTCGTGGCCCATGCCTCGCATTTGGGCGACAAGCCGCAGGTGACGGATCTGATCGGTGTCGTGAAGGTGATGCTGGATGCCTATGACAGCGGGCAGATCGACCGTCTGTTCCTGGTGTACAACGATTTCGTCAACACCATGACCCAGAAGCCCCGCGTGGAGCAATTGCTGCCGGTGCATGGTGTGGAAGATCCCCAGCTCAAGCATCACTGGGACTACCTCTACGAGCCGGATGCCAAGGACGTGCTCGATGGTTTGCTGATGCGCTATGTCGAATCGCTGGTTTATCAAGGGGTGGTGGAAAACCTCTCCTGCGAACAGGCGGCGCGCATGGTGGCGATGAAGAACGCCTCCGAGAATGCGGGTGGCCTGATCAGCGATTTGCAATTGGTCTACAACAAGGCACGTCAAGCGGCGATCACCCAGGAACTGTCGGAGATCGTGGCAGGCGCGGCGGCGGTGTGAAATTAGTGGCGAGTGACGAGTGACGGGTATCACGCGCGGTGCACGGTTGGTATTGTCTCGAAACTCGAAACTCGAAGCTCGAAACTTTTTTAAATTTGAGGAACTGAAACAATGAGTTCGGGGAAGATCGTACAGATTATCGGCGCGGTGGTCGATGTGGAATTTCCGCATGGCCAGATGCCGAAGATTTATGATGCGCTGACGGTGACCGATGCCGGTCTGACGCTGGAAGTGCAGCAGCAGCTCGGCAACGGCGTGGTACGCACCATCGCCATGGGTTCCACCGATGGCCTGCGCCGTGAGCTGGCCGTGGTCGGTACGGGTGCGCCGATTTCCGTGCCGGTCGGCAAGCAGACCCTGGGCCGCATTATGGACGTGCTCGGCGCGCCTATTGACGAGAAGGGGGCGATCGGTGAAGAGCAGCGCTGGAGCATCCACCGCAAGGCGCCCGCTTTCGAGGATCTGGCGGCTTCCGCCGAGCTGCTCGAAACCGGTATCAAGGTCATCGACCTGATCTGTCCCTTCGCCAAGGGCGGCAAGGTCGGCCTGTTCGGCGGTGCCGGCGTGGGCAAGACCGTCAACATGATGGAATTGATCCGCAACATCGCCATCGAGCACTCCGGTTACTCGGTGTTCGCCGGCGTGGGTGAGCGTACCCGCGAAGGCAACGACTTCTACCACGAGATGAGCGAGTCCAACGTGCTCGACAAAGTGGCGCTGGTCTATGGCCAGATGAACGAGCCGCCGGGCAACCGTCTGCGCGTGGCGCTCACCGGCCTGACCATGGCCGAGTTCTTCCGTGAGGAAGGCCGCGACGTGCTGCTGTTCATCGACAACATCTACCGTTACACCCTGGCCGGCACCGAGGTGTCCGCGCTGCTCGGCCGTATGCCGTCGGCGGTGGGTTATCAGCCGACCCTGGCTTATGAGATGGGCATCCTGCAGGAGCGCATCACCTCGACCAAGACCGGCTCGATCACCTCGATCCAGGCTGTGTACGTGCCCGCCGACGACTTGACCGATCCATCTCCGGCCACCACCTTCTCGCACTTGGACGCCACCGTGGTGTTGTCGCGTCAGATCGCCGAGCTGGGTATCTACCCCGCTGTCGATCCACTTGATTCCACCAGCCGTCAGCTCGATCCGCTGATCGTCGGTCAGGAGCATTACGAAGTAGCCCGCTCCGTGCAGGGCACCTTGCAACGCTACAAGGAGCTGAAGGACATCATCGCCATCCTGGGTATGGACGAGTTGTCCGAGACCGACAAGCTGATCGTGTCCCGTGCACGCAAGATCCAGCGCTTCCTGTCGCAACCGTTTTTCGTCGCCGAAGTGTTCACCGGCAGCCCCGGCAAGTACGTGTCGCTGAAAGATACCATCGCAGGCTTCAAGGGCATCGTCAACGGTGAATACGATCATCTGCCCGAGCAGGCGTTCTACATGGTCGGTAGCATCGAAGAGGCAGTCGAGAAGGCCAAGAAGTTGTAATTAACAGTTCAGGGGCGGGTACAAAACCCGTCCCTGAACGTCGTGTGGAGTAAAATATGCCTATGACCATGCATGTCGACATCGTCAGCGCCGAGGCCGAGATTTTCTCAGGTCCCGCACACATGGTGTTCGCCCCCGGCGTGATGGGCGAACTCGGCATCCTGCCGCGCCACGCCCCGCTGCTGACCCGGCTCAAGCCCGGCGAAGTGCGCGTGCGCACCGCGGAAGGCGCGGAGGAGTCCTTTTACATCTCCGGCGGTATCCTCGAGGTTCAGCCCCATACCATCACCGTGCTCAGCGACACCGCCGAACGCGCCGAAAACCTCGACGAGGCCAAGGCGCTGGAAGCCAAGCACCGCGCCGAGCAGATGCTGGCGGACAAGACCTCGGAGTTCGAGTGGGCACAGGCCCAGTCCGAGCTGGCCGAAGCGGTGGCGCAATTGCAGGCCATCGAGCGGATGCGCAAACGGGGGCGGTAGTTCGTGTTTCTTTCCGTCGCGGGTTTGTCAGCCGCCAAAGCAAAAAGGCCGTTTCTGCGGCCTTTTTGCGTTTTCATACCTTGGAATTGCATATGAGCCTTAACGTCATCATTCTCGCCGCCGGCGCCGGTACACGGATGCGTTCGCGCTTACCCAAGGTGCTGCACGAAGTCGGCGGTAAGCCGATGGTGGTCCATGTGATCGATACCGCGCATCAGCTCGATGCGCGGCGTATTCAGGTGGTTTATGGTCATGGGGGCGAACGGGTGCGCGCCGCTCTGGCCAATCTCAATGTGGGTTGGGTGGAGCAGGCCGAGCAGCTCGGTACCGGCCATGCCGTGGCACAGGCGTTGCCGCATGTGGACGCCAACGACGTGGTGCTGGTGCTGTACGGCGATGTGCCGTTGATCATGGCGGAGACGCTGCGGCAGGTGGTCGCGGCGGCCCGACGCGATAGTCTGGGGCTGTTGACTGTGACGCTGGATGATCCGGCTGGCTATGGCCGCATTCTGCGCGATGGGCAAGGCCGCGTGGTGCGCATCGTCGAGCAGAAGGATGCCAGCATCGATGAACGCCGCGTCCGCGAGATCAATACCGGCATTTTGGCGGTGACGGGCGACAACCTCGAAAAATGGCTGGCGGCGCTCGATAACAATAACGCTCAGGGCGAGTATTATCTGACCGACATCATCGCCATGGCGGTGCGCGACGGCGTGAACATCGAAACGGTCGCGCCTTCGTCGGTGCAGGAAGTGATGGGTGTCAACAACCGTGTGCAGCTTGCGGAGATGGAGCGCCATTATCAGCAGCGGCAGGCGCAGCGCCTGATGCTCGCCGGTGTAACGCTGCGCGACCCGGCGCGCTTCGATTTGCGCGGTGAGTTGAACGCGGGTACCGATGTGGTCATCGACGTGAATGTGGTGGTCGAGGGCAAGGTCGCACTGGGCAACGGTGTGAAGATCGGTGCCGGTGTGGTGATCCGCGATACTACTGTGGGAGATGATGTCGAGATTCTGCCCCATTGTGTGATCGAGAATGCCGTGATTGGCCCAGGCAGCCGCATCGGGCCATTTGCCCGCATCCGTCCCGAGACCCGTCTGGCGGCCGATGTGCATATAGGCAACTTCGTCGAGATCAAGAAGGCCGAGGTCGGCCGGGGTTCGAAGATCAATCATTTGAGCTATGTCGGTGATGCCACGGTGGGTGCGGATGTCAATGTCGGCGCGGGTACCATCACTTGCAATTACGACGGCGCGAACAAGCAT
>SBBG01000230.1 GCA_005240065.1 Gammaproteobacteria bacterium | reverse complement strand
TTGATCGCCTGGTTGGCGCGGCGTAGCCGGTCATCCTGGCGGGACATGCTGCACCGGGTGGCGCAAGGCAGAACCGACGTGCCGTGGCATGTCATTCTGTTGACATGTGCGATATTGATCCTGCTTGCCATGCTCGCGGTGAACCTGTCGGCCAAGTATCACATCTTCGGCACCGACAAGGTGGGGCAGGATATTTTCTATCAGACCCTGAAGAGCATACGCACCGGGCTGGTGATCGGCATGATCACCACGCTGGTGATGCTGCCGTTTGCGGTGCTGCTCGGCATCGCAGCGGGCTACTTTCGCGGCTGGGTGGATGATGTCATTCAGTATCTCTACACCACTTTGAGCTCCATTCCCGGCGTGTTGCTGATCGCGGCGGCGATCCTGATGTTGCAGGTGTACATGACGACGCATCCCGAGCTGTTCGAGACGGCGATTGCGCGCGCCGATATGCGCCTGCTGTTCCTGTGCATCATCCTCGGCGTCACCAGTTGGACCGGCCTGTGCCGTCTGTTGCGCGGCGAGGCGCTGAAGCTGCGCGAGATGGATTACATTCAGGCGGCGGTGGCGTTCGGTGTCGGCCACGCCAAGATCATCGGCCGCCACATCCTGCCCAACGTCATGCACATCGTGCTCATCTCGGTGGTGCTTGATTTCAGTGCCCTGGTGCTGGCGGAGGCGGTGCTGTCGTATGTCGGCGTCGGCGTTGATCCGACCATGAACAGTTGGGGCAATATGATCAACAGCGCGCGTCTGGAGATGGCGCGCGAGCCGATCGTCTGGTGGCCGCTGCTCGCCGCCTTCGTGTTCATGTTTGTGCTGGTGTTGTCGGCCAATCTCTTTTCCGACGCGGTGCGCGATGCCTTCGACCCGCGCTTGCGTAAAGCAGTGAGTGTGAAATGACGGATACCTTGCTGAAGGTCCAAGATCTCAAGACGCAGTTCGGCAGCGGCGCGGGTGCGGTGCGCGCCGTCGATGGTGTGAGTTTCGAGATCAAGCGTGGTGAGACGTTCGCGCTGCTCGGCGAGTCCGGTTGTGGCAAGTCGGTCACTTCGCTGTCGATCATGCGCCTTGTCGCGCAGCCGGCGGGGCAGATTACTGGCGGAAGCGTATTGCTGGAAGGGCAGGATCTATTGCAACTGCCCGAGGTGAAGATGCGCGACATGCGCGGCGGGCGCATCGCCATGATCTTTCAGGAGCCGATGACCTCGCTTAATCCCGTGCTCACCACCGGCGAACAGATTTGCGAAAGCCTGCGACGACATCGCGGCCTGAAGGGCGCGCAGGCCGAAGCGCGGGCGGTCGAGCTGCTCGACGCGGTGGGCATTCCCGACCCGCGCCGCCGCATCCGCGAGTATCCCCATCAGCTTTCCGGCGGCATGAAGCAACGCATCATGATCGCCATTGCCTTGGCGGGCGAGCCGGAGCTGTTGATTGCCGACGAGCCGACTACGGCGCTGGACGTGACCATCCAGGCGCAGATCCTGGAACTGCTGCGCACGCTGCAAAAGGAGCGCGGCATGTCGATCATGCTCATCACCCATGATCTGGGCGTGGTCGCCGAACTGGCCGATCGGGTGGCAGTGATGTATGCCGGGCAGATCGTCGAGCAGGCTGAGGTGCGGCAATTTTTCGCGGAGCCGCGCCACCCTTACAGCCGCAAGTTGTTCGAATCGCTGCCGGAGATGGGCAAACGCAAGACACGGCTGGCGGTGATTCCTGGTTCGGTGCCACGTCTTCTGGAGCAGTTGTTCAAGGGTTGCCGCTTTGCCGACCGTTGCGAATTCGCCTGGCAGGCGTGCCGTGACATCGATCCGGTGTGGCAGGTTGCGGATGGTCAGGGCGTGCGTTGTCACTTGTACGATCCTGCCATCGCCGGCGGGCGTCCGCAAGGCGCGCCAGCGGTTCATCCTGGCGAAAATGAGGCCGTTACGACGGAGCTGCGTTACGATGGCGCGCTGTTACAGGTTGACGGGCTGAAGGTCCACTATCCCATCCACAAGGGCCTGTTTCAGCGCGTGGCGGGATATGTGCATGCAGTGGATGGCGTATCCTTCGATATCGAAAAGGGGCGCACCCTGGCCCTGGTGGGCGAATCCGGCTGTGGCAAGACGACGGCGGGCAAGGCTATCCTGCAACTTATCCGTTCCACTGGCGGGGCGGTGCGATTTCAGGGCGAACGCCTGAACGAGCTGCGCGGTGAGGCATTGCGCAAACGGCGAGCGGATCTTCAGATTATTTTTCAGGACCCTTTTTCCTCGATGAATCCACGCATGATGGTGGGAGATATCATTGAGGAGGGGATGGCGGCGTTATTGGGAGGTGCGCTGCCGCGGCAGGCACGCCAGGCGCGTGTCGATGAGCTGATGAGGCAGGTGGGACTGTCGCCGGAGATGAAATACCGCTATCCCCACGAGTTCTCCGGCGGACAGCGGCAACGCATCTGCATCGCGCGTGCGCTGGCGGTGAATCCCAAGCTGATCGTGTGCGACGAGCCGACCAGCGCGCTCGATGTGTCGGTGCAGGCGCAGATCCTGAACCTGCTCAAGCGTCTGCAAGATGAGCTGGGTCTGTCCTATCTGTTTATCACCCACAATCTATCGGTGGTGGCCTATCTGGCGCATGAAGCGGCGGTAATGTATCTGGGCAGAATCGTCGAGCAGGGTGCTGTGGAAGAAGTGTTGCGGAATCCGCAGCACCCCTACACCCAGGCTCTGTTGCAGGCGGTGCCCGCCACCCATCCTGACCAGCGCCGCCCAGTGCTGCAATTGCCCGGAGAGTTGCCATCGCCTGTCAATCCCCCCGCAGGTTGCCATTTTCATCCGCGCTGTCCCCATGTGTTGCCGGTGTGCCGCGAAGTCTATCCCGCCGCCACGGCATTGAGCGGGACGCATCGGGTGCGTTGCCATCTCTATCCGCAGGCGTAGAGTACGCCGTGTGCACCATTCGTGAGCGGAGATATACCCAGTGAGGGTATATTGACAAATACCCTTACGGGGTATATCTTGTTTCTCTGTCACGCACAGAGGTGTTTATGACAGCTTCCCTTCCCGCCGAAGAAATAGATCTGTCCATCGAGGGCATGACCTGCGCTGCCTGCGCCGCGCGCATCGAAAAGGTGTTGAACCGCATGGAAGGCGTGGATGCGACGGTCAATTTCGCTACGGAAAAGGCGCATGTCCGTTTCGGGCCCGGCGCGGGCAGTGCCGAAACCCTCATCGCCAGCGTGCGCAAGGCGGGGTATGATGCCCGCCTTGTCGCGAGTGCCGCGCAAGCCCCGGAAAAGACGCGGCGCGAAGAGGCTTATCGCCACGATCTCCGTCTGTTCTGGTTTTCGGTGGCATTGTCCCTGCCGCTGGTGGTGCAGATGATGCTGATGTTCGCGGGCCATGGCGCCGAGATCGTGCCGCGCTGGTTGCAATGGCTGCTCGCCACACCGGTGCAGTTCTGGGTCGGCAGGCGGTTTTATGTTGGCGGCTGGCATGCGCTGCGTGGCGGTGGCGCGAACATGGATGTGCTGATCGTACTCGGCACCACCATGGCTTATGTCTACAGCGCGGTGGTGACGCTGTCCGGTTCACATCACCTGCATGTCTATTTCGAAGCCTCCGCTGTCATTATCACGCTCGTCATGTTGGGCAAGCTGTTGGAGGCGCGGGCAAAAGGAAAGACATCCGCCGCTATCGAAGCGCTGGTCAGATTGCAGCCAAAGACCGCCCGTGTCGAACGGGATGGTCAGGCCGTCGAAGTGCCGGTGGAAAGCATCGCGGTGGGGGATATATTCATCATCCGCCCCGGCGAGAGCGTGCCAGTCGACGGCGAAGTGGTGGAAGGCCATTCCAGTTTCAATGAGGCGATGCTCACCGGCGAGAGTCTGCCGGTCAGCAAGACGCCGGGAGACAAGGTCTATGCCGCGACCCTCAATCAGCACGGCCTGCTCAAATGCCGGGCCACGAGCGTGGGTAGTCACACTGTCCTGGCGGGCATCATTCGCCTGGTCGAACAGGCGCAAGGATCGAAGGCGCCCATCCAACGTCTGGCGGATCAAGTGTCGGGTGTCTTTGTGCCGGTGGTGGTGGCGATCAGCTTGATTACGCTGGGGCTGGGGTGGTGGATTGCCGGCGATTTCGCGGCGGCGATGATCAATGCGGTGGCGGTGCTGGTAATCGCCTGCCCCTGTGCATTGGGACTGGCCACGCCGACGGCGATCATGGTCGGCAGCGGGCTGGGCGCCCGCGCCGGGGTGCTGATCAGAAATGCCGCCGCCCTGGAGCGCGCCGGCAAGATTCAGACCCTGATCCTGGACAAGACCGGCACGCTCACCGAAGGCCGGCCCGTCGTGACCGACATCGTTCCGCTCGGCGGTGTGCCCGAAGCGGAACTGCTGCGCGCCGCCGCCACAGTGGAGCAGGGCTCCGAGCATCCCCTCGCCGCCGCAGTGATGGAAAGGGCCAGGCAGTCTGGCGTGACATTGGGCGTGCTGGACCAGTTCAGCGCCGTTGCCGGCCAGGGCGTCCATGCGCGGGCGAATGGCTGGGAGGTATGGCTGGGTTCGCCTGCCTGGCTTGACGAACAAGGCTTCGCTGCCGAGCGCGCCGTTGTCGAGCACATGCAGCGGCAAGGAAAGACCGTCGTCGCGGTGGCCGTCGACGGGCGCCTGTGGGGTTTGATCGGCATCGCCGACCGCTTGCGTCCAAATTCAGTCGAGGCGGTGAAGAAATTACATCAGATGGGTATCAAGGTTATCATGCTCACTGGTGACAATCGTGCCACAGCCCAAGCCATCGCCGCCGAGGCAGGTATCCAGGAGCATGTTGCCGAGGTGCTGCCGCAGCACAAGGCCGAGCAGGTACAGAGGATCAAGGCTGCGGGACGGGTGGTTGGCATGGTGGGTGATGGCATCAACGATGCGCCGGCGCTGGCCGCGGCCGATGTCGGTTTCGCCATTGGCGCGGGTACGGACGTGGCCATCGAGAGCGCCGATGTCACATTGATGCGCAGCGACCTGCTTGGCGCTGTCGATGCGATACGGCTGTCGCGCTATACGCTGCGAAAGATCCGCCAGAACCTGTTCTTCGCCTTTGTCTACAATGTGCTCGGTATACCGATGGCGGCACTGGGCCTGCTTAATCCCGTGATCGCCGGTGCGGCGATGGCGCTGAGCTCGGTATCGGTGGTGAGTAATTCGCTGTTGTTGAAGCGGTGGCGGAGCGTTGTTTCGTAGGGTGTGTCTTACGCACCGCACGGATGGTGCGCGCGGCGCACCCTACTGAAGAGGTGGCGGAGCGTTTTGGTAAAGTAGCGCAAACCAGGGAGAAAAAAATGGAAACCATCGTACTGAACGTCCGGGGCATGTCCTGCGGCGGCTGCGTCAGCAGCATCATGAATGTCTTGCAAGCCATCGACGGTGTGGATGGTGTCGATGTCTCGCTGGAGAGGGGGCAGGTCACGGTGCGCTACGATGCCGGCCAGGTCGGCGTGGCGGCATTCAAGGATGCTATCGAGGATGCGGGTTACGATGTCGCCGGTTAAAAAGAAACTCTGTCACTCGCCGCTCAAGACCACTGTTCAGCCGCACAAGGCCACGCTGCTCAAGCGTCTCAACCGCATCGAAGGGCAGGTGCGCGGCGTGGCGAAGATGATCGAGAGCGACCGTTATTGTATGGACGTGCTCACCCAGGTCAGCGCCATTAAATCGGCCCTCGATGCCGTGGCTTTGCAGATTCTGGAAGATCATACACGCGGTTGTTTGCAGGGGGCCATCTTGTCCGGCAAGGGTGAGCCGGCTATTGCGGAGTTGATGCAGGTGGTTGGAAAATTTGCGAAGTGAAATCGGTGTAGGGTGCGCCGCGCGCACCATCGGTGCGGTGTGTGAGGTGTGCTAAACGAGGAGGGGAATTAGATGTTACTTTCATTTGACGGGAGGAAGTGGTGAGCAAGATTGATTATTCGCTGTTGAACGAGCGTTTTGGTTTGCGTGGTGAGGTTGCTTTCAAGGAGGGGGCGGGCGGACTTGGGGTGGTGGAGGTGTCGAACTCGCATGCAACGGCCGCACTGGTGCTTCAGGGCGGGCATTTGATACATTGGGCGCCGCGTTCGCAGCCGCCAGTGATCTGGCTGTCGCGCGCCGCGAAGTTCGGGCCGGGCAAATCGATTCGTGGCGGTGTGCCGGTGTGCTGGCCGTGGTTTGGCCCACACAGCGGCGATGCGAGTTTGCCCGCGCACGGCTTTGCCCGCACCATACCTTGGGAGGTGACGGCGACGCAGACGTTGCCGAACGGCGCCACGCGCCTGAGCGTGCATCTTGTGTCTAGCGATGCCACGCGAGCGGCATGGCCGTACTCCACGGAGTTGATGCTGCACATTACCGTCGGCACGACACTCGAAATGGATCTGGTGACTCGCAATGCGAGCAATGAGATGGTGGCCCTCGGTCAGGCGCTGCATACCTATTTCGAAGTCGGCGACGTGCGCCGCATCAAGATTCATGGTTTGGGCGGTTGCGAATATATCGACAAGGTCGACGGCTGCGCGCGCAAGGTTCAAAGCGGGCCGGTAACCATCGCCGCCGAAATCGACCGCATCTATCTCGGCTCCACCGCCGATTGCCTGATCGACGACCCGCAACTGCGCCGCCGTATCCGCATCGCCAAGGGCGGCAGCCGCTCCACCGTGGTGTGGAATCCCTGGATCGAAAAGGCTGCCAGGATGGGTGACCTGGGAGAGAACGGTTATCTCAACATGGTGTGCGTGGAGAGCGCGAACGCGGCCGACGATGTCGTGACGTTGGCGCCGGGGACGGAGCACCGGTTGTGGGTGAGGTATGCGGTGGAGGGGTTATAGTCCGATACACCCTCTTTCCCCACTACAACAGTCGCCATATCAATAGCCCCCATCTCGATCCCCTCCACCGCAAACCCGACGGTCTCTCCCGTCTGCTGTTGTACGGGGGATGGATGCGCCCAGACTGCGCCAGGCGCCAGTGTAGCGGTTGGGTTCGATCGCATACATGGGGTTGCCGTGACCAAAAAAGATCGCCGGCATACGCTGGTGTTGAGTCGTCATGACGAGATCATCCTGGTGATTTCTTCGGCAGGCAGCGGTCTGCCGAGCAGGTAGCCCTGCGCCATGTCACAGTGTCTGGAGCGGAGATAGTGCAGTTGATCGCCTGTTTCCACGCCCTCGGCGATCACCCGTAAATTCAGGGTGCGCGCCAGCGCGAGGATGGCGTCGGCGATAGCGGC
This sequence comes from Gammaproteobacteria bacterium, assembly GCA_005240065.1. GTDB lineage: Bacteria > Pseudomonadota > Gammaproteobacteria > Ga007554 > SBBG01. The sequence goes on along the minus strand of SBBG01000230.1, from coordinate 4,451 downwards.
GTCGTCGGGATTTGTGGTGACTCCGTCCACAAAGGAGCGGTCGATTTTCAGGGTGTGTATGGGAAATCGCCGCAGGTAGCTGAGCGAGGAATAGCCGGTGCCGAAATCATCTATGGCGAGTCTCACCCCCATTCCATGAAGAGCGTTCAGAGTGCCGATAGCCGTTTCGACATGTTGCATGAGCATGCTTTCGGTGATTTCCAGTTCCAGCAGGTGCGGTGCAAGGCCGGTATTCTCCAGTGTTTGGGCTATCTGTTCGGCAAGGCGCGGGTCATTGAATTGCCGGGCGGAGAGATTGACGGACACGCCGATCGGGGAGGGGTTGCCCGTCTGCCAGAGCCTGGCCTGGGTGCATGCGGTGCGCAATATCCATGCGCCGACGGGCATGATCAGCCCGGTGTCCTCCAAGAGGGGGATGAATTCCCCCGGCGGAACCAATCCTGCTTGCGGATGCCTCCATCTAACCAGTGCCTCGACACAGGTGATCCGGCCGGAGGCGATATCCACCATGGGCTGGTAGTGTAACAGGTACTCATCGCGCTCCAGGGCGCGGCGCAGGCGGTTTTCCAGAGTCAGTCTCGCCAGTGCCTGGCTGTTCATGCCAGTGGTATAGAACTGGCAGGTGTTCCTGCCCTTTTTCTTGGCGCGATCCATGGCTGCACCGGCATTTTTCAACAAGGTCTGCGTATCGACCCCGTCGTTGGGGCAGAGTGTGATACCGATGCTTGCCGAGATAAACAACTCCTGTTCTCGAACAAAAAAGGGATGCTGGAAGGTCTCCAACACTTTTTCCGCCACCCGCATGGCATCCTGGGGTCCCTTGATGTTGGTGAGGATGATGGCGAATTCATCGCCTGCCGTCCGTGCCACCGTGTCTTCGGTGCGGATGCAGTCTTTCAGCCTTTGCGCCACGGCATGCAGCAGGAGATCGCCGTAATCGTGGCCCAGAGTGTCATTGATCGATTTGAAGCGATCGAGGCCGAGAAACAGCAAGCCAACGGATTGATTATCGTGACGGATGGCATGGGCCAGATGCTGGCTCAGCCGGTCTTGAAACAGGTTGCGGTTGGGCAGGCCGGTCAGTTCGTCGAAATTGGCGAGGTAATCGAGCCGCTCCTTGTCCTGCTTGTGCTCCGTCATGTCGCGCACGATACCAATGAACAGGCGCCTGTCGCCGAGGCGCATTTCGCTGGTGGCAAGATTCATGGGAAAGGTCGAGCCGTTCTTGCGCCGGCCCAGCACCTCGCGCACTCCGAAGTTCAGGCATGCGGCCTGATGGGTGCTCAGGTAGCGTTCCAGATAGCCGTTATGTTCGCTGTGATAAGGCTCGGGCATCAGCATGTTGACGTTCTGGCCGACCGTTTCCTGCGCGGTATAGCCGAAGATCCGCTGTGCCGAACGGTTGAAGGATTCGACAATACCATGTTCGTTGATGGTAATGATGCCATCGATCACGTTGTCCATGATGGCGCGGATGCGTTCTGCGGAGTCCAGGGTAAGCGAGCGCAACCGCTCTTCTTCGGTAAGATTTTCTATGGCGAGGAGCAGTTGCGCCGCTTGCGGGGGCTGCTTTTCCGTCGAATCGAGCCGGGCGATGGAGATCCGCAGATATTTTTCCTCGCCTTCGCGGACGAGTTTCACGGCCATGCCCTGCCGTGCCTTGCCCGTTGCCAACACTTTGTCCGCCGTCTCTTGAATGCCCGTCTTTGGCAAAATCTCTTCCAGATGCGTGCCGACAAGGCGATCGGCGTTCGAACCGAACAGGGTTCCGCACGGCAGATTGGCGGAGACGATGCGATGTTCACCGGAAATCACCAATAAGCATAGCGGCAGGCTGGCGACGACGTTCTCGGCAAACGTTTTCAGCGATTCGATGACACGGCGATCGGCATGGATATAAGTGTCGATGGCCAGGCCTATGTCGAAAAAAATAATCCTGATCAGGGCGCGCAGCGCCGCCAATGTCTTGTCCGCATCACCCTGGGTGATGTGCCACACCTCGGGCAACAGGTTTATGAGATATTTGCTGTAGGCGCCCAGGTACCATGGGGGAGCCAGCCCCACATGCTGATGCACAATGCCCACGCGCAGGCGATCGCGCACATAATCCCAACCGTATTCTCCTGCCGTCAGACGGTCGAAGTATTCCGACTGTTTTTGTTTCAGGCGCTCCAGGGTGAGTACGTTGGGAATCAGTGCCCGAGTCGGGGCAAAGCTTGTGAGATGGGCATAGAGATCGTCGATGAAGTAGGGGCGTGCCTCGATCAGGCGGTCATGCAATTCCTTGAGCAGCGGCTCGTCGTTCGCCGTGAATTCGAGGTAGCTCTTGCGCAAGGAGATTTCGTCGGCATCGATGCCCATCTCTCTGATGATGATGTCGATGGTTTCGTTCATTGATTCCATGTACCCTCCCGGCGAACGTTTTATTTTAGGGCACTTCTAAAAATTCGCTGAAGCCGCGATGGCGGCGTTGGAAATGCGCTCAAAATGCTCATGTACTGCGTGTACACTCTGCTTTTTCGCCCATTTCCGCCTTGCCCTCGCGCCTTGATCGAATTTTTAGAAGTGCCCTTTAGTTTGCAGGCATGGACACAGAGTCAAGCATATTTGCGGGGGTAGACGCAAGATGTTTATGGTTATTTCGGCGATCGCCGAAGAGTGTGAGGGGGATATCTCCCGACCGGAGCTGGGTGTCGTTTTCAGAGTGTGGAAGACAACGACCCCGTCTTTAATGCTACGAACTCCTGGACTCGGCGGATTCCTGGAAGGTTTCCTGTGGGGTATGCGCGCGAATGCTCAGGGCATGTATCTCGCCACCCCGCATGGCGTCGGCCAGAGCGTCATAGACGAGGCGATGGCGTTGCAGCGGTTTTTTACCGGCGAAGACTTCGGAGACGATGGTGACGTTGAAGTGGCCGCCGTGCCGGGCGCCGGCATGACCGGCGTGCTTGTGGCTGTCGTCGATGATGTCGAGTTTGGTGGGAGAAAAGACGGCCGTGAGGCGGTCACGGATGAGTGCGATGCGGTCGGTCATGGCAGCGCTTTTATAAATGGCTTTACGGTGACAGTGTTGTACACGCCGGCAGTGGCGTAAGGGTCGGCGCGGACCCAGGTCTGGGCATCTTCCAGCGAAGAAAATTCGGCGATGATCAGGCTGCCGCTGAAACCGGCGGGGCCGGGATCGGGGCTGTCGATGGCGGGGTGTGGGCCTGCGATCACCAGTCGCCCGGCGTCGCGCAAGGCTTCAAGGCAGGCCAGATGCGCGGGGCGGGCCTGGGTGCGGCGTTCCAGGCTGTTTTTCGCATGTTCGGCAATGATGGCGTACAGCATTTAGCGTTCCTCGTTGGATTCTTGCCGCACCGCTTCGGGAATCTGCTGCACATGCCGGGACAGGTAAATGGCCTGGCCGATGACGAAGGCGATGGTCAGCCCCATCATGCCGAATAGCTTGAAGTTGACCCAGGTGTCGGTGTCGAAGTTGAAAGCGACGTAGATGTTGAGGGCACCCAAGGCGAAGAAGAAGCTCGCCCAGGCGGCGGTCAGACGCGACCAGATCTGTTTGGGCAGTTCGACGTTCGCGCCCATCAGGCGTTCGAGGACGGTCTTTTCGCCGATGAACAGACTGCCGAAGAACACGGCAGCGAACAGCCAGTTCACGCCGGTGGGTTTCCATTTGATGAAGGTTTCGTCGTGCAGCAGCAGGGTTGCGCCGCCAAGCACCACCACCAGCACCAGGGTGATGATGTGCATGGATTCGACCTTGCGGTGTTTGATCCAGAGGTAGCCGACCTGCAACAGCGAGGCGACGATCGCCACTGTGGTGGCGACATAAATGTCGTAAAACTTGTAGGCGGCAAAGAAAAGAAGAATCGGGAGAAAGTCAAAAAGTAATTTCATGACGTGGGTACCGGTATCTGATGTCGGGCCGGGTGGTGCGCGATTGATCCATATAATACTACACTCAATACCGGGGAAGGCGTGATATCGTATGCCTCGCCCCATGTCCGCCAAGGAAAACCACTGAAAATATGGCCCTTTTCATTCAAATTCATCCCGACAACCCCCAGCCGCGCCTCGTCAAGCAGGTGGTGGGTGTGATTCGCGCCGGGGGTGTGATCGTCTATCCCACCGATTCCAGCTATGCCCTGGGTTGCCAGATGGGCGACAAGGCGGCGATGGACCGTATCCGGGCGATACGCAGGCTGGATGACAAGCACAATTTCACCCTGGTGTGCCGCGACCTGTCGGAGATCGCCACGTATGCGATGGTGGACAATATTACTTACCGCCTGCTTAAAACGCATACGCCAGGACCCTATACCTTTGTCCTCAAAGCGACCCACGAGGTTCCGCGGCGCCGGCAAAATCCCAAGCGCAAGACGATCGGGATCCGCGTGCCGGACAACCGCATCGCTCAGGCGATCCTGGCCGAGCTGGGCGAGCCGCTGATG
>SBBG01000193.1 GCA_005240065.1 Gammaproteobacteria bacterium | reverse complement strand
TGGTGCCACGATCATTCTTGAGGCCGTTCTTGGCTTCGTTCTGAACAGGATTATTAGTCGGTTTCTGCGCGTAGTCGGTGGTGAAGCCGCCGCCCTGGATCATGAAGTTATTGATGACGCGATGAAAGACGGTGCCGTCATAAAAGCCGTCCTGCACGTATTTGATGAAGTTGTCCACGGACTGAGGCGCTTTGGCGCGATCCAGTTCCAGGACGATGTTGCCCAGGCTGGTCTCCATCAGCACGCGCGGGTGAGTGTCGGCGGCGGGTGCGGCGGGAGTTTGCGCGCTGAGCGCCATCAGAGTGCCAAAGGTAAGCGATTTCAGAAAATATTTCATGGTGATGGAGGTCCGTTATTGTGTGATGAGTATTCCGCCGCAAGTGTAAATGAGGCAAAGGGTGGTTGCCAAGCCAACGCCGGTTGACGGTCAGCGCCGGTTGCCGCGTCTTGCCGCTTCGTATAGCGGCATGACCGCCGGTATCAGCGCCTCCAGATCGTCGATGCGCGACTCCGGCGCCGGGTGGGTGCTCAGGAACTGCGGCGGGCCGGAACCGTTTGCGGCCTGCATTTTCTTCCAGACGCTGATGGAGGCGCGCGGATCATAGCCGGCGCGGGCTGCCAGCTCCAGGCCGATACGGTCCGCTTCCCGCTCGTCTTTGCGGGAGTGGGGGAGCGTGATGGCGACGGTCGCCGCTTTTTGCAGCAAATCGAGTTGCCCGGGACTCATGCCGGCGATGATCGCTACACCGGTCATTAACACTTGCTCGCTCATGGCGCGTGACATCTGTTCCCGCGAGTGCTCACGCAGCGCGTGGGCGATTTCATGGCCCATGACGATGGCTACCTCGTCGTCGGTCAGCTTCAAGTCGTTCAGCAATCCGGTGTAGACGCCGATCTTGCCGCCAGGCATGCAATAGGCGTTGATCTCCTTGCTGGTGAAGACGTTGACTTCCCATTTCCAGCCCGGCGCATCGGACCGGAACACAGCGGTTTGCGGTATGAGGTTGCGGGCGATGGCGGTGACACGCTGATACTGCATTTTGTCGGTATTGAGGGCGCCCCGGCTGGCGTATTTTTGTTTCTCCTGCGCATAGCCCGCTTCGCCGGCACGCTCCGCATCTTCCTGAGAAACCAGCATCAATTGCTTGCGTTCTACGCCGACCGTTCCCGGTTGCGTGGTTTGCACCGGTTGGCAACCGGCAAGCGCCAAGGCGAGCATCAGAGCAAGCGTTCCCATAGCAAGAAATTTTTTGATGAAAACCGTATGTTTCATGATGTTTCGAGTGTTCCATGTAGTCATAATATAATTATACCGCTATTCAGTGCTTTCATAGTTTTGTCGTTCCCGCCCGTTTCCGTTACCATGTTGCGCTATGACGACGAAGACATTCACCAAAACCCGTTTCGCCCCGAGCCCCACCGGACTGCTCCATTTAGGCAACGCCCGCACCGCCTTGTTCAGCGCGTTGCTGGCACGACGCGATGAAGGCGTTTTCTTGCTACGCATCGAAGACACCGATCAGGAACGCAGCAAGGTCGAATATACCGAGGCAGTCGAAGAGGATCTGTGCTGGCTCGGGTTGGACTGGCAGGAGGGGCCTCATGCGGGCGGTATGCACGGCCCTTATCTGCAATCGGAGCGGGGCGCGGTCTACCGCAATTATTTTGACATCCTGGAGCAGGAGGGGAGAGCCTACCTGTGCTTTTGCAGCGACCGCGAGCTGGATCTGGCGCGCAAGACTCAGCTTGCCGCAGGCCAGCCGCCGCGTTACCCCGGCACTTGCGCAAGGTTGAGCCCGGACGAGGTGGTGGCGCGGCTACAGCGCGGCTTGCAACCGACCTTGCGTTTCCGCGTCCCGCCCGGCCAGGTGGTGGAATTCGATGATCTGGTGCGCGGGCCGCAGAGATTCGCCAGCGCCGATATCGGCGACTTCATCGTCCGCCGCGCTGATGGTACGCCGGCGTTTTTTTTCAGCAATGCCATCGACGATGCCCTGATGGGCGTCACCCATGTACTGCGCGGTGAGGATCATCTCACCAATACGCCGCGCCAGATTTTGCTGCTCGATGCGTTGGGGCTGCGCGTGCCACGTTATGGCCATATCTCGATGATCCTTGGCCCTGATGGCGCTCCGTTGTCCAAACGCCACGGCAGCCGCAGTATCCGCGAACTGCGCGAGACGGGTTATTTGCCGGGAGCGGTCAACAACTATATGGCGCGCCTGGGGCATTATTACGAAAACAACGCCTATCTCGATCTGCCGGGTCTTGCTGCCGAATTCGATATCGCCAATCTCGGCCGTGCCCCTGCTCATTACGACACTACGCATTTGCTGCACTGGCAGCGCGAGGCGATCGCGCAGGCGCACGCCGACGAGCTGTGGCGGTGGATGGGCGCGGAAGTGCGTGCGCTCGTGCCGGCCGATGCCGCCGCCGATTTCGTCGCCGCCGTGCGCGCCAACGTGACTTTTCCGGAACACGCGCTGGACTGGGCACGGATCATCTACAGCGATCCGCTGGCGCTGGGTCATCCGGCGCGACAGGTTATCACGGAAGCCGGCAGCGCGTTTTTTGAGCACGCCTTGACCGGCCTGGCGCGGCATTCCACCAACTTCAAGGAACTGCTCGGTCACCTCAAGAACGAGACCGGCGCCAAAGGCAAGGCGCTGTTTCATCCACTGCGCGCCGCGTTGACCGGCGAGCTGGACGGGCCGGAGATGGCGAGCCTGATGGCTTTGCTGTCCCCTGAACGGGCGCGGCGGAGGTTGCAGGCGTGTCTGGAAATCGCAAATTGCAAATGAGTGCCCATGATTGAAACCTTGAACGCGAAATTGACAATGCTGCATATCCACAACTCCCTCAGCGGAAAAAAAGAACCCTTCATTCCCATCGAGCCGGGCAAGGTACGCATGTACGTCTGCGGCATGACCGTCTACGATTATTGCCATGTCGGCCATGCGCGGGTAATGGTGGTGTTCGATACCGTGGTGCGTTATTTGCGCGCCTCGGGGTATCAGGTGACTTATGTGCGCAACATCACCGATATCGACGACAAGATCATCAAGCGCGCGGCGGAAAACCGCGAGACGATAGACGCTCTCACCGGCCGTTTCATTGCCGCCATGCACGAGGACGAGCGTGTGCTGGGTGTGCTGCCGCCGGACATCGAGCCGCGTGCCACGCAGTCTATCGCCGCCATCGTCGCCATGGTGCAAGCCTTGCTGGACAAGGGCTATGCCTATCGCGCCCGAAATGGCGACATCTACTACGACGTGAGCCGCTTCGAGCATTATGGCGAGCTGTCCGGAAAGCGCCTGGAGGACTTGCGTGCCGGGGCGCGGGTGGAGGTGGACGAGGCGAAGGATGATCCGCTGGATTTCGTGTTGTGGAAAGCTGCCAAACCAGGCGAGCCGGCGTGGGACTCGCCGTGGGGGCCTGGACGTCCCGGCTGGCATATCGAGTGCTCGGCAATGTCTGCCTGTCATCTGGGCGAGCATTTCGATATCCACGGCGGTGGCATGGATCTGAAGTTTCCCCATCACGAAAACGAGATCGCGCAATCGGAGGCGGCGACCGGACACAAATTCGTCAACTTCTGGATGCACAACGGTTTCGTGCAGGTAAATGAAGAGAAAATGTCCAAATCACTGGGCAATTTTTTCACCGTGCGCGAGGTGCTCAAGCACTACATGCCGGAAGTCGTGCGCTATTTCATCCTGGCCAGCCATTACCGTGGTCCGCTCAACTATTCCACCGATAACCTCGATAACGCCAAGGCGGCGCTGGAACGGTTTTACCTGGCATTACGCGGTTTGCCGGCGGTCGAGGCTCAAGACGGCGGTGATTACGAACGGCGCTTCAAGGCATCAATGGATGATGACTTCAACACCGCCGAAGCCGTGGCGGTATTATTTGATCTGGCGCGGGAAATCAATCGCGTTCGCCACGACAATCCCGTTGAAGCGGCTCACCTGGCTGCTGTGTTGAAGCGTCTGGGTGGGATTCTCGGGCTATTACAGGCGGACCCGGAAACCTTCCTCAAGGGTATTGCGGCCACGTCCGGCCTTACCGCTCAGGAAATCGATCAACTCATCGCCAAGCGCGATGCCGCGAGAAAAGGCAAGAACTGGGCCGAGTCCGACCGTATCCGCGACTGGCTGAAATCCCAGGGCGTCGTGCTGGAGGATGGCGCCGGTGGGACCTCCTGGCGCAGGGAGTAATCTTAAGGAAGCTCTGAATAATTCCATCCTGGAATTCTCAGGGCACGAAAAGCAAATATGTGATTTTTGCTTTTCTCCATTTTTCAATTACTTGGGGTGATTGAAAAATGCTGGCACCTCCGTGTGCCGCGGAACCTCTGAATTGATCAGAGGTTCCTTAACTTCCGTTTTTTTGAAAAAGATGTGATTTATTGATCCAGATCAAGGACGGTTTCCCGGATAACTGGTTTACTTCTTCCTGTCATATTTGTTGGGTAAGGTGCAGTTATTGTTACGGGAAGGAGTTCATATGGAACATCGCTGGAATCGTCGTCAGAAGATAGGCATGGGTGATGTGGCGCTCAGTTACCGTGAGCAGATTTTTGGTGATTGCAAGATTCGTAACGTCAGCCCGGGAGGAATGTTGCTTGAAATGCCGAGGGGATTTCTGCCTCACGGCGTCCTGGTGGGGGTGATTTATGACGCGCCGTCGGGTATGCGGCAGCAGTTGCGGGCGCAAGTGATACACAAGACGGGGCGTTATCTGGGGCTGATGTTTCTGGACGAAGCTTCCGCCACGGATTTTGTCGATAACATAAAGGCCGGTGAGGAACGCTGCCTGCCCGTAGTGAAGATGCAGGTTGCGTGACGAACGAAGGGCGCATCCCCGCATGGACAGAGGGATGCGCCATTTGCTATGTGCGGGGTGTGTCTCACGCACCGCACGGATGGTGCGTGAGACGCACCCCGCAAAAACCGGGTAATGGCATTCTAAACAAGGTTCTCAACGCCATCATGTCTTGCCGAGCAATGCCTCCAATTCGGCGAAATTCTGTACCTTGCCGGTAGGTTGAATCTCCACGCCCAATTGCTTGCCGATCTGGGTGGTGGAAAAAATACCGCGCACGATTTCATTGCCCGCTGTTATCCCTTCCCCGGCTGGCTCGACCACCAGCGCGTGCTGGCGGTTGGCTTCCTTGAGCGTCAGGATGATGTCGCCCAGGCTGGCGCGCAGTACATCTCCCATGCGCAGCACTTGAATCTGCTCCGATGGGGTCATGATGTGTTCCACGAGAATGGCTTCATGAGGTATGCGCGCCCTGGCGGCATGGTTGATGGGTTTTTCGCCCATGATGTCACGGGCGGTGATCAGACCCAGGATGCTGCCGCTGTCATTGGTGACAAGTAACAAACGCACTTCGGCGTGGATCATCTTTTGCAATGCGATGTCGATGGGTGTCGACGGATCCACTGTGATGGCCTTGACCCGTTTCAGGTCGGTCATGGCGTCGGTGGCGGGGTTGTCCAGGCCGACCTTTTCTGGAAGGCCCTGGTTGTAGTGGTGACAAGACGTTTGCGGGTGCAGCCTGTGGGACGGCAGGGCATGATAGGGCTTGGACATGGTGCATTCCTCCCTGTTGGAAAGTTTTGAACCAGTTCGGCTTCTACGATAATCCAATTTGTGCAGATTTGCGACTCCTTCCGGCACGCATGCCTTCCGTGCCGATGGTGGCAAGGATGGCTTTTGCCTTTCCGCTGACGCTGGATTAGACTGTCCGATCAGCGAAATTCAAAGAGGAAGGCATGATCAGAATAGCAATCAGCGGCGCCGCCGGGCGGATGGGCCATAGTCTTATCGAGGCCTGCCGGCAACATCCCGGCCTCGTTCTGGCTGCGGCGCTGGAGCGCCCCGGCAGTCCGTCGCTGGGGATGGATGCGGGTGAAATGGCGGGCATCGGCAAAATCGGCGTGCGGGTTACCGATGATCTCGCGGCTGTATCCGCCGATTTCGATGTATTGATCGACTTCACCCGGCCGGAAGTGACGCTCGATAACCTTATGGTGTGCCGCGCCGCGAGCCAGCGCATGGTGATCGGCACCACCGGCTTTAGCGCCGAACAGCGGCAGTATATCACCGAAGCGGCTGCCGATATCGCCGTCGTCATGGCGCCAAACATGAGCGTGGGCGTCAATCTGTGTTTCAAACTCCTGGATATGGCGGCGCGCGTGCTGGGCGACGAGGTGGATATCGAGATCATCGAAGCCCATCACCGTCACAAGGTGGATGCGCCTTCCGGCACGGCGCTGCGCATGGGCGAAGTCGTAGCGCAAGCCTTGGGGCGTGACCTTAAGGAATGCGCGGTTTACGGCCGCGAGGGCGTGACCGGCGAGCGCGACCGCGCGACTATCGGTTTTGCCACGGTGCGCGGCGGCGATATCGTCGGCGATCATACGGTATTGTTCGCCGGCCTGGGCGAACGGGTCGAGATTACTCACAAGGCATCCAGCCGCATGACTTTCGCCAACGGCGCGGTTCGCGCGGCGGTATGGTTGACACAGCGCGAGCGCGGCTTGTTCGATATGCAGGATGTGCTGGGGTTGAGGTAGACGGAGCCACGTATGGTAAGGCATCTCATTAAATTTCAGACGCCATGACCCAAGACAACGCTAATCTTCTGGGGCTCGACCAGTGGCGGCAGAAATATTACAGCGCGCTGGAAAAACTCGAACAGAAAGAGCAACAATGGGACGAGATGGAAAAAACGCTGCGCCGCTGCATCTCGCGTCTGGCGCTGGCGGCGGACGGCGTTCATCCTGAAATTGACGTGCAACTGGAGAAACTGCGCAAGGCGATCCGCGACGGCGTGGGCGCCGCCGCCTTGCAGGAGCGTATTGAGGCGATATCCCGCGCCCTGCTCGATATCGATCAGACGACTGAGTCGCGCCAGAGCGCCGTGCCGGGCGATGCCGGGACGGCGAGTGCACCGGGCAAAGAGGCCGGAGCGGGTTTTTTCGATAAATTGTTTGGCAGACGCCCGGCTCCGGGAGCCGGGATGCCCGCCGCTGGCGCGGAAGGCAGTTTGTCCCCCGTTGTGAGGGAGGCCGTCATCCAGTTGCACGAACAGCTTTCCTTGCAGCCGGAAATGACCGAGGCCGTCGAGTCACTCAAGGCGCAATTGGGAAAGGATATCGATCCGCAGGCATTGATGCTGTCACTGCAATCCGTCGCGGCGTTGGTGAGCCGCACCCTGGAGAAGATCCGTGGCGAAAAGAGCGATCTTGAAACCTTTCTCCGCCTGTTGACCGAACGTTTGCAGGAAATGGATCAGTACATCGCCGATAGCGCCGCCACGCACCTGGCTTCACGGCAAAGCCAGCATCGGCTCGATGTCGCCATGCACGCGCAGATGGACGGTATCGAGATCACCATACGGGAGATCGGCGATATCGGCCAATTGAAACAGGCGATCCAGCAGCGGCTGGATGGCATACGCGAACACGTCGATTCGTTTCTCCACGAGGAAACCGATCTTCAGGCGCAAGCGGATCGCCAGATCGAGGTACTGACCACGCGCCTGCACGACATGGAGGTCGAGATCGCTCAGCTGCATCAGCGCGTTCGCACGGAACAGGAGAACGCCTTGCAGGATGCCTTGACCGGTATTCCCAACCGGCTGGCCTACGAAAAACGGGCGATGGAAGAATGTGCGCGCTGGAAGCGATACAAGGCGCCACTGACAATGATCGTCGCTGATATCGATCACTTCAAGCGCATCAATGACCGCTACGGCCACCAAGCGGGAGACAAGGTGATCAAAGTGATCGCCCAATTGCTGCAAAAGCAAATGCGCGATGTGGATTTCGTCGCCCGCTATGGTGGCGAGGAGTTCGTCATGTTGCTTCCCGAAACCGCCATGGAAGGCGCCCGCAAGGTGGCGGAAAAGCTCTGTGCCGCAGTGCGCGCTTGTGAATTCCAGCACAGCGGAATGCGGGTGCCGATCACCGTCAGTCTTGGATTGGCCGAATTCGCCGCAAGCGATACGCCATCCCAGGTGTTCGAACGCGCCGATGCCGCGCTCTATCGCAGCAAGATGAAGGGACGAGACCAATGGCAGACGGAGGAATGACGCGCAACGTGCTGCGCCTGCTGTTTGCGCTGGTGCTACTCTGCGCCGGCAGCGTCTCACCGGCGGCGGAAGGCGCGGCCTTTTCGCCGTCCGGGGATCCTTTCGCCATGGCGTTTTTCGACGACAATGCCGCTCAGCCACGCATGGGCGGCATCGCCGTGGACCAGCTACCTCCCGAGGCGCGCGAGACGCTGCAACTCATCAAGCAGGGCGGGCCTTTTCCCTATCCCAAGGACGGCACGGTGTTCGGCAACCGCGAAAGGCGGCTGCCGCAGCACGAGCGTGGTTACTACCGCGAGTACACGGTCAAAACGCCCGGCTCCCAGGATCGTGGCGCGCGGCGCATCGTCGCCGGAGCGGGCGGGGAATTTTACTATACCGCCGATCATTACCGGATATTCCGCCGCATCAGGGAGTAGCGCATGGGAGCACTGACATCGCTGTTGCGCAATGCCGAAGCCGCCGGGGTCTATTGGTTCGACCGCCCCTCCGCGCCCGAGAGGAAAGAGGTCGAAGTAAAGGCGGCGCGGCAGGGTTTGGCCTTTTTCCCCGTGGCGGGACAGGGTGTTCGCAGCAAGGAGCAATTTCTCGACCGCTTCGCCCGCGCGCTGGATTTTCCCGATTACTTCGGCGGTAACTGGGATGCCTTCGAAGAGTGTCTCACCGATCTTTCCTGGCGAGATGCGCCGGGTTATGTGATTCTCTATGAAGACTTCGACACTTTCGCCGCGCACGCCCCCGATCAATTCGAAGTTGCGCTGGAGATCCTGAATGCCGCCGTCGAATTCTGGCGCGATCAGGGCAAGCCGATGTTCGTTTTTCTGGCGGGAGAGGGCGGTTCCGAGTGGGGGTTGAAGTCGCCGCTGTGACGCTTGGAGTCCGCACGGCTTGGCGTGAATATCTCACTTACCGATCAGCAGATTGGTGAAAAAACTGAACACAGAAATGAACAATGCAACGAAAAATCCCGTCCAGAAGCCGGCGATGACAAACCCCGGCACCAGCCACGCCACCAGCAGCAACATCAATGTGTTGATGATCAGGATGAAAAAGCCCAGGGTCACCACTGACAAGGGCAATGTCAGGATGACCAGCATAGGTTTGATAATGGCATTGACGAAGCCGAGCAGCAGACCCGACACCCATAGCGCCCCGGCATCCTTGAAGGAAATGCCGGAGAACAGATAGCTCGCCACCCACAAGGCCAGGGTGTTGATTGCCCAGCGCAGCAGTACTGATACCAATGGATTCGACATGCTAGTGTTCTTTCGGATGGAGCACTTCGAGGGTCTGGCTGAACTGTGTTTCAGCCTCGATCACGATGGACTCGATGATATCCGGCGACAGGCCGGCCAGATCCCACGCCGCCGGATCAAAGGGCGCGATATGAGGATCGCCGCTGCTGCCGAACAGCACTGCATTGGCGATGATGTTGGCGAGATGCACGATGGCTGCATCGAGCGGGTATTGCTCGGCCAGCATGGGGGTATGATGAAAGGCGACCGCCTCCTCCAGGTGTTTGGGCAGTTTCCAGGCGCGCAGCAATTCCCCGCCCACCGCCGCATGGTCGCAGCCGATCACCGCCTGCTCCGCCTTGCATAGTACTTCGCCACTGTGTCTGGCGCGCAACAATGCCTCGCGCGCCAGTTCGGGCACCTTGCGGTAGATCAGCAGGCTGCCGATATCGTGCAGCAGCCCCGCCACGAAAAAACGCTCGGCGTGGGGCTCGCCGCGCCGGGCGGCGATGCCTTTGGCCACCAGCGCGCACCCCACACTGTGGCGCCAGAAGCTGTCCATGTCGACGATATCATTGGGTATTCCCGCAAAAACCCTGGCTATCGATGTCGCCAGAATGAGATCTCGCAGCTCCTGCAAGCCGACGATGATAACGGCGCGCGACACCGTATCTATTTTGCTCGGGAAGCCGTAAAAAGGGCTATTGACGATTTTCAGAAGCCGCGCCGTCAGCCCCGTGTCCTGGCCGATGACACGTCCGATATCCGCCGCCGAACAGTGCGGATTGTCGATCATCTCGTTGACGCGCACAAAAATCTCCGGCAGAGATACCAGATGTATCGTGCCGGCGACGAGTTCGCGGGGATTAATGATCATGCTGGCAGCTTCCCGCGCCAGTATGCCCCAGCCGTAATTCGCTCAACCTCATCAGCGTTCTGATGAAGGGGTGATCGGTATTCGTATGCCGGAATAGTTCCAGGAGATGCGGTTGGGCGGAGGCGGCTGGAGGCGGCTCGTTCGCCTCGTCAGACGCCATCTGAATGGTGCTGATCCGCTCAATGCCATGCGCCTTCAGCATACGCAAATGCTTGACGGTGAGCCGGGTTCCCGCTTCGAGCAACAGATGGCCATTTGCGGCATGCACGTTCACCGCAAGGAGGGAGCCTGGGCGTACCTCCTCTGCATCATTGTCAGTCATGGTTATACCCCCCTCAGGGCGTGAGATGCCATGGGTGCCTCCGTAGAGGCTAATTATTGTATTTCTGAGATTTTTTTGATTCTACACGTTATTCATGATTGGACAAGTATTTCTTGCGGGGGGAGGGGGATATGGTTCGCGCTCGAGTTTGGCTACATTTTCCGCGCTGCGATCTATTGACCACCGACGCTATCATAAGTACCATACACCACCTCTGGTTACCGTAATATTCCCCAGTAGCTCAGTCGGTAGAGCAGGTGACTGTTAATCACCGGGTCCGTGGTTCGAGTCCGCGCTGGGGAGCCATTTTTGCCAATGGGTTGCATCGCAGCCCGATCTCTTCAGGCCGTTTTTACTTCTCTTCACAGCGGCCTGCTCTCGCATCGTCAGCCAGATCTGGCCTCGAATTTCAGCATGCTGTATTCAGAGTTGTCCGGAATGCTCCTTTTGGCTTTCCGTAAACGAGCGTGCAGCGTTGCCTGTCAGACTGGCAATCACCGCTTCTGTTCATGATTGTGTCCAAGCGCCGTTTCGGGGTCATGGGTCTGTTCCCCGAGCATGAAACATTGGCAGACGACAGGTAAATGATGCAAACTCTGAGTGACATTGATTATGCGAAAAGTGACGGGTAATACCGAAAAGCGGCACCTTGATAAGGAGGAAAAACGATGAGCGCACCAGTCACAGACCCGGTATGCGGGATGGTTGTCGATCCGCATCAAAATGAACTGCTCTATCTGGAGATGCACTTTGCCTTTTGCTCCCAGCAATGCCGGGAGCGTTTTCTTGCTCATCCTCATTTGTACATCGGTTATCCGGGCTGCAAGGCTCCGAAGCAGGAGGGGGTTGTGGACATCAAGAGGCGCCGTTTGCATCTTGCCGAACCTCTGCATGCTGTGGGTGCGGCGATGGTGGCTGATGATCTGCTTGCCATGCGGGGGGTAAGGAATGTCGATGTGCAGGGGGAGAGGGTGGAAATTACCTATGATTTGCTTGAGGTGAGCGCCGAGCAGATCGAAAAAGAACTGATGCGGATCGGTGTAAAGCTGGGTGAAGGTTGGCCGGAACGTCTGCGCCGCGCCTTCGTGCATTATGCGGAAGAATGCGAACTCGGCAATCTCGAAGTGGGGGAAAAGCATGTGCCTACTTGATCGGTGAAAGGATAGCGTCACATGCTGTGGCTGGCCTTCAAGACGTTGTTTCACGAGAAGGGAAGGTTGATCATCACCCTGATCGGAATAACCATCTCGACCGTACTCGCCTTGATCGAAGTGGCGATCTATCTGGGAATGATGGGCAATGCCACGGCGGTGATCCGCCATACCGACGCCGATATCTGGATAGGTTCCAAGAACATTCAGTCCTTCGATTTCGCTCTACCCTTTCCCGAGCACAGGATCAATCAAGTGCGCGCCTTTTCCGATGTGCAATGGGCGGACAAGATCATACTCACTTTTGCCTTCGTGAAATTGGCCGATGGCAGGCGCGAACAGGTTCAAGTCATTGCCTATAACCCGGATACCGGCGTGGGAGCGCCATGGGCCATGCTGGAAGGGCGTGCCGAGGATGTGAAGGGCGGGCATTACATGATCCTGGACAAGACCTCCGAGCAGCGGCTTGGGCGTCTGGAGCTGGGTTCGCAATGGGAGTTGACCTTCGTCAAAGAGCACTCCTTCAAGCTGGTAGGCCTGTCGCAAGGAATCAAGAGCTTCACCACCATTCCGGTCATGTTCATGTCATACAATCAGTTTCAACCCCTGCTTGCGGACATGGCGTTGGCCAACCATACCGCTTACATCGTCGCCAAGCTCAAGGATCCGGCGCAGGCGCAAGCGGTGGCGCAAGCCTTGAGGGTGGCGTTGCGCGACAACGATGTCTTCACCAGAGACGAATTTGTCTATCAGACGGTGATGTATTGGACCGTGCAGACCGGCATGGGTATGGCCTTTTTCCTTACCGCTATCCTCGCGGTGTTGATCGGCGGGGCGATCGTGGGGCAGGCGATATTCGCTTTCACCATGGAACACCTGCGTGAATACGGCACCTTGAAAGCGCTGGGCGCCAGGAACAGCGATCTTTACCTGGTGATTTTTTCCCAGACGGTGATCAGCGCCGTGATCGGTTATGCTTTGGGAGTGGCCATCATCTTTCTGGTGCGGGATGGCATCGAGCAGGCCGGCGTTGATCTCTATGTGAGTCCGATCCTGCTCGTCGTGTTGTTCTTCACGCTTTTGCTGGTTTGCCTGGCGGCGGCCTATGTATCGGTGAGGAAAGTGAGGATGCTCGATCCCGTGACGGTCTTCAAGGCATGATGTCATGACGGCGGTTCTGGAAGTGAAGGAGGTCAGCAAGGTCTACGGCGCGGGCGCCGGCAAGGTCGTCGCCGTGGATGCCGTGACGCTGGGGCTGAGCAAGGGCGAGGTGTTGTTGATCATGGGTCCATCCGGTTCCGGCAAGACCACGCTGCTTTCCATCATGGGCTGTATTCTGCGCCCGACCAGCGGTGAGGTGCGGGTGGCGGGGAAGATGGTCACTACGCTCGGTGAGGAGGAGCTGCCGGACATCCGCAAGAATCACATCGGGTTCGTCTTC
Organism: Gammaproteobacteria bacterium; assembly: GCA_005240065.1. Taxonomy (GTDB): domain Bacteria; phylum Pseudomonadota; class Gammaproteobacteria; family Ga007554; genus SBBG01. The sequence goes on along the minus strand of SBBG01000193.1, from coordinate 1,569 downwards.
CAGGCATTCAACCTGTTTCCATCGCTGACGGCGGCGGAGAATGTGGAGCTGGTGTTGCGGCTGAAGGGTTATGACAGGAAGAAGATCAAGGCGCAGGCGCTGGAGCTGCTGGACAAGGTGGGTCTTGTCAAAAGGGCCGGCCTTTATCCGGCTGACCTGAGCGGCGGAGAAAAGCAACGCACCTCGTTTGCCCGCGCTCTGGCGGGCGATCCGCCGATCATCCTCGCCGACGAACCTACCGCGAATCTCGATTCCAGAACCGGCCGTGAGGTGCTGACCTTGTTGCGCACACTCGCCGAGGCGGCGGGCAAGGCCATCGCCATTGTCAGTCATGACCCCAAGGCCGAGGAACTGGCGCACCGAGTGGTGTTTCTCGAAGACGGGAGACTGAAGACGTGAACAAGAAAATACTCGTCCCCATCGGCATACTCCTGCTTGCCGGCATCGCCTATCTGATGCTCTTCTCCGGGAGGCCCATCGAACAACCGGAAACATCGAGCATGGTAAAAAGCCATGTAGCCGCCGAAGGCAAGCTGGAGACGCTGCCGGGCCTGGAGGTGGAGGTGGGTAGCGATCTGACGGCGCGCATAGACAAGATGTTCGTCAAGGAGAACGACCCGGTGGAAAAAGGTCAGTTGATCGCGCGGCTTGACGGCAGAGACATCGAGGCCAGACTTGTCGAGGCGCAAGCCGGGTTGGCCGTGGCGCGGGCGAAGCTGCGTGAGGTGGCGTCCGGTTCGCGCAAGGAGGAGATCCAGAAGGCCGCCGCCACGCTGGAGCGGGTGGCATCGGAGATGATACTGGCGCGCAAGGAATACGATCGGCGCAAGGATTTGTACCAGCGCCGCCTGATAGCCGCCGCCAGCCTCGACGAGAGCGAGAATACTCTTCGAGTGGCGGCGGCCAGAGTGAAAGAAGTGGAGGAGGAAAAGCGGCTGCTGGAGAAAGGGCCAAAGACCGAAACGGTGAAGGTATACCAGGACAGTGTGCGGCGCGCCGTCTCGGCGGTGGAGTATCAGCGCAAGCTGCTGGACAAGACGTTCATTACCGCCCCGATCTCCGGCAAGGTGATACGCCGTTATCTCGACGAAGGCGAGATCATCATGCCCGAGGTGGCAATGCTGGCGATCGCCGATGTGGAGCGGCTGCGGATCAACGCCGAAATCGACGAGACCGACGTCGGCAGGTTCGGGCTTGGCGATCCGGTGGATATAACCTCATCGGCGTACCCCGGAAAGATTTTCAAGGGCAGGGTGGAGGAAATTTCCGGCTATGTAGGGGCAAGAAAGATCAGGCCCGACAATCCCGCGGTGAACCTGGGTCTGAAAGTGGTGCAGGTGAAGATAGGGTTGCTGGAGGCGACGCCGTTCAAACTCGGGATGAGTGTGGATGTGAAAATTTCTCCGCAGGAAAATGCGGTCAGAATGGTTAAATGATGGCGGGTAGTTTGAGGTGTACTGTCAATAACGGACACACCCACTTCAAGCACCGGTTTGCTGTGTAATGAAATTATCCGCAAACACAGCCGGGGCAACATAACCAAGGCGCGAGTGGCGCCGTTGGCGGTTA